>NZ_JAIDBW010000034.1:0-48931 GCF_029056165.1 Duncaniella sp. | reverse complement strand
GATTGCTCCTCAAGCTCACCTGCCTGATCGCTACCCTCTGATCCGCCATCAACGGCTGTGAAGGCGATGTTGCGGATGTTGGCAGTGAATGTATCCCAGAGAATGCCCTGATGCATTGTGATACGGAGGGTATATTGACCCTTCTCCATCACGGGAGTAGCGGGAAGAGTTGAGTTGACAACATAATTGCCCCAGTCACCGCCTGACTCACCTGTCTTTTCGATGATGGCGTTCTGCTTGTAGATGGAAGCACCTGCTGCATTGAGGATCTCGAAGTCAGCATTGCTCATCTCCTGCGGAGTAGCAGTCTCGAATGTGATCGCATACGCGCTGTTGAGAGTATTGTTGAGTGCAAACACAGCCACATCACCTTCGCCGAAGTAATCGAGGTTACTGAAATCCCCGTTGTCCTTGACGTTGGGTGAGAATGAGCTGTTATTTTCGATCTTCACCTTGCTGAGATCAAACGATGCAGTGGGGATATCGATAGCGTCAGCACCGGTTGATTCATTGGCAGTGAAGGCGATGTTGCGGATATTGGCAGTGTAAGTCTCCCACGTAATACCCTGATGCATTGTGATCTTGAGGGTGTATTGACCCTTTTCCATCACGGGAGTGGCGGGAAGAGTGGAGTTAACGACATAGTTACCCCAGTCACCGCCTGACTCACCTGTCTTTTCGATGAGGGCATTCTGCTTGTAGATGGAAGTACCGTCAGCATTGAGGATCTCGAAATCAGCATTGCTGAGTTCCTGCGGTGTAGCGGTCTCGAATGTGATGGTGTAAGAAGCAGTAAGAGTGTTGTTGATTGCAAACACAGCCACATCGCCTTCGCCGAAGTAATCGAGGTTGCTGAAATCACCGTTGTCCTTGACGTTGGGTGAGAATGAGCTGTTGTTTTCAATGGTTGCGGCTTTAAGATCAAAAGGATTCTCCGCATTGGTCGGAATGTTCACAGAGCCGGCGGCACTGACAGAGAAGGTTGTCATCAACGCACAAACGGCCATACTTAATGTAGAAAACTTCATAAAATTTAATGGTTTTAGATTGGTAAATGCTTGACAAATATAAATATATGCCAATAGCCCCGCAACCCATTAATCATTTTTAACAATTCAAGAATTAGCCTTTCGGCCGCCATTCCCAAGTTGAATCTACAATAAGGCAAATATCGTTCAATCTTAATTTACTAAGATCCACAGCCTAAAGCCAAGATCCAAGCAGGTCATGATCCTACAATATCAGATTTCACTTCCATTCTTCCCTTGACAGCCTGAATAATAGATATTTTCTTGCCTGAAAATGCTCGATCCGACACAAAACCCTCCTTTCCCAAAGCGCCTGAAAAGGGGTAGTAATTGTATCGGACCACTGATGGCCACCAGTCAAAAAAATCAGAGGTGCACATGACTTTCGGTCATATACACCTCTGCTGGCTATGGCTTTTTTATTGAGAAATCCAAGGGGGATTTGTTCTCCTTCCACCGGATCGCAGACCCGGCCGCAAAGAGATTATTCCTCGTACTTCTTGACGATTACAGTCGCGTTATGACCGCCGAATCCGAATGAATTCGAGAGTGCGGCACGGACAGGACGGTTCTCGGCCTTGTTGAATGTGAAGTTGAGGGTGTAGTCGATATTCTCATCCTCGTCGCCTTCCTCGTGGTTGATGGTCGGGGGAACGACGTCGTTCTTGCAGGCGAGGACAGAGAACATGGCTTCGAGCGCGCCGGTAGCACCGAGAAGGTGACCGGTCATCGACTTGGTGGAGCTGATATTGAGCTTATGAGCCTGATCACCGAAGAGCTCTACGATAGCCTTGACCTCAGAGATATCACCAACGGGGGTCGATGTACCGTGTACGTTGATATAGTCAATGTCGGCAGGAGTCATGCCTGCATCCTCAAGAGCATTGCTCATGGCGAGCTTCGCACCGAGGCCGTCGGGGTGAGTGGCTGTGAGGTGATAAGCGTCAGCACTCATGCCGCCGCCGGCAACCTCAGCATAGATCTTCGCGCCGCGGGCTTTGGCGTGTTCGAGTTCCTCAAGGATGAGGACAACTGAACCCTCGCCCATCACGAAACCGTCGCGTGACTTGCTGAACGGACGCGATGCAGTCTCAGGCGAATCGTTGCGGGTTGAAAGCGCGTGCATCGAGTTGAAACCGCCCACACCTGCAGGATAGATTGCGGCTTCTGCACCACCGGTCACGATAGCGTCGGCCTTTCCGAGACGGATGAGGTTGAAGGCATCGATGATGGCGTTGTTGGACGAAGCACATGCCGAAACCACACCGAAGTTAGGACCGTGGAAGTTGTATTCCATTGAGATGTGACCCGAAGCGATGTCGGCGATCATCTTGGGGATGAAGAAGGGATTGTATTTGGGACCCTGCTCAGCGCCGTTGACAGCATAGTAGCCGGCCTCTTCCTCGAAAGTGTGGAGACCACCGATACCTGCGGCGACGATCACGCCTACGCGGTTACGGTCGAGGTTGGGAGCTTCTTCAAGACCTGAATCGGCAACAGCCTGACGGGCTGCGACGATACCATACTGGGCATAGAGGTCGAGCTGACGGAGTTTCTTGCGGTCAAAGTGGTCATTGGCATTGTAACCCTTGACTTCGCAGGCAAACTGAGTCTTGAATTTAGAGGCGTCGAAATGGGTGATGGGAGCGGCACCGCTCTTGCCGGCTACGGCGTTGAGCCATGTGGTCTCAACATCGTTGCCTATGGGGGTGATGGCACCGAGGCCGGTCACCACTACTCTTTTTAATTCCATTGGCAATTAATAGTAGATTCTTGAAAGGAAAATAATGAAAAGAAGCGGGAAAGTCCTTTGACATTCATCGGAGGGATCTTACCCGTAAGGCCCCGACGTAAGAGCATGGGCCTAAAGCGAGAAGAAGGCTCCACCGCGCTGCTGTTTTTCACTGGCGTGGGGAGCCTTTTGTGGCGCGGTCAAAGCGCAGTCGTGCCGACTGCAGGACCGGTTTTACTTCTGAGTGTTAGCCTCGATGTACTCGATAGCGTTCTGTACAGTGCTGATCTTTTCAGCCTGATCATCGGGGATGGTGATGCCAAATTCCTTCTCAAATTCCATGATGAGTTCAACGGTGTCGAGGCTGTCAGCGCCAAGATCCTTAGTGAATTCTGCGGTTTCGGTTACTTCGTTTTCGTCAACACCGAGCTTATCAACGATGATAGCTTTAACTCGAGATGCAATTTCAGACATAGCTTTAGTTGATTGTAAGTTTTTAATGATTAATTTTCGTTTTTAGGGGCAAACGATGAATAATTTCACATTTGCGGTGCAAAGTTAAGTATTTTTTTGACAACTTTCAACCATCCAAACGCATAATTATGTTAATTGGGCTGTTTTTTGGCGCATTTTTAGCCTTTTATACCATCTGAATGTCCTGTTTCACCGATAAAAAATGAATTTCGATTGTTACAAACCTGTTACGTTGATGATTTTTCCCTCTTATATTTGAATTTTTTTACCCAATTTTGCATAAGATATTTTCAAATCAAAACACATCAGCTGAATCATTATGAAATCTAAATATTATCTCCTTGGTCTGCCACTCGTTGCACTTCTCGCTGCGTCATGCGGACAGAGATCATCTTCTCCCGAAAGCATTGATGGAATCGACGAGTTTGAAATCTGTCAGAAACTCATGTCAGGGCAGAAAGATTATAAAGTCGAGACCGACTACGGGACTGTCTATCTCGAACTCATGACCTCTATACAGTGGCCTGAAAAAATGGGATCGGCGAACCTTTCGGTCCTTCAGGACTCGATTAAACGTATAGCGTTCCGTGACCGTACATCGGACGGAATCCGTGAAGTCCTGAAAAACTTTATCGCAAACACCTCCATAGTGGATGGAGCAACTTCCGTCGAGCCTGTCGATTCACTTCCGGCCGACTCAATGACCTATTTCTATAGCGTCACCGCCGACATCACCGATCTTACTGAAGATCTTGTCACCTATCAGGTGATTGCTTCAAGCTTCCTCGGTGGAGCCCACCCGATGACTGCCACACGCCCCTTCACCTATAATCTGAATGAAGGTGTAGTTCTGACCAATGACAATATATATCTCCCCGGTGTGACCAACGACTCGATCATGCCTGTGATCAAGGAAGCACTTGCGCGTCAGTTGTCAGTCCCGGTCCGTTCGCTCGATCGCACCGGAATTTTCGTCAGTCAGTTCACCTATCCCGGCCGTCCCTACATAGTCAACAACACACTCTATTTCCACTATGACCCATACGAGATCGGCCCTTACGCCCTCGGCAACATTGACGTGGCGGTCCACCCCTACTCCATCGACCATTTCCTCAAACCGGAAGTCCGCAAACTTTTCGATCAGGAATTCTAATTCAACGACAGTATCGTATTAAACACCATAAATACGAAATCATTAAAAATATCACGGCGACGGATGTGCCGTGATATTTTTTTACTATCTTTGCGGATGATGCTGTGTCAGGATCAGCTCGGTGATGCTGTGGTAAAATCGGCCCTACAACACGGAATCTATACATTCTGACACGACCATCCGCGAAATCCGATACCAAAAACATAAGCCCACAAAATATATTATGGAAGATGTAAAGATCACAGCCCGCTCCCTAATGGAGTTTCTCGACAAAAGTCCGGTCAATTTTTTGGCGGTTAAAACCGTCAGCACTCAGCTCGATGCAGCCGGTTTCACACGTCTGGATCCGCGCGACGCATGGACTCTCCAACCGGGAGGCAAGTACTATATCACCAAAAATTCAAGCGCGATCTTCGCTTTCGTCACATCGACCGAAGGCCCTGCATCGGGATTCCGCATCATATCCGCCCACTCCGACTCACCCTGTATGCGCGTCAAACCAAACGCCGAGATGATCAGTGACGGTGGAGTTGTCAAACTCAACGTCGAGGTCTATGGCGGCCCGATCCTCTACACATGGTTCGACCGTCCCCTCTCGCTTGCCGGACGCGTAGTGCTCCGTGGCGACGATCCCCTCCGTCCCCGCACGGAGATTGTCAAATTTGACCGTCCGCTGCTCACCATCCCTCATCTCGCCATCCATTTCAACCGCGCAGTCAACGAGGGCAATCCCCTCTCCAAACAGAAAGATATGCTCCCGGTGATAGCCATCGTGAAGGAAGCCGCCGAGAAGGACAATCTGCTCCTGCGCACTATCGCCGATGCTCTGTCGTGCCGCATCGAGGACATCCTCGACTTTGACCTCTCGCTCTATGACACCACTCCAGCCTGTCTCGTCGGTCTAAACGAGGAATTCCTTACCTCCGGACGCCTCGATGACCTCAGCATGGTTCACGGCGCAATGACCGCACTGCTCGAAACCTCATCCACGACCCAGACTCGCGTCATGGCCATCTTCGACAATGAGGAGACCGGCTCAGGCACAAAGCAGGGTGCAGCCTCGCCGGTGCTGATGCAGCTGCTGCGCCGTATAGTCGGCTGTCTCGGTGGAAACGAGGAGGATTATCTGCGTAGTATCGACGCTTCGTTCATGGTATCGGCCGACAATGCACATGCCTTCCATCCAAACTATGCCGAGAAGTATGACCCGACAAACCATCCCGTCGTAGGCGGAGGCCCAGCCATAAAGATCAATGCCAACTGTAAATACATGACCGATGCCGAATCAGCCGCCATTTTCAAGAGCATCTGCGAGAAAGCCGGCGTTCCCTGCCAGTACTTCGTGAACCACAGCGATGTGGCAGGCGGTTCCACACTCGGCAACATCCTCACCTCGCAGATCGACCTGCGCGGAGTCGATATGGGCGAAGCCATCTGGGGCATGCATTCCGTCCGCGAAACAATGGCCACCAAGGATCACGCCTACACCATACGCGCCTTCAAGACATTCTTCGATCTCTAAAGGATCGTAATCGAACAAGCGATAAATTTAGGCGGGTCAAAATTTCTTTTGACCCGCCTAAATCTATTAAACCTGTGCTGTCGCATTAAAATGCGACCCTACAATTTCATGAATTATTATTTTCATGAACTAACAAATCAATGTTTCTTATCCATCGAATACCATGCATACGCGATGTAGGCAAGGACGAATGGAATGATTACCGATACCCAGCTCATGCAGGTAAGCGTGAAAAGGCTCGACGAGCTGTTGAAAATGGTCAGCGACGATGACGGGTCGGTGAGCGACGGATAGTAAGGTGTGTTGTTGTAACCGGCGATCCAGAAAAGTGAGAGCACCACGAGCACCGTGCCGATTCCGCTCCACCATATACCGCAGGTCCAGTGATCAGCGAAAGCCGAGCGGATAATAGCATAGAGAACCATCACCACACCGATCAGGAAAGCGACCAAAGCCCACGGCATATCAAGGAAGTTGAAGAAGTATTTGAACTCGCGCACTGTGAACTGGCTCGCACGTCCGTCGATACTTCCGTCGTAGGCGGTCTCAAGACCCTCAGCAGTAAGGAGAAGCCCGACGAAAAGGAGGAAGAACACGAGGAAGAGCACTGCATTGAAAAGCACCCTGCGGCGATTGGTCCAGAAAAATTTATCGCTCTGCGGATTATTGTTCATAAGGTAGAGCGCAGCCTGTGTACGCGCGAGGAAGAGCACGGCAAAACCGAGCACAAGGTTTTTCCAATAGAAAATCGCCTCAAAGCCATGTGACGGTGCCCACGTCGAGATCACCGGAGCGGATGCATCGAGAAGATTGCCTTTGGCAACCGTGAACTCCGCACCGAAGAAGAACATGGCAACGGCAACTCCGAGCAGCACACATCCCACGCTTCCGTTGATGAAAAGGAATGTATCGTAAGTGCGTGTACCGAATACATTTCCCTTCTTTGAACGAAATTCATAGCTAACAGCCTGAAGGACGAAACTGATGAGTATAAGCATCCACAGCCAGTAAGCTCCGCCGAAACTGGTTGAATAGAACAAGGGGAATGAGGCGAAAAACGCACCGCCGAAAACGACAAGAGTCGTGAACGACAACTCCCATTTATGACCGAAAGAACTTATCATGCGGCGGGATGCCTCCGAATTGTCGCTGACACCTAAAAGGAATGTCTGGCCACCCTGCACGAACAGGAGGAAAACAAGTATGGCACCAAGCACAGAGATCAGGAGCCACCAATATATCTGTAAGGATTCAAGTTCCATAAAATAGTCTTGTTATAGGTATATTATTTAATGTGTATCACGAATATAAGTTACGATGATCAATAATCCTGCTTCTCGTCCGAACCACCATTGCGGATCTGGTTGATCATGATGGTGATTTCAGCCACAAGAAGGGCGGTGAACACAGCAGCAAACATCCAGAATGTCAGCTGCACGGTCGATGCAGAGATGGCCGAGATAGCGGCCTTCGCAGGCATGAGGTTTTCGATAATCCACGGCTGGCGGCCAACCTCGGCAGTAACCCAACCCGCCTCGGAACAGATCCATACGACAGGGATGGTAAGCATGGCCACCCACTGCCACCAGCGTTGCTGCCACAGGCGCGAACGGCGTCCGCCCATAGTGCAGACAGCCACGATAAAGAAGATCAGCAGATAACCGCCTGCCATGACCATGATACGGAACGAATAGAACGTAACCGCCACAGGAGGCACAGCCTCATCGGGACTGTTGAGATAGCCGTAGCCGAAGTAACGGTAATCATCCTTCAGGCGTGAGCGTGCGGCAGCCATAGCAGCCTCGTCGCCATTGGCCATAGCCGCGTCAAAATCGCGCAGAGCCTCGTGGGCACGCTTGCCGATGGCTATACGCTCGGCGTAGGAATCTGTACGGATGGTGTCGCCCTCCGGAGTCAGACGGATACCGTCGATCAGGTCGTTGATGCCGGGGACGAAGGTGTTCGGATCATGATTGGCGAGCACCGACAGCCCGTAAGGTATGGAAATATCAAACAGATAAGGATCGGAATCATCCGTGCGTTCCTTTGAAGGATTGAGCAGGGCCACTCCTATAAGTTCCTGACCGACCTTACCGTTATAGAGACCTTCCATTGCAGCGAGTTTCATTGGCTGCACCTTTGCCACCTGAACGGCCGAGCCGTCACCGGTCCATAAAGTCAGCAATATGCCGACGAGACCGAACCATCCGGCTATACGGATGGAGTCCATCGCAAACTCCCTGCGGCGGTCTTTGAGAAGATACCATGCGCTGACTCCGCAGACAAACACCGCACCGACAACCCAACCGTCAAACACGGCGTGGAAGAACTTGTTGACAGCAACCGGCGAGAGCACTACGTCCCAGAAATTGTCCATGATATTACGCATCTGACCGGGATCAAACTCCATGCCGACAGGATACTGCATCCATGCGTTGGCTATGAGGATCCAAAGGGCTGAAATCGATGCGCCTATGGCAGTCAGCCATGTGGAAGCGAGGTGGAAACCGGGACTGACCTTTTTCCAACCGAAGAACATGACGGCTATGAACGTTGCCTCCATGAAGAAGGCAAGCAGACCCTCGATGGCAAGCGGTGCACCGAAGATGTCGCCGACAAACCAACTATAGTTTGACCAGTTGGTGCCGAACTCAAATTCAAGAATAATACCTGTGGCCACACCCATAGCGAAATTGATTCCGAACAGTGTCATCCAGAATTTAGTGGTGCGAAGCCACTTCTCGCTGCGTGTACGGTAATAGATTGTCTCCATAATCCCGACGATCACGCTCAGTCCGAGCGTCAGGGGTACGAAGAGCCAGTGATACATGGCGGTTAGGGCAAACTGCCAACGCGACCAATCGACTACAGTCATCAAGTCATCCATAAATATAATAAGTAAAAGCGTGAATAATTTATGTTATTATATATATTAATCAGTTATAATCAGTCAAAGGTTCACCGACGGTTGAGCATCGAAGACCTGACCGCTTCCGCCCGTTCGCTGTCCGTGTCATAGTCACGGCTGAGAAGATCCGGAAAGAAAAAGAGCTTGAACACGAAAAACAACACGAAAAGTTTGATCAGTATCAGTATCCACAGTTTCCTCCCGACTGTCATGGAACGGAAACCATCGACATAGAACCTCACCACCTTGCCGGGCCATGCCGGAAAGGCTCTCTGGAATGCTGAAATGTATTTTCCACTCGTTTTATTCATTGTATCTATTTCGGGCCGTGATCACCCATTCAGGGCAGCGCAAGCCGGTGTAGTCGGCAAATATAAGCATTATTTTTTCTCGCTCATTAAAAAATTATGGTGTTCTTTAACACTTATGATAATTTTAAGGTGTGAGGATAAAATGCTATCTTTGCATATCTAAATCAGCTCTTAAAACTATTATAATTATCCTTAACTGTTGAGTACCAACAGCATGACAATAGTTAAGGGTAAATTTATCAATCATCATTATCACAAATTTCTCAACATCGATGAAACAATCATTGTTCTACGCGGCCGGACTTCTCCTGCTCGCTGCATGTTCTCAAACTCCTAAGCAAAACTACGTCGTGACCTTTAATGCCGATCCTCAACTCAACGATCAGACGGCATACATTGTAGATTTCGACACCGAGGATAAGATCGACAGCGCAGTCATCACTGACGGTATCGCAGTGTTCCAAGGCGAACTCACCGCACCCCGCTATGTGACCATCTCCGTTGACGGACGTGGCGCAGGCCGACTCATTCTCGAAGGTGATTCAATCACTGTCAATACCGACGGTTCTGTAATCGGTGGTGAACTCAACGCCAAGAACAGCGAATTCATGGAGAGCTACATGGCTACCATCAAGGAATTCCGCGCACTCCCCGATTCTCTTCAGGAAGCACGTTATCCTGAATATAACGAACGCATAACCAATGCCGAAAACAAACTCATGGAGGAAAACATCGACAATCCCCTCGGTTATGCTGTATTCCTCTCAGGCCCCGGCAGCTCCTACACCCTTACCGAACTTGATTCCGTACTTGCTGCTCATCCCTCACTCGGTGAATACAACCGCGTGCAGAAGCTCCGTCAGTCACTCGTGAACCTCGACGAGACATCTGAAGGAAAGATGTTCAAGGATTTCGAAGTGACCTACAATGATTCCACCTTCCGTCTCAGCGACTATGTAGGCAAGGGCAAATATGTCCTCGTTGACTTCTGGGCAAGCTGGTGTGGTCCCTGCATCCGCCAGACTGCCGTCATCAAGGATCTCTACAAGGAGTACGGCCCCAAGGGTCTCGAAGTGATCGGCGTGGCCGTATGGGACAAACCTGAGGACACCCTCAAAGGCATCGAGGCTCATGAGCTTCCTTGGATGAACGTCATCAATGCTCAGAGCATCCCCACCGATCTCTACGGCATCAAGGGTATCCCCTGCATCATCCTCTTCGGTCCTGACGGTACCATCCTCAGCCGTGGTAAGCAGAGCGATGAACTTCGCGCCGATGTCAGCAAAGCTATGGCTGATGCGAAGTAAACCCTATTTCTTCCACAGAAGATTCCTCCATTAATCACAACGATCTCAGCGCGTTTCCGCCTTGTGTCCACACGGACTGCTTGCGGAAACGCGCTCGATTTTTATACCGTGATTTACCATAGATGAGCCATCCTTCGGAAAGCATATTCTGAATTAACCAAATTTAGGCTCGGATTTAACATTTTTCTTTCGATTTCTTTGTTATTTCCCACAAAAGGCTGTAAATTTGCCTTAATCACAATTCTAAAATCTTGAACTGCTCCGATATCTATTCTCTAAGTCAAATATCGGCAGTCCGCCACCAAATTTCCGACATCATCCTGTCGGCCATTGAAAAACTGAAATCACCTACCTCTAAAATATATTAACCCCCTAAAATATATGGAAAACGAACAGTTATTGAAAGAAGTCACCGAGAAAGCTCAGGTATGGCTCGGCGACGGTTATGACGAAGAAACACGTGTTGAAGTCAAGCGTATGCTCGACGCTGATGACAAGACCGAACTTATCGAAAGTTTCTACAAGGATCTCGAATTCGGAACAGGTGGCCTGCGCGGCATCATGGGAGCAGGTTCAAACCGCATGAACATCTACACAGTCGGCGCAGCTACTCAGGGTCTCGCCAACTACCTCAAGGAAGCGTTCAAGGATCTCCCCGAAATCAGTGTGGCCGTCGGTCATGACGTGCGCAACAATTCGCGCAAATTTGCCGAGATCGTTGCCGACATCTTCTCGGCCAACGGTATCAAGGTCTATCTTTTCGACAGCTTCCGCCCCACTCCCGAACTCTCATTCGCCATCCGCCACTTCGGTTGCCAGAGCGGTGTGAACATTACTGCATCTCACAACCCCAAGATCTATAACGGCTACAAGGCATACTGGGAGGACGGCGCACAGATCATCGCTCCCCACGATGTCAACATCATCGACCATGTCAACCGCATCAAGAGCGTGAAGGATATCAAATTCGAGGGTGACAAGTCAAAGATCCAGATCATCGGTGCAGACGTCGATAAAGTATATCTCGAAAAGATCAAGGGTCTCTCGCTCAGCCCCGAAGCCATCGAGCGCAACAAGGATCTGAAGATCGTCTATACTCCTATCCACGGCACAGGCGTCGAACTGATTCCGGAATCACTCAAGAACTTCGGTTTCGCCAACATCATCCATGTTCCTGAGCAGGATGTCCCCAGCGGCGATTTCCCCACTGTAGAGTCACCCAACCCCGAAGTACCCTCCGCAATGGCTATGGCCATCGCCAAGGCCAAGGAAGTCAATGCTGACATCGTAATGGCATCTGACCCCGACGCTGACCGCGTAGGCTGTGTGATCCGAGACAATAACGGTGAATACGTGCTTCTCAACGGTAACCAGATCGTGATGATCCTCCTCAACTACATCATCACCCGTAACAAGGAACTCGGTCTGCTCAAGGGCAACGAGTTTGCCGTAAAGACCATCGTGACCACCGAGACCATCAAGGCTATCTGCGACGCTATGAACGTGCGTCTCTATGACTGCTACACCGGTTTCAAATGGATCGCAGCCGTGATGCGCGACAATGAGGACGTGCTCCGCTACCTCGGTGGTGGCGAAGAAAGCTACGGCTTCCTCGCCGAGACTTTCGTACGCGACAAGGATGCTGTCTCTGCCTGCTCACTCCTCGCCGAAGCTTGCGCATGGGCCAAGGATAAGGGCATGGACTTCCAAGCAATGCTCGCCGACATCTATCTCAAATATGGTTTCAGCCACGAGGTAGGCGTATCTGTTGTTCGTCCCGGCAAGACCGGTGCAGAAGAAATTCAGGCACTTATGAAGCAGTTCCGCGAGAATCCTCCCAAGTCACTCGCAGGCAGCCCCGTGACCGTCATCAAGGACTACGCTTCGCTCAACCTCACCCACACTGACACCAATACTGTCGAGAAGCTTGACTTCCCCTGCACCTCAAACGTGCTCCAGTACTTCACAGCCGACGGTTCGAAAGTTTCTGTACGTCCTTCAGGCACAGAGCCCAAGATCAAGTTCTACATGGAAGTGAAAGTGCCCATGGAAAAGGTCGAGGACTACGATAAGTGCGGCAAACTCGCCGAAGAGAAAATCGAAGCCCTCAAGAAGGATCTCGGTATCGCATAAGATCACTGAATCTTAATCGCGACAAACACGCTAAAGCATACACATATAGCTCTATACCCGCAGGGATCACGGACAGCCTCCGTGATCCCTGATTTTGTATCACATACTCCAAACTATTTCTACCCATATAATCCTTTGATAACAGAATCTATTGTAGGGACGCGGCGTGCCGCGTATGCCGAATAAAATAGTTGTAGCCTATATTTCAGGCCAATGTATTCTATCCGGCATACGCGGCACGCCGCGTCCCTACAAAAACGGTGTTCAATTATGATTTGATGTTTTAAGATTGTCCCATATATCAGATTGATAGCCATTTTTGCAATAAGAAAAACCGCCGGCGAAATCACATCGCTGGCGGTTTTTATGAGTTATGTGTGCCTTTTATAGAGATAGATCAATACCTTAACATGAAAAATCTTATATCTCTTTCTTATCTTAGAATCAATACCTTGAATGAAAACTTATACCTAAAAAATCAATCTTTTTTTTACCATTAGAACGATACCCGTGGAAACTTTGAAGATCTATAATCAAGGGGAAGAAATTTCCGTTTCAAGCTTATATGGGATCGTGTGTCTTTCCTTTGTATTATGTCTTTTAAATTAGCGGTAGTCGGCAAAGCGCACCTGAAGTTTCTTGCGGGCGAAGAAGATGCGGCTCTTTACAGTACCGAGGGGAAGATTCATCTTCTCAGCGATTTCGTTGTACTTGTAACCGGCAACGTGCATTGAGAAGGGAATGCGGTATTCATCGGGGAATTCGTCGATTGCAGCAGAGATCTCGTTTGCGCCGAAAGAACCTTCGGGAGTCTCAAGACCTGAGTCCTGTGAGAGGTTGAGGTGATAGAGATCCTCGGTCTGATCGATGACGGTAGCCGAGCGGGCAACGCGACGATAGTTGTTGATGAAGATGTTGCGCATGATGGTGAAAACCCAACCCTTGAAGTTGGTGTTGTCAACATACTTGCTTTCGTTATCGAGGGCTTTCAGGGTAGTATCCTGAAGAAGATCGTAAGCGTTATCGCGGTTTGAAGTGAGCATGAACGCGAAGTTGAGGAGGTTGCCCTGAAGGCTCATAAGCTTGTTCTGAAATTCCTGAGTTCCCATAATTGTATATTTTTATGTGTTGAACTTATTATTTTTAGTCTCTCGTAAGATCGACTGTGATGAGTTATTATTTTTGTTTGACACTTCAAAATTACAACCAAAATCGTTGGCGGAGACAAATCTTTTGTAAAAATATGTTAATTTCATGGCAATCTTGTTACAATCTTTATAATATATTGATTTTTAGATTGTTACGCACTATTACAATAATTACAAAAATGTTACAATGTAACGACTATTACAATATTCCCGTTACAAATCTGTTTAAATTCTCTTCGCCATGAATTATTTTTATGACAAAAAACGGCTTTCTGGCACCCTCAGTTGGCGATTTCCCCCATTTTAACTAAACATTCCTTACACAAATGTTACAAATGTTACAGGCATGTTTACAATCATCCTGCAACCACATAAACAAATGTTACAAATCCGTTAAAACAGCAGTCAGCCCCGATCCTTTTATCAGGACCGGGGCTGACTGTTTATATGACATATCATATATACTTATATATGCATATTCTCCACATTACCTCTATATAATATTAGTATATAATATTAGGTACAAAGGGTCACTATTCCCACTCAATTGTGGCCGGTGGTTTTGAGGAGATGTCATAGCATACGCGGTTCACGCCACGCACTTTGTTGATGATATCGTTGCTGACCTTAGCCATGAAGTCGTAAGGCAGATGAGCCCAGTCGGCGGTCATGGCATCGGTGGAGGTTACAGCACGGAGTGCGATGGCACGCTCGTAAGTACGCTCATCACCCATCACGCCTACGCTCTGCACGGGAAGCAGGATAGCACCTGCCTGCCATACCTTGTCGTAGAGATCCCAATCGCGGAGACCTTGGATGAAGATATCATCGGCATCCTGAAGTATGCGTACCTTCTCAGGTGTGATATCACCGAGGATACGGACTGCAAGACCCGGTCCGGGGAAGGGATGACGCTTGATGAGGTGTTCGGGCATACCGAGCTGACGACCTACGGCACGTACCTCGTCCTTGAAAAGGAGACGGAGGGGCTCGCAGAGTTTAAGGTTCATCTTTTCGGGAAGACCACCGACGTTGTGGTGGCTCTTTATTGTTGTGCCGGTGATTGAAAGACTCTCGATGCAGTCAGGATAGATGGTGCCTTGTGCAAGCCATTTCACATCCTTGATCTTATGAGCCTCCTCATCAAAAACATCGATGAAACCCTTGCCGATAATCTTACGCTTACGCTCCGGCTCAGTCACACCTGCGAGTTCGCTGAAGAATTTATCTGAAGCATCCACACCGACCACGTTGAGTCCGAGACATTCGTAATCGTTGAGCACGTTGCGGAACTCATTCTTGCGGAGCATACCATGATCGACGAAGATACATGTAAGATTCTTGCCGATGGCACGGTTGAGAAGCACGGCAGCCACCGACGAATCGACACCGCCGCTCAAGCCAAGCACCACCTTGTCGTCGCCGAGCTGCTCACGAAGCTGCTTGACGGTGCTCTCGATAAACGATTCGGCTGTCCAGTCCTGCTTGCCGCCGCAGATGTCAACGACGAAGTTGCGCAGGAGCTGCGTGCCATGTTCCGAATGATACACTTCCGGATGGAACTGCACACCCCAAGTCTGCTCGCCTTCCACATGGTAGGCAGCGATAGCAACCTTGTCGGTCGAAGCGATGGTCTTGAAACCGTCGGGGATAGAGGTGATGGTGTCGCCGTGGCTCATCCACACCTGCGAACCGACAGGGATATTCTTGAAAAGCGGGCTTGAGGTATCAATCTTTGTCAGGTGCGCACGGCCATATTCGCGTGACGGTGCGGGCTCTACGCTTCCGCCTGAAGTGTAGGCTATGAACTGTGCGCCGTAGCAGATACCGAGCACTGGCAGATGACCACGCAGACGGTCAAGTTCGGTCTTGAAAGCCTTCTCGTCATAGACCGAGAAGGGTGAACCCGACAGGATCACACCGATGACCGAAGGATCATCATAAGGAAACTTGTTGTAAGGCAAAATCTCGCAATACTCTCCGAGCTCGCGGACACGACGGCCGATCAGCTGTGTGGTCTGCGATCCGAAATCGAGAATAATAATCTTTTCCTGCATAATGTGTGGGAAGAGGTATATTAATTGATAATGATTTATTCTGACTGCAAAGTTACGCAGAATTAACCGATTTTTAGAATCGCAATCGAATTTTTTTGAGTAATTTTGCACCCTAAAACCAAGGACGCGACCGCCAGTTCATTTCAGGCCGTCAGCACCGGAGTCCGTCCGGGCTTCCAAGACAATCACACGTATCCGAGCAATGAAAAATATACGCCTTTTCCTCACCGATGTCGATGGCACCCTCACGGACGGAGGTATGTACTACAGTGCCGATGGCGACGTGATGAAAAAATTCAACGCCCGCGATGGCATGGGACTGCAACTTCTGCAGAAAGCAGGCATAAAGGTGGGTATAATCACCAGCGAGACCACTGCCATAGTGAGCCGCCGTGCCGCTAAACTCGGTGTGGATTTCCTCGTTCAGGGCAAGCGCGACGGTGGCAAGCTTGCAGCCTGTACCGAAATCTGTGCGGAAATGGAGATCGGCCTCGAAGATGTGGCCTATATCGGTGACGATGTCAACTGCATCGAAATCCTCCGGGCAGCGGGTCACCGCGCCTGTCCAGCCGATGCCGTGAGCGCGGTCAAAGCTCTCCCCGGTATCCGTGTCATGAACCTGAAGGGTGGCGAAGGATGCGTCCGCGAATTTGCAGAACTTATCCTCAACCAAAAGCAACAACCATGAGCAAAGTCAAGATATCAGTAACATTCATGCTCCTTGCGGTGACATTCTGTGTCTGCCTCATCGTGAGCAACCTCATGGAGATCAAGACGGTCGATCTCGGCCCGCTCACCATCACGGCAGGCGTGATCGTGTTTCCCATCTCCTACATCCTCAATGACTGCATCGTCGAAGTCTATGGCTTCAATAAAGCACGCCTTGTCATCTGGCTCGGCTTCGGCATGAACCTCCTCGTCTCCCTCCTGCTTCAGCTGGGCATCTGGCTTCCCGGATCAGAGTCATGGACAGGACAGGAAGCCATGACCACAATCTTCGGAGCAGTACCACGCATATTCGCTGCAAGCTTCATCGCCTTCCTGTGCGGATCGATGGTCAACGCCTACGTGATGTCGCGGATGAAAGTCGCGTCAGGCGGTCGCCGCTTCTCACTGCGCGCCATAGTCTCCTCGCTTTGGGGCGAAGGAGTCGATTCAGTAATCTTCTTCCCGATAGCCTTCGGCGGCATTCTCGCGTGGAGGGAGATCGGGCTGCTCATCATCACCCAGACCATTCTAAAGACTGCGTATGAGATACTGATCCTCCCTGTCACACTCAGGGCTGTAAAATTCCTGCGTGACCACGAGGGAGGCGATGTGACCGACGCTCCCGGAATGTCCTACAAATGGTGGCGCATAACCGAAATCTGAACATCGGCCATCGAATCGCACACTGATCACCACCCCTGAAAAATCTCCATTCACTCACGGCTATGGCACAGACTAATGACTGGATATGGTTTGACCTCGACGACACTCTCATCGACTTTCATGCCAATTCGCATCTCGCGCTCGCAATCATCTATGACGAGTGTGGACTCGACCGTTTCTACCCTTCCCCCGAAGAGTGGACAAAGGTCTATGAGACTCACAACAAACACCTGTGGGATGCCTACAGCCGTGCGGAGATAACGCAGGACTTTCTGCGCCTCGACCGTTTCGCCACTCCGCTCCGGCCGCACTGGAAAGGATCAGAAAGTGAGCTTGAAGACTTCTCGCGCCGCCTCGACCCTCTCTATCTGACGCGACTGGCCGAGCAGACCCGCATGGTCGATGGAGCGACCGACCTTCTCGCGCACCTGCGCGCACGTAATTATAATATAGGTGTGCTCAGCAATGGTTTCAAGGATGTCCAGCATCGCAAACTCGTCAACACCGGCCTTGACCGCATGGTAGATCTCATGGTGCTCAGCGACGATATCGGCGTCAACAAACCCGACCCGCGCCTCTACTCCCATGCCATGGGACGGGCCGGGATCACCGATCCATCCCGCCACACCATGATCGGAGATAATCCCGCCACCGACATCGCCGGAGCTGTGGCCTCAGGATGGCGCGCCATACTCCTCGACCCGGCTGCCGACGGGCTCTCCGAAGGTCCTGACGGCACTCTCACTACCCCACGTCTCTCCCTGCTAAACGACTTGTTTTAGGTATCTTTAGCCTATTGTTACCGCTAACGTGGTGAAAAAGTGAATTTTAAGTAATTTTTTAAGCCAAACATAGCTGAAAATTCAAAAAAAGTTCCGATATTTGCACTTGCAAAAAAATTGCGTCCCCTCAGGATGCAACATCAAAGATATTAACCAATTATAAATTAATATTGTAATGACTAAAGCTGACATTGTCAACGAGATTTCGAAATCAACCGGCATCGACAAGGCTAACGTACTCGAAACTATCGAAAAGTTCATGGAAACAGTGAAAGAGTCACTCTCTCACGGCGAGAACGTCTATCTCCGTGGCTTCGGTAGCTTCATCACTAAGGTTCGTTCTGAAAAAACAGCACGCAACATCTCTAAGAACACCACCATCATCATCCCCGAACACCGCATCCCCGCTTTCAAGCCTGCAAAGGTGTTCATGGAAGAAGTGAAGGACCTCAAATAATTTAGAACTAACTATTGTCAAACAATAATATAAACCCTTCCTACTATGCCCAGCGGAAAGAAAAGAAAGGGCCACAAGATGGCCACACACAAGCGTAAAAAACGCCTTCGCAAAAACCGTCACAAGAAGAAATAATCAATGCCGGTTTCCGGCAGCTTCTTGCGTAGATGCGTAAATAACACAAAGAACAAACTCTTTAACGGCGCACCACATGAAAGCTCCATAAAGGTTTGTTCTTTGCGTTGTTTGTCACCGCAGCCCTCACGGACTTCACTGTCCGTCACTCCCTCTGCCTCCTCGTCCCCCCAACAATCCCTCCACCAAGAATCTTTCAAAGATCCATCAACCGACTAATGAAAAGTGAACTAATTGTAGATGTACAGCCCGGCGAGGTGTCCATAGCCCTGCTTGAGGACTCGCGCCTCGTCTCCCTTCAGAAGGAGTCGCGCAACATCGCCTACGCGGTCGGTGACATTTACTTGGCAAAGGTCAAAAAACTGATGCCCGGCCTCAACGCCGCCTTCGTCAACGTAGGCTACGAGAAGGACGCTTTTCTTCACTATTTGGATCTCGGTTCACAGTTCTCTACTTACTCGGCTTTCCTCAAAGCCGCCGTCATCGAAAAGAAATCCGACATTTCTGTCCCTAAAATCAAACGTCTCCCCGACATCGACAAGCATGGCTCGATCACCAATGTGCTTGAACCGGGTCAGGAGCTGATGGTACAGATCGTCAAGGAGCCCATATCGTCAAAAGGCCCGCGACTGACCACAGAAATCACCTTCACTGGACGCTACATGGTGCTGATACCTTTCGGTGACAAAATCTCCATCTCGCAGAAAATCAAGACTACGGAGGAAAAACTCCGCCTGCGACAGCTCATCGAGAGCATCAAACCGAAGAACTTCGGAGTAATCATCCGCACCTCAGCCGAAGGCAAGAGTGTCCGCGAGCTCCATCATGAGCTCAAGACCCTCCTCCACTGCTGGGAAGAGACAGTCGCAAAAGCCCGCTCAGCCACTGCGCCGGCCCTCATTTTCGAGGAAGAAAGCCGCATAGTCGGGATGCTGCGCGATGTCTTCAGTCCCAATTTCGAGAGCATCCATGTCAATGACAAGGAAATCTTCAGCCAGATCTCAAAATATGTAAGCCTGATAGCCCCGGAGAGCAAGGATATCGTCAAGCTCTACGAGGACAACGTGCCCATATTTGACCACTTCAACATCACCCGCCAGATCAAGTCATCGTTCGGAAAGACGGTGTCGTTCAAATCGGGTGCCTATGTAATCATCGAACATACTGAAGCCCTCCATGTCATCGATGTCAATTCCGGCAACCGTTCGAAAGCCGCTCCGGATCAGGAAAGCAACGCGCTTGAGGTCAACCTCCGTGCTGCCGACGAGATAGCCCGGCAGTTGCGCCTGCGCGACATGGGTGGCATCATCGTCATCGACTTTATCGACATGAATAAGGCTGAACATCGTCAGAAGCTCTTCGAACACATGCGCGAAGTGATGGCAAATGACCGTGCGCGTCACAACATCCTCCCGCTCAGCAAGTTCGGACTCATGCAGATCACGCGTCAGCGCGTCCGCCCGGCACTTGACATCGACACGACGGAAGAATGTCCCTCATGTCACGGCAAAGGCAAGGTACGTCCGTCGCTCCTTCTGCCCGACACTCTGCACGAAAAACTTGACTATCTTGTGAATACGCTGAAAGTCAAGAATTTCATCCTTTACGTTCATCCTTTCGTGTCTGCCTATCTCAAAAAAGGATTTCCGTCGCTCTACCGTCGCTGGCAGCTTGAATTTGGCTTCAACTTCCGCATCGTCCCCGACGAGTCACTTGCTTACCTTCAGTATAAGGTCGTCGATCGTGAGCATAACGAAATCGACCTTCAGGAAGAGAAGGACATGGATTCCTCCGCAACAAAATCAAAATCCAAAACAAAGAACCGAACCAAAGAAGATTAGCATCCTGTCAACGCTAAAAATCATCTGAAAACATCGGCCTCCGCTACTTTTTGATATGGTAGCGGAGGTTTTTATGTTATACAACATAGATATTTATTTTGCCACATTGTCAATTGATTGTATTTTTGCAATTACAAATAAGTGTAGTTTTTACACTTATTCTGATTTCGTCAATTCTTCAGGCAAACCACACAACCTACCTCTGACAGACTAAGACAAAAAAACAACTTCAACTTAACCAATAACTAACCATGATCACCAAACGGATCTTACCCAATGCAGCTTTCCTCGCCGGAGGAGTCGCCATGATCTTATGTGCATGCAGCCATAGCTCATCTCCGACCCTCACAAAATCAGGAATTGATCCTGCAAACTTCGTCGGCGAATATAACGGCAAACCGACCACACTTTACACTCTCGAAAACGCTAACGGCATGGAAGCTTGCATCACCAACTTCGGTGGCCGCATCGTATCCCTCATGGTCCCTGACCGTGACGGAAAGCTTCAGGATGTCGTCCTCGGCTTTGACAGTATAGCCGCTTACTTTCCTGAAAACAACCAGACAGACTTCAGCGCAGCCATCGGACGCTATGCCAACCGCATCAACCAAGGCCGCTTCGTCATTGACGGTGACACCATCCAGCTTCCAACAAATAACTTCGGACACTGCCTCCACGGTGGGCCTACCGGATGGCAGTATCAGGTCTATGACGGCGAACAGCCCAACGATTCGACCGTGGTTCTCACCATCCAGTCACCCGACGGCGACAACAACTTCCCCGGAAATGTGACAGCCAAAGTCACCTATACCCTCACTTCCGACAACCGTCTCGACATCGCCTATGAGGCCGTTACTGACAAGCCCACGGTCATCAATATGACCAACCACGCCTATTTCAACCTCAACGGCGATCCCTCACAGCCTATCACTGACAATCAGCTCCTCGTCAACGCAGCCACTTACACTCCGGTCGATTCAACCTTCATGACCACCGGCGAGATCCTCCCCGTCAGCGGTACACCGATGGACTTCACCACACTCCGCGTGATCGGCGAACGCATCAACGAGACAGATTTCGAGCAGATCCGCAACGGTAACGGCTATGACCACAACTGGGTGCTCGACACTAAGGGCGACATCACCGTTCCCGCAGCTACCCTCCAGTCACCCTCGACCGGAATCGTACTCGATGTCTATACCGACGAGCCGGGCATACAGGTTTATTCAGGCAACTTCCTCGACGGTACTGTAACCGGTAAGAAAGGCAAAATCTACAACCAGCGTGCCGCTATCTGCCTTGAGACTCAGCACTACCCCGACAGCCCCAACAAACCAGAATGGCCCTCGACAGTCCTCCGCCCCGGCGACACTTACAAGAGCCACACTGTCTTCGCATTCTCTACGGACAAAAACTGACCTGTCATCCAAATCAAACACACCGAGAATCTTCAACTTTAAATTCACAAAATAACACAACAAAACACTATGGCATTACTTGACTGGATTGTCATCGGTATTTTCGCTCTCGCACTCATCGGAGTAATCGTATGGGTGATGCGACAGAAGCAGAACAATGCCGCTGACTACTTCCTCGGAGGCAAAGACGCGACATGGATTGCGATCGGTGCCTCGATTTTCGCTTCAAATATCGGTTCTGAGCACCTCATCGGCCTCGCAGGTTCAGGTGCATCGTCAGGCATGGCGATGGCCCACTGGGAAATCCAAGGCTGGATGATCCTTCTCCTCGGCTGGGTATTCGTACCCTTCTACACCCGCTCTATGGTCTATACCATGCCTGAGTTCCTTGAACGTCGCTTCAATCCTCAGTCGCGCACGATCCTCGCCACCATCTCACTCATCAGCTACGTGCTCACCAAAGTAGCCGTGACTGTCTATGCCGGCGGTCTCGTGTTCCAGCAGGTGTTCGGTATCGAGGAACTCTGGGGCATCGACTTCTTCTGGATCGCCGCTATCGGCCTCGTGCTCATCACCGCACTCTACACCGTGTTCGGCGGTATGAAATCCGTACTCTACACATCTGTGCTCCAGACCCCCATCCTGCTCCTCGGTTCGCTCATCATCCTCGTGCTCGGTCTTAAAGAGCTCGGTGGTTGGGACGAAATGATGCGCATCTGCTCAAGCGTCAAGGTCAACGAGCATGGCGATTCCATGGTAAACCTCATCCGTAGCAACAACGATGCCCAGTATCCTTGGCTCGGCGCACTCATCGGTTCAGCCGTCATCGGTTTCTGGTACTGGTGTACCGACCAGTTCATCGTGCAGCGCGTCCTCTCCGGTAAGGACGAGAAAGAAGCACGCCGAGGCACCATCTTCGGTGCTTATCTCAAGCTCCTCCCCGTGTTCCTCTTCCTTATCCCCGGCATGATCGCGTTTGCCATCCATCAGCAGCAGATCGCAGGTGGCGGTGAAGGCTTCCTCCCCATGCTGGCCAACGGCAACGTCAACTCTGACGCAGCCTTCCCCACCCTCGTGGCTAAACTCCTCCCGGCCGGTGTCAAGGGTCTTATCGTCTGCGGTATCCTCGCAGCCCTTATGTCATCCCTCGCATCACTCTTCAACTCTTCTGCCGCCCTCTTTACCATTGATTTCTATCAGCGTTTCCGTCCCAACACCGACCCGAAGAAACTCGTGCGCATCGGTCAGGCTGCTACCGTGGTCATCGTGATCCTCGGTATCCTCTGGATTCCCGTCATGCGTTCGGTAGGTGATGTCCTCTATCTCTATCTGCAGGATGTGCAGTCAGTCCTCGCCCCCGGTATCGCAGCCGCCTTCCTCATCGGTATCCTCTGGAAGCGCGCATCGGCTCTCGGTGGCATGTGGGCACTCCTCTCAGGTCTCATCATCGGCCTCACCCGTCTCGGTGCAAAGGTATATTACAGCAATGCCGATATCATTCCCGGCAGCGAAGGCTCTTGGTTCCAGTATCTGTTCTATGACTGCAACTGGCTCTTCTTCTGCGGCTGGATGCTCGTGTTCTGTCTCGCAGTGGGTGTCATCGTATCGCTCTGCACCCCCGCACCCGATCCCTCGAAGATTCAGGGTCTGGTGTTCGGAACTTCGACTGCCGAACAGCGTGCGGCAACCCGTGCGAGCTGGAATGCTTGGGATGTGATCAACTCTATCATCATCCTCGGCATCACAGTAGCCTTCTACATATATTTCTGGTAATTACCCCTTACACGGCGGAATTTCCTTGAGTATATGTCTTAAGAGAACTTAAATCGGTTGCAGGGTCTGCGCTCGCGCCGTCCCTGCAACCTGAATTTAAACATCACGGCATATCATTCAGGGTCTTATCTCCGATAAATCCGCCATCCTCAAAGTTTTAAGAGTTATTTAAGCATCTATAACTCTGCTTAAACAACCACAAACTACTCCACGATGTTTTATTCTGAAAATCCGCAGTTTTTCGTCGCGGTTGACTGTATCATCTTCGGTCTGGTCGAAGGAAAACTCTGTCTCCTCCTCTCCAAACGCCTTTTCGAGCCTGAAAAGGGAAAATGGTCGGTCATGGGAGGCTTCGTGCAGACCGATGAGAGCGTCGATGACGCCGCACGCCGCGTTCTCCGCGACCTTACGGGTCTTGAAGATATATACATGGAGCAGGTCCATACTTTCGGAGCCCTACACCGTGATCCCGGCGAACGAGTGATCTCCGTGGCCTACTATGCCCTTCTCGGTCCTGACGAATACAACCTTGAGCTCCTTGAAAAGCATAATGCCGTGTGGATCGATCTGAACGCGCTTCCTCAACTCGGCTTCGATCATCCTGACATGATCAGGAAAGCCCTTGAACTCCTGCGGGCCAAATGCTCGCATGAACCTATCGGCTTCAATCTCCTTCCGGCCATGTTCACACTGTCACAGCTACAGTCACTCTATGAAACGATACTCGGAGAGTCGCTTGACAAACGCAACTTCCGCAAGCGTGTGGCCGAGACGGACTGTATCGAAAAGACCGAGTTCATCGACAAGACCGGATCGCGTCGCGGTGCTTCGCTCTACCGCTTCAATGACCGCGCCTACATGTCGCACCCGAAATTTAAAATCTGAATCAATCCAACCAATAAAACAATTACTTAAAACAATCTAAAGCCTATGTACTCAAACTATGAAATATGGTGGGTAACCGGCGCACAGCTCCTCTACGGAGGTGACGCCGTCGTTAGTGTCGATGCTCATTCAAAAGAGATGGTCGATGGCCTCAATAACTCAGGAATCCTTCCCGTTAAGGTCGTCTATAAAGGCACTGCAAACTCCTCTGCTGAAGTCGAGGATATCATGAAGGCCGCCAACAATGATCCCCGCTGCGCAGGTATCATCACTTGGATGCACACCTTCTCCCCCGCCAAGATGTGGATTCACGGTCTGAAGATTCTCTCCAAGCCCCTCCTCCACTTCCACACCCAGTACAACGCCGAAATTCCTTGGGACACCATGGACATGGACTTCATGAACCTCAACCAGAGTGCCCACGGCGACCGCGAGTTCGGTCACATCTGCGCCCGTATGCGTGTGCGCCGCAAGGTGGTCACCGGCTACTGGAAAGATCCCAAGACTCTCGAACGCATCGCCGTATGGCAGCGCGTCTGCGTGGGTTGGGCCGATTCTCAGGACATGCTCATCATCCGTCTCGGTGACCAGATGAACAACGTCGCCGTTACCGACGGTGATAAGGTAGAAGCTGAAATCCGCCTCGGCTACCACGTTGACTACATGCCCTTCAGCCAGCTCATGAAATACTTCGATCAGGTTCAGGACTCTGAAGTGGATGATCTCGTGCAGGAATACTTCCGCCTCTACGCTCACGATGCCGCTCTTGAGGACAAGAACAACGAAGGCTATACCAAAGTCTGGAACGCAGCCAAGGCTGAGCTTACCCTCCGCCGTATGCTCAAGGACAAGGGCGCGAAGGGATTCACAACCAACTTCGACGATCTCGGCGATTTCAATGTAGATGTAACCGGTCGTGGTTTCGACCAGATCCCCGGTCTCGCATCGCAGCGACTCATGGCCGAAGGCTACGGCTTCGGTGCTGAAGGCGACTGGAAATCCGCTGCCCTCTACCGCACACTTTGGGTGATGACCCGCGGCATGGAAGGTGGCTGCTCATTCCTTGAGGACTACACTCTCAACTTCAACGGCAAGGAAAGCTCCATCCTTCAGGCCCACATGCTTGAAGTATGTCCCCTCATCGCCGAAGAGCGTCCCCGCCTTGAAGTTCACTTCCTCGGTATCGGTGTCCGCAAGACACAGACCGCACGTCTGGTGTTCACATCCAAGCCCGGCGCAGGCGTGACAGCTACAGTTGTCGATATGGGCAACCGTTTCCGCCTCATCGTCAACGATGTTGACTGCATCAAGTCCAAGCCTCTGCCCAAGCTCCCCGTCGCATCGGCCCTCTGGATTCCCCAGCCCGATTTCGAGACCGGAGCTACAGCATGGATTCTCGCCGGTGGAACTCACCACTCCTGCTTCTCATACGACATCACTCCCGAATTCTGGGAAGACTATGCCGAGATCGCAGGCATCGAGATGGTACACATCGACAAAGACACCACCATCGAGAACTTCAAGAACTCTCTCCGTCTCGGTGAGGTCTATTACATGCTCAACAAGTCACTCTATCTCTAAGCCCCGGCAACCTGACCTATGAAACTCGACCCCAAATCAACCATCGAGCAGGGTAAGGCCATCCTCGGTATAGAGTTCGGTTCGACCCGTATCAAGGCTGTCCTGATCGACGAGGAGAACAAACCCATCGCACAAGGCTCGCACGAATGGGAGAACCAGCTTGCCGACGGACTTTGGACTTACAGCACCGAGGCCATCTGGTATGGTCTTCAGGACTGCTACGCCAATCTCCGTGCCAATGTGCGCAAGGAGTTCGACACAGAGATCGAGAGCCTCGCTGCAATCGGTATCAGTGCCATGATGCACGGCTATATGCCATTCGGAAGCAATGAGGAGATCCTCGTGCCCTTCCGCACATGGCGCAATACCAATACCGGTAAGGCTGCAGCCGAACTGTCGGAGCTTTTCGTCTATAACATCCCTCTCCGCTGGAGCATCTCACATCTCTATCAGGCCATCCTCAACGGTGAGCCTCACGTGAAGGACATCAACTATCTCACCACGCTTGCCGGATATATCCACTGGCAGCTCACAGGCGAGAAGGTGCTCGGCATAGGCGATGCCTCCGGCATGATCCCCGTCGATCCTTCAACCAAGGATTACTCCAAAGAGATGGTCGAGAAGTTCGACAAACTCATCGAACCCAACGGCTATCCTTGGAAGTTGCTCGACATCATGCCTAAGGTGCTTGTCGCAGGCCAGAACGCCGGAACACTCACCGCCGAGGGTGCTATGCGTCTCGACGTCTCCGGTCATCTCAAGCCCGGCATTCCCTTCTGTCCTCCTGAAGGTGATGCAGGCACAGGAATGGTGGCCACCAATGCCGTCCTCCAGCGCACGGGCAATGTCTCGGCCGGTACCTCATCCTTCTCGATGATCGTTCTTGAAAAGGAACTCTCCAAGCCTTACGAGATGATCGACATGGTGACCACACCTGACGGCAGCCTCGTAGCGATGGTCCACTGCAACAACTGCACTTCCGACCTCAATGCGTGGGTCAACCTTTTCAAGGAATATCAGCAGCTGCTCGGCATACCTGTCAATATGGATCAGGTGTTCGGACTCCTCTACAACAATGCCCTCAAAGGCGACGCCGACTGCGGCGGACTCATTTCCTACAACTACTATTCCGGCGAACCTATCACCGGACTGGAGGAAGGACGTCCACTCTTCGTGCGTTCGGCCAATGACAAGTTCAACCTCGCCAACTTCATGCGCGCCAACCTCTATGCATCGGTATGCGTGTTGAAAATCGGCAATGACATCCTCTTCAATGAGGAAAAAGTCGAGGTGGATCGCATCACAGGACACGGAGGTCTCTTCAAGACACCCGGCGTAGGTCAGCGCGTCCTTGCCGCTGCCCTCAACTCGCCCATCTCCGTAATGGAGACAGCCGGCGAAGGCGGAGCATGGGGCATAGCACTCCTCGCCGCATATCTTACCCACAACACCAAGGATCAGTCTCTCGCAGGCTTCCTGAACGACAACGTGTTCCTCGGTGATGCCGGAAGTGAGATCGTAGCAACCCCTGAAGAAGTAGAGGGCTTCAACGCCTATCTTGAGAACTACAAGCGCGGCCTCGCCATCGAGCGTGCCGCCACTGAGGCCAAAGCCTAAACCGTCTCGGACGGACATATAAAACCCAATAGAAAAGGCGTGGAAAATACAAGTTTTCCACGCCTTTTCTATTTACGGAGATATTTTCGGCTATAAAATCTCCGTCCGACTGTAATTATTGGGTAATTATAAGTTTGTTATCACCGATTTTTATACTTAAATTTGCATCGTTGAAAGGTCTGTGCCTCATACAAGACATCACACGGACACCTGAAACATACCAATCACTGAAATTAACAACTAACCAAAATCAATCACTTATCATGGATATCTCACACATTGAACATGTGGGCATCGCAGTGCCCGATCTCAAGGCTGCAATCGCTTTTTATGAAAATACTCTCGGTCTCAAGTGCTTCGCTATCGAAGAAGTTGAGGATCAGAAAGTGCGTACCGCTTTCTTCAAGGTAGGTCAGACCAAAATCGAGCTTCTCGAAGGCACATCACCTGACAGCGCGATCTCAAAGTTCATCGAGAAGAACGGTGGCCGTGGCGGCATCCAGCACATCGCTTTCGCTATCGAGGACGGTGTTGCCAACGCTCTCGCTGAAGTATCTGAAAAGGGTTGCGCCCTCATCGACAAAGCTCCCCGCAAGGGTGCCGAAGGTCTCAACATCGCCTTCCTCCACCCCAAATCGACCTGCGGCACGCTCATCGAACTCTGCGAGGATCCCAACAAGTAAGGAGAATCATCCCATAAAGCTACAACAGCATCTAAAAAATACAATCCCAACTCTTACATAATCTCCACAGATGAGTAATCAGCTTGAAAAAGTAAAAGAGCTTATCGCCCTCCGCGAAGAAGCTCGTCTGGGCGGCGGCGAAAAGGCCATCCAGAAACAGCACGAAAGAGGCAAATACACTGCTCGTGAGCGCATTGCCCAGCTTCTCGACGAAGGTTCTTTTGAGGAAATAGACATGTTTGTCCGTCACCGCTGCCACAACTTCGGTCAGGAAAAGAAGAGCTACCTCGGCGACGGTGTGGTTACCGGTTACGGTACGATCGACGGACGTCTCGTATATGTATTCGCTCAGGATTTCACCGTGTTCGGTGGATCACTCAGCGAGACCATGGCCCTCAAGATCTGCAAGATCATGGACATGGCCATGAAGATGGGTGCTCCCGTCATCGGTCTCAACGACTCAGGCGGCGCACGTATTCAGGAAGGCATCAACGCTCTCGCAGGATATGCTGAAATCTTCCAGCGCAACATCCTCGCTTCAGGCGTGATCCCCCAGATCTCCGCGATCCTCGGCCCGTGTGCCGGCGGTGCGGTCTATTCACCCGCCCTCACCGACTTCACCATCATGACCAAGGGCATCAGCTACATGTTCCTCACAGGTCCTAAGGTTGTAAAGACAGTTACCGGCGAGGATGTGAGTCAGGAAGCACTCGGTGGAGCTACAGTTCACTCTCAGAAGAGCGGTGTGGCTCATTTCGCAGCAGAGGACGGAGAGGAGACACTCCGCATCATCCGCAAGCTTTTCGGCTACATTCCCCAGAACAATCTCGAAGAACCCCCGTTGGTTGAATGCACCGATCCCATCGACCGTCTTGAGGACTCGCTCAATGAGATCATCCCTGACTCGGCCAACCGTCCCTACGACATGTATGAGGTCATCAACGCCATCGTCGATAACGGTGAATTCCTTGAGATCCAGCGTGACTATGCAAAGAATATCATCATCGGCTTCGC
Organism: Duncaniella sp.; assembly: GCF_029056165.1. Lineage (NCBI taxonomy): Bacteria > Pseudomonadati > Bacteroidota > Bacteroidia > Bacteroidales > Muribaculaceae > Duncaniella > Duncaniella sp. The sequence continues at coordinate 19,601 of NZ_JAIDBW010000034.1, read as the reverse complement.
CCGTTTCAACGGTCAGTCAGTAGGCGTTGTCGCCAACCAGCCCAAATATCTCGCCGGTGTGCTTGACAGCAACGCATCGCGTAAGGGCGCACGTTTCGTCCGCTTCTGCGACGCCTTCAACATTCCTCTGGTGACACTCGTTGATGTCCCCGGCTTCCTTCCCGGCACAGGTCAGGAATACAACGGTGTGATCCTTCACGGTGCCAAGCTCCTCTACGCCTACGGTGAGGCTACGGTGCCCAAGGTGACCGTGACACTCCGCAAGAGCTACGGTGGCTCACACATCGTTATGTCATGCAAGCAGCTCCGCGGCGACATGAACTACGCTTGGCCTACCGCCGAGATCGCAGTTATGGGTGGCGCAGGTGCTGTCGAGGTTCTCTACGCCAAGGAAGCCAAGGCTGCCGAAGATCCCGCCAAGGTGCTCCGCGAGAAGGAGGAAGAGTACAACAAGCTCTTCTGCAATCCTTACAATGCAGCACGCTACGGCTACATCGACGACGTGATCGAACCCCGCAACACCCGTTTCCGCGTAATCCGTGCCCTCCAGCAGCTTGCCACCAAGAAAGTGGTCAACCCTGCCAAGAAACACGGCAACATACCTCTCTAAGAGCGTCACTTCCTCGCCGGAGATCCCGCCAACCAGCGGGAGTCTCCAGCGCGGACAGCATCAAAATCTCATCAATCAATCTCAACACAGATTTATGAAAAAAAGACTTCTAACGCTGCTGATGGTGACTCTCGCATGCGTGATGGCCGTTTCCGCCCAAGGGCGCAGAGGTCTCCGCATCAATGAGGTGATGATCGTCAATGACTCCACAAGTGTGGTTGACGATTTCGGACAGTATCAGGCTTGGATCGAGCTCTTCAACTCGACCTTCGCCCCGCTTGAAATCTCAAGCGTCTATCTCACCAACGATCCCAGCAACAATACGCTTTATCCCGTTCCCTTAGGCGATGTAAACACCGAGATCCCCTCGCGTCAGCACATCATCTTCTGGGCCGACGGAGAGCCCAACAAGGGCACGTTCCACACCAACTTCACCTTCACTCCCGGCGAGGACAACTACATTGCCATCTACGATGCCAACGGTCTTAGCCTCATCGACGAGATCGTGATCCCCGGTTCTCTGCTTCCGGGTCAGTCATACGCCCGCAAGGCTGACGGCGAAGGCGGCATCAACAATCCCGATGACTGGGAAGTGCGCGACGGTTCAGACGCCAAATACATCACACCGTCAAGCAATAACATCATCAAGAGCACAAACAACAAGGTCGATAGCTTCGCCGAACATGATCCTCACGGATTCGCAATGGCCGTCATGGCTATGTGTATCGTGTTCCTCGCACTGCTTGTCCTCTCGATCTGCTTCTACATCATCAACTCAATCGGTGCAAACGTTTCGCGCAAACGCAAGGCAAAAGCACTCGCCGGTGACGAAGAGACCGCAGAGCATCACGATGAGCATGATTCAGGTGAGGTCATCGCTGCAATCGCTGCCGCACTCGCCGAGCATCTCGACGCTCATGACCGCGAAAATACCGTACTCACCATCAACAAGGTACGTCGTGCTTACTCTCCTTGGAGCTCAAAGATCTACAGTCTCCGTGAACTCCCCCGCCACTAAGCACGCATTTCCCCCTCACATTAATTTCCCCCGCTTCAACCATTGAAACACTAAAAAAGAAATGAAAGAGTATAAATATAGAATCAACGGTAACCTCTACACGGTGAAAATCGGTGATATCGACAACAATCTCGCCAAGGTGGAAGTCAACGGCGTGCCTTACAAAGTTGAGCTCCAGAAGACCGAAAAGCCCGTCACCATCGTTTCAGCTCCCCGTCCTTCAGCAGCTCCCCGCACCGAGACCGGAGCAAAGGTTATCAACAAACCTCAAGTCTCTACCGGCGGCTACACAGTCGAGGCTCCCCTGCCCGGCGTGGTCGTATCAGTCAACGTGAAGGTCGGTGACACAGTCAAGGCATCGGACACCGTGGTTGTCCTCGAAGCCATGAAGATGGAAAACGCCATCCATGCCGGCCGCGACGGAAAGGTAGCCGCTATCAACGTAGGCAACGGTGACTCTGTACTTCAGGGCACAGCACTCATAGTTCTCGAATAACCGGAGTGAGCGTCTCCAAAACATTCATTTTTGAAAACCCTCACGTCTAAGTAAACCCAGAGAATTATGTTCAAAGAATTCTTACTGCAAAACCTTCAGGAGTTCTGGCATCTGACAGGTTTTTACAACGCCACATGGGAGCATCTCGTGATGCTGCTTGTCGGCCTGTTCTTCATCTGGCTCGCCATCAAGAAGAATTTCGAACCGATGCTCCTCGTGCCCATCGGCTTCGGTATCCTCATCGGCAACGTCCCCTTCAACACCACCGCCGGTCTTGAGATCGGCATCTATGAGGAGGGCTCTGTGCTCAACATCCTCTACAACGGTGTGAGTGCCGGATGGTATCCCCCGCTCATCTTCCTCGGCATCGGTGCGATGACCGACTTCTCGGCCCTCATCGCCAATCCTAAGCTCATGCTCATCGGTGCAGCCGCCCAGTTCGGTATCTTCGGTGCCTACATGGTGGCCCTCCTGCTCGGCTTCGCGCCTGATCAGGCCGGTGCGATCGCCATCATCGGTGGTGCCGACGGCCCGACTGCAATCTTCCTTTCATCGAAGCTCGCTCCCAACCTCATGGGTGCCATCGCCGTGTCGGCATACTCCTACATGGCTCTCGTCCCCGTGATCCAGCCGCCGCTGATGCGTCTGCTTACCACTAAGAATGAACGCGTCATCAAGATGAAACCCGCACGTGCCGTGTCGCAGAACGAGAAGATCATCTTCCCCATCGTGGGTATGATCCTTACCTGCTTCGTCGTTCCTTCAGGTCTTCCCCTGCTCGGCATGCTCTTCTTCGGTAACCTCCTCCGTGAATGCGGTGTGACTAACCGTCTCGCCAAGACTGCGAGCAACGCACTCACCGACATCGTCACCATCCTCCTCGGTATGACTGTCGGCGCATCCACTCAGGCATCGGAGTTCCTCACCTCAGAGACCATCCGCATCTTCCTTCTCGGATTCATGGCCTTCGTCATCGCATCGGCCAGTGGTGTGCTCTTCGTGAAACTCTTCAACCTCTTCCTTCCGAAGTCCAAGAAGATCAATCCGCTTATCGGTAACGCCGGTGTTTCGGCCGTCCCGATGTCGGCACGTATCTCCAACAACCTCGGCCTTGAGTACGATCCGAGCAACTACCTGCTGATGCACGCCATGGGTCCCAACGTAGCCGGTGTGATCGGTTCAGCCGTAGCGGCCGGTGTGCTCCTCGGCTTCCTTGCCTGATAGTTCCAGCAGCTCCTGCAGGAGCGCGAACATACTGAATCCGTTACGCAGGGACATGAAAAACAATTTTCTCAGAATTGAATTTCTGTCCCTGCGTAATTTTTTTGCCAAAGGACAACGGACCTGAATAAATACCTTCTACAGCCTAAACAACGGGTAATCAGCCCTATAAATCGTTATTATCCGATCCCTGCGTCCTATAGCATCCGATTTTTGCATTTTAACTTAACATAAGGGTCATTTTTTAACAGAAAACTATAAACCCAACGAAAGAAACGATTGTTGTAATAGCAAAGACATACCACACAGTCCGAAATTCATCACCCGTTTTTCCAAACTCGACAGTGTAATAGTCTATCACGCATTTATTCCCATTGTTCTATCGGCACTAAAATCTTTTGAGAATATGGTAACACGCCAGATCATCGATAAGATGTATAAGCAGTACAAGCGTCCGCCGGCCTCGCCTGACGAACTCAATTTCGGTTTACTCTTCGCATACGCCATAGAGAATCATGGTATCGTAATCGATGAGAATGACCTGTACATCGGCAGTATAGATCCCCGTTCACCTTTCGCAACCATCCCCTTGCGTCATATTCACGAAATCGTAGAATTTGAGAATTATCTCGCTATCATCCTCCGGAATTCAATCATCTTCCTTCATAAGACCACATCTGATGTCAACGTCCATCTGCGCATGGATGAACCCTCCGTATGGTCACGTCTGAAAGATTCTCTTTCAAGCAAACGCGTAGCTGCAAACTGAAGCTTCCACGCATCGATCATATCTATACCTTCACCGCACTTGCATCCACATCTCTGCGCTAACAGATGAACCGCGAAGAAGTATTCAACCGCACAGCCCGTCTCACCGGCCGGGCCACCCTCTCCGCTTTCGGCGAAACGAAAGTAATCATATTCGGCATGGGAGGCGTAGGCAGCTGGGCTGCCGAGACTCTCGTCAGAAGCGGATTCACTCAACTTACCATTGTCGATGCCGACTGCATCGCACTCTCCAATATAAACCGCCAACTCCCCGCCACATCCACTACTGTCGGGCAAATAAAGGTCGAGGCCATGAAGGCTCGCCTGCTCGACATAAACCCCGACGCAAACATCGAGGCCATACATGCATTCTACACAGCATCGACACAAGCGGACTATGATCTCCGCAACTATGACATCATTATCGATGCCATCGACTCCCTTTCAGACAAAGCACTCCTGATCCTCAACGCTACCCGTGCGGTCGCCGAGACCGCACACAGCGACCGTCCCTCACGATTCTATTCATCCATGGGAGCAGCCCTTAAATTAGATCCGTCACGCGTGAGCGTGGCCGAGTTCTGGAAAGTGAAGGGCTGTCCGCTTGCGGCGGCACTCCGACGCAAATTCAAGAAAAGCGGTGAGTTTCCTGCCCGGAAATTCAAATGCGTTTATTCCGATGAACTTGTATCCAATCATCCCGATGCGGATGTCATGGCCGACAATTCAGGAGCAATGTCTTTTAACAAAGTTGCGACAAACGGAGCAATGATGCACATCACAGCCATCTTCGGGATTACCCTTGCCTCACTCGCCATACGCGACGTAATGTCGGCCTCTTAGCTTCAGGCTCTGAATAATTTCCCGGTTTTATTTTCATTCATAATTTTACTCCACCAGATCGGTATAGAGACGGGCAAACGTTCCGTCAAGATCATCCGTAAGTCCCGGATGCGGTCGAGAGGTGGATAGACATGCGCTCCTGACAGCCGTGAGCCATCTGAATCTCTCGTGCGGCTCAAGTTCTCCGATAGCTCCACGACAACCGGCAGCTACTCGGCAGAATGCGTCAAGCTGACTGCGGAGTGCTTCAAGATCGGCACACGGGGCGAACGCATGCAATCGCGGTGAATCAACATCGACCTTGACGCGAATCCATCGCCGACGCTTACACATCATGACAAGCCCGATGTTGATAAACTCCTCCCTCTCCACGCGAGGCAGGAAGCGCACAACTGCGTACTCAAATAAGTTTCTGTCGGGATTCGATGGCATGGCGCACAAAAATTTGAGAGTTCGACAATCGAGTTTTAAGAAAATTCCTATAGACCTCACGCTGTTCATCGGCCGTAGCATCTGTGCCGGAAGCCTCTAACCAATCCACTGGAATGGCATCCACCACCGCATCTATGATCTCAGGGGTGATTCTGCGGTGCATAGCCTCATCGGCTTCATCGAGTTTTGTGGCGTGACGGATCACGGCATGATCCTTGACGTATGGGAAGGGACTTAAAGCCGCCTTCTGCCAGTCGGACCACGAATGATGGAAATAGAGCGAAGCACCCTGATCTATTAGCCATAGTTCACGATTCCAGTAGAGCATATTGGTGTTGCGTGCCGTGCGGTCAATATTTGTCAGGAACGCGTCGAGCCAGACGAGACGCGATGCAGTCATTTCATCCATGCGGTTGGCAAGTACATCCCATGTCATGGCTCCGGACAGGAAATGCACACCGAGATTCATTCCCTCGCTACCTTTTAATAAGTCCTGCACCTCCTCGTCAGGCTCAGTCCGTCCGAAATCCTCGGAAAGATCAAGAAATATGAGTTCCGGAACGCGGAAACCGGCAGCCCGTGCAATTTCCGAACCAATGAATTCCGCTATCAGAGCCTTTGTCCCATGACCTGCACCACGGAATTTGGCCACATAACGGAAGCCATCGGAAGCTTCGACCAGTCCCGGAAGCGAACCGCCCTCACGCAACGGCTGCATGTAGAGCGTGGTCTGTTCGTGTCGGATATCGAGTTTCATAATTTATTCTGTCTGTTTTACAAATTTACAACAATTTTTCATAGCGATTTGCAGCTAAGTGGATTAAAGAAATATTTCCTTAATTATTTCCACTCCGATAATTTTGAAGTCAGCGAGATAATTGCGACCTTTGCGCGGAAAGTGCAGTCTATACGGGTCAATCAGCCAACTCTACGATCCACCAAGGGGGCATGGCACTTATACAAGCCCTATGAACAGAATCTAAACCTCCCTCCACCACGTCATTTCGCAATTATCAGAATCTTTAACTATAATCCATGAAATCATTTTAAAAAATGGTAACTGCAATCGTCACATTCTTTATTCTCGGTTATCTGTGCATTGCTCTGGAGAGCGTGCTCAAGATCAACAAGGCAGTACCCGCACTGCTCATGTGTGTGGTCTGCTGGACTCTTTATGCCTGTGGTGTCGGAGGTGAGGCCGAAACATCAAGCCGTTTGCTCCACCACCTCGGTGAAACCTGTGAAATCTTATTCTTCCTCATGGGCGCAATGACCATCGTGGAGATCGTCGATGCTAACGGAGGTTTCTACTTCGTTCACGATGCTCTCGCCACCAAGAGCAAAAAAGCCCTTCTATGGCGTATCACCGCGATGACTTTCATTCTTTCTGCCATCCTTGACAACCTTACAACCTCGATTGTAATGATCATGGTGCTCCGTAAGCTCATCGAGGACCACAAGGATCGCATGATCTACGGCGGTATCATCATCATCGCCGCAAACGCAGGCGGTGCGTTCTCACCCATCGGCGATGTAACCACCATCATGCTTTGGATCAAGGGTATGATCTCCACCGGCGGTGTTATTTCTCAGCTTATCCTTCCGTCCATTATCTCGGTTGTTGTCTCGGCACTGTGCGTATCGCTCTACCTGAAGGGCGAGGTCGTAGCACCCTCCGGTGCAGCAGAATCACTTCCGGCCAACTCTCCGACCGATCGTAAGATCATTCTCTTCTTCGGTGTTGGCGGTCTGATCTTCGTACCGATCTTCCGTATGCTCACCGGCCTCCCTCCCTTTATGGGAATCCTTCTTGCTCTCGGAGTACTTTGGCTCGTCAGTGAATGGCGCACTTCCCGTCTCTCCATTGCAGCTGAGACCAGCCATCTCAAGGTAACGACCCTCCTCTCACGTATCGATCTCGCAACCATCCTCTTCTTCCTCGGTATCCTCCTCGCCGTGGCAACCCTTCAGGAAACAGGTGTTCTCACCGCTTTCGGCCAGTGGCTCAACGAGGTTTCCAACGGCAACCACTATCTCGTGACCGGTGTGATCGGTGTCGTTTCAAGTATTGTCGATAACGTTCCTCTCGTGGCAGGCTGTATGGACATGTATCCCATCGCAGCTACAGGCGACTTCGCATGCGACGGCCTCTTCTGGCAGCTACTCGCCTACTGTGCCGGTGTCGGCGGTTCAATGCTCATCATCGGATCTGCAGCCGGCGTTGTGGTCATGGGACTAGAGAAAATCAGCTTCGGATGGTACCTCAAGAAATTCACATGGATCGCTTTCGTGGGCTACATAGCCGGTATAGCCGTCTATGCTCTCGAAACCCTCTTTATGGGCTAAGCTCCATCTGAAATAAAATTATTAGCGGGAACGCTTTTCCGGATTTCTTTTACCGGAATAGCGTTCCCGCTTGCTTTTTTCGTGCAGGATCGGGTATGCCCGATCAGTTTAACGCTGATCCTCAATATAGGCATAGACCTCTGAGGATATTCGGGCTATCAACCTCTCGGCATCCTCCTGCGTTCCGGAATAATCCTTGACGAGAACAGCAAGCGTGTAGTTCCGGCCATCGGGAAGGATGATATGAGCCACGTCATTGACAGCTACTATCTCATTGTGTTCATTGATGTAGCCACTGCCTGTGCGATGTGCTATCGTCACGCTATCATTATGGGTAAAGGCTGCTGGGATGCGTTCACGGCCCGTCTCGCAACGTTTCAGTGCAGAAATGATAAACTGCTGCTTCGGAGCTGAAAGCAGGCTGTCGGTGAAAAGAGAGGCCATCAGAGCTGCACACGCCTTAGGAGAACTCCAGTTACGATAGGCTTTCGCATGGTCAAGCTGCATCTCGTGTTCAGTGTATGTAAGCTTGAAATCATTGTCGCCCGTCATATTGCGGATTATGCTGTCGGTCATCGCTACGTGGCAGAAGCGGTCAAAAAGTATGTTACTCACATTGTTGTCACTCTGCAGCAGGAGGTAGTCCAGCAGATCTGTCAGCGGTAGGCTTACGTCTCCTTCGGGATGATCGACCAACAGCGGACTCCATGTATCAGGATTAAGCTCTCTACGCGCGATCGTAACGATTGTGTCAAGCCCCACACCGGACTCGTCGAGTACGCGGCCGAGAGCGATGGACTGATGAAGCTTGAAAACGCTCATTAGCGGATAACGGACACTGTCACAACCGATGGTGACAGTATCTCCCATCGGCAGGATCACTGCGATCCCGACTTGTCCGGGGGCACTATCCGTTATCTCACCGAGGCGGGAGGCAAGATCAGGGCTGTTATGCCGTGAACATGCTGTGAACATCACTATGATTAATGACAAGAGCGGGAACAGTCGGAAGGTGGACATCATATTACAAATATAAAATATTAGATATAAAAATTTAAAGCTGCATATATAGAAGCAAATAAATGCTATTGATAAGCGACTGAGAGCCTTCCGTCCCTATATGGAATGGAAGGCTCTCATTATTTCGTCTTTATAGTTTCAGGCGAATATTTATGCGGTGAGGTGGAATGACTCACGCATATCCACCGTCACGGAACATTGACAGATGTAGGGGAATGTTAGGATCAACCGATCTTGATACCGGAGAAACCCATGAAGGCCATGGCGAGAAGACCGGCGCAGATCATTGCGATAGGCACACCACGCATTGCCTTGGGGACGGATGTCCATGCGAGCTGCTCGCGGATACCGGCAAAGATGGCGATAGCCATAGTGAAACCGATCGCGGTTGCGAAAGCATAGACGATGCTCTGGCCGAGATCCATGTTCTTCTGCACAACCGTGATAGCCACACCGAGGACGGCACAGTTAGTGGTGATGAGCGGGAGGAATACACCGAGCGCGCTGTAGAGCACGGGAGCGATCTTCTTGAGGATGATCTCAAGCATCTGCACGAGGGCGGCGATCACGAGGATAAAGACGATGGTCTGCATGAACTCCAGCCCGAAGGGTGTGAGTACGAGATCCTGAAGCAGCCACGTAATGGCGGTGGCGATGATCATTACGAAAGTCACGGCCGCACCCATGCCGACTGCGCTCGAAAGCTTGCGCGACACTCCGATGAACGGACAGATGCCGAGGAACTGGGCGAAGACGATGTTATTGACAAAGATCGCCGTTATGATGATGGAAATATATTCAAGCATGATCTTAATTCTGGTATTAAATGTGACGTATTAAGTATCAGTCAGCTGTTCATCAGCATGATTTTGCGCGGAGCTTAGTGAAAAGAGCGATAAGCAGGCCGAGGGCGATGAACGCGCCGGGGGCGAGGACGAACACGAGCGAACCAAACTGTTCGGGATAGATGGTGAGATCAAAGATCTTGCCAGTTCCAAGGAATTCGCGCACAGCTCCGAGGAGGGTGAGGGCGATGGTGAAGCCGAGACCTATACCGATGCCGTCAAGACAGCTGTCGATAACATTGTGGCGCGAAGCGAAAGCCTCGGCACGTCCGAGCACGATACAGTTGACCACAATAAGGGGGATGAAGATGCCGAGCGTAGCGTAGAGCGAGGGCACGTAGGCCTCCATGACGAGCTGAAGCACGGAAACGAAGGCTGCGATGACCACGATATAGGCGGGGATACGGACCTTCGAAGGCACGAAGTTCTTGATAAGTGAGATAACCACGTTGGAGCAGATAAGCACTGCCATTGTGGCGAGACCCATACTCATACCGTTGAGTGCGCTACCGGTAGTTCCGAGTGTAGGACACATACCGAGCATCAGCACGAATGTCGGGTTTTCGGCTATGATGCCGTTGAAAAGTATCTTGAGTTTATCATTCATGGCGCGGTAAGATTATTGCTGTGCAGCGAATTGTTGTGAGGCTTGGTTAGCAAGGGTGAGCGCGCGGAGGAATGCGCGTGACGAGATGGTGGCTGCTGTGATGGCATCGACATCGCCACCGTCCTTGCTGACGGTGAGGTTGGAAGTAGCGGCATTCAGGCCGATGATGCTGTGGGCGGGATTGCAGAACCATTCGCCCATCTTCGATCCGAGGCCGGGAGTCTCGGCGTGCTGCATCACGGCATAACCGGTGATATCGCCTGCGGGGTTGAAGCCATACATGACGGTGATGAGACCGGAGAAACCGTTGGTGTCGTGGCTCTCTACTGCAAGACCCACGATCTCGCCGTCCTGACGGGCGGGAAAGACGGTGACCGTCTCGCCATCGACGGTCACTTCAGTGGCCTCCTCGGCGGGATTATTGTTGAATTGAATGTCGGGAAGCACCTGACCGATAGCGGCTTTCTGCTTCTCGGCCTTGGCCTGTGCGATAGGCTCTTTTGTGGCTGTATAGACTCCTGCGAGTGCAGCAGCGGCCACGATGGTGATGATGCCAAGCGAGAGCACCATGTTTACGAGTGTCGATTTCATGCGGCTACCCTCCCTTCTCCGAATTTGCGGGGTTTGACATAGCGGTTGATGAGCGGAGTGACACCGTTCATGATAAGGATGGCGAAGGAAACGCCTTCGGGGTATGCGCCCCACTGACGGATGATGACAGTAATTATACCGATCATAACGCCGTAGATGATCATGCCCGCATGGCTCATAGGTGATGTCACATAGTCAGTTGCCATGAAGATCGCGCCGAGCATGAGACCACCTGTGAGGAGCTGCACGCCGACGTTAGCTCCGATGCAGAGCGAGAAAAGGGCTACAGTGCCAAGGATGGCGACAGGAATGTGCCATGTGATCACACGGGTGCAGAGCAGATAGATGAAGCCGATCAGAAGGGCTATAGCACCGATCTCACCCATCGAACCGCCGGTGAAACCGAGAGCCTGATTGAGAAGATCGACGTCCTCACCGTTGATCTGAGCCATCTTGAGCTGACCGAGAGTGGTCGCTCCGGTGGTGGCATCGAGATAGTTGAGACGGTTTTCCATCGGGAGAGGCCATGTGGTCATCTGCACGGGGAATGAGAGGAGAAGGAACACGCGGCCTACGAGTGCGGGATTGAAGATGTTGCATCCGAGACCGCCGAAAGTCATCTTGCCGATGCCTATTGCGATGACGCAACCGATAAGGACTGTCCACACGGGGAGGTTGGACGGGAGGTTGAGAGCAAGGAGAAGTCCGGTAAGGACGGCCGACATATTGCCGATGGAGGGTTGTTCTCCGAGCATGTAACGTGAGATAAGGTATTCAACAGCCACACAACCGACTATGGATGTGACTATTACGATTGCTGCACCGAGACCGAAGCAGTAAAGTGCCAATGCGACAGCCGGAAGAAGGGCAATGATGACATGGGTCATCAGCTTCTTCACCGTGACTGATGTCTGCGCATGAGGCGAAGGTGAAATGGTGATAAGCTGGCTCATTACTAAGTTTTGAAATTGGTATTAGTCGGTGCAAAATTAAGAAAAAATCTTTAAATAATGCATAAAAGAACTTACATAAAGTTTAATTCGGCCTAAAAACAATCATTTTGAATCGGAAACCACACGAGGAGTCAAGGGCGATCAGTGAATCTTAAAAAATGTAATGAATCATACATTGATCTGATCTATTTATGAATTACACTAATAAAAAATGTCAGGCCGATCCATAATGGACCGGCCTGACGGCTATCTGAAGCCTAATGATGTTAAAGACTATCGGTAGAGTTGAACTCTGTGATTAGGACGGATCCTGCACGCAGATCAATACCAACGGGGGTCACCGATCTTCTTCTGATAGATCTCGTGAGACTGAACCTTGGCGTCGTTCTTGACCTTGAGAGCCTCGAAGATGTTGTCGGGAGCGGCATGGTCGTCCTTGTTGGGAGCAGCCTTGTCAAATGCCTTGTTCTTCGGGTTGGGGTTCTGGAAGAATTCATCGGCACGGAGAGCGGGAGTACCGGTCTTCACGATAAGGTCGGAAGAATTGCCTGATACGAGACCCGGCGTCCAGTCCCACTTGTCGCCGATGGCATTCTTATTGGCCGAGAAAGCAGCAGAAGTGAAGATACCGTCATCAACCATGTGGGCATCGCGGCTACCGAGAGAGTAGTTGTCTTTGAGATCCCATGTCACGTTACCGCTACCGGATATATTACGGAAGTCACATGCAGACTGGTTGAGGTCACGGTTGTCGGAAGGATCAGAAGCAAGAACGATAAGGTTGTTCTTGAAGGCGATGTATGAGTTGTCCGGGAGGTAACGGAACTCGAAGAATAGACGGCCTGACGAGCGGGTAGAGAAGTTGATGAACGTACAGTTCTCAATAGTGATATTGAACTTCACGTCGCTACCCCACAGAAGATCCTTGTTATTGTCAGAAAGGAGAGCATGGCGGGGAGAATCGTAGAACGTACAACGGCGCATCTGGAAGTCATTGTAGAGGTTTGACTTCACATGATTACCGTCGCCTGCAAACCATGAGTAACCACGACCGTTGTTGTCATAATAACCCTGATTGTAGAACAGACAGTCTTCGACAAGAATCTTCTTGAAAATCTTGTAGCGCGGACCCTGAACTCGGAAGAAGCCACGGATGAATCCTTGGAACGTACAATTCTTCAGCTGGAATGATTCGAAAGTCACCGCAAGACCACCTGAGTACATATTGGCAAAATAGTTACCGGTTGCACTACCCTGACCAAAGTTGCGGGCGAGAGGACACTGGAAGTCGATGCCCTCGAAGATCACGTCCTCGATCTGGATGGGAGCGTCAACATCGCCAGCCTCCTTGTTCTTACCGAAAACCCAGTTACCTGTCACGGGGCTGCCGCCCTTTTCAGAGATACCGCCGAGGAAGACAACGGCACGCTTGCCCTGCGCAAGGTCATCGGGATGGGTTGCAAGAGTGAAACCCTTCTGTACTAAGGGATTGCCTACGGTGTAATAGTTATGGCCTCCACGGAGATAATACACCTGACCTTCGGCAAGCACATTAGAGTTGACAAAGTTGGTGATGATGGTGTCAATACGGGTAGCATTGTACTCAACCGCACCGGGAATGGTGTCATTGGGATCAACTATAGGCTCGATGATGATCGGAGCTCCGGGATCACCCTTGGTACGGACAAACACTTGATTGTACTCAGCGTCGATGTCGCAAGTCACGGTCTGCCCTGAAAGATTGGTATATGTGAACATACGGGCATCATTACGGATGGTAACGTAGTAACCTGAGTTTTCTGACAGACCAGTGAGACGAATTTCGCCGGCAGCGATTTCTTCGGGAGTGAGGACACGCGTACCGTTCACGAATCCGTCGGGCATACTTGCCTCCGGATTGAATGGAGCAGGCTTGACAACGACAGTTGTAGCGACGAAGTTTCCGTCAGCATCCACTTCAAAATTCTTCTTGATGTAGTCGGGGTTAGGAGAGCCATCATCAAGAGTTTCGCGGAGGTCATTCTTGGAATAGTCAGCCTCGTTGAATGCGAGAGCGTAGGTGAATGTCACCTCGTGGTAGTCCTTATCCTTCGAACCGCAGATATTGGGGGTCGGATAGCGGTCACCGGTCTGGATTCCGAGATAGTCCTCCCATTCGCGTCCACCACCGATACCATACCACTCCGAATGATATTCCTCACCCTTGGGTGAAAGCACGCGGATGATGAAGCGGTAGTCAGTCTTGTAGTTGAGGTTGGAAATCTCGATGTGAGTCACTTCGGGGCCCACGATGAAAGACTCGACAATCTTATCCGGATTATTCCAGTCATCGAGAAGACCGCTGTTGAGATTCTCCGCATAGCGGATCTCATAACCGGCCGCACCTTCCACACCATACCAGTAGAGCTGCACTGTGTTGATCGAGTTGGGAACGACCTTAGATGCATAGTCGTCGTTCTCAGGCTTCACGTTGGTTGAATTTTCGCTGCGGAACATGGTTCGGGGCATACGGTCCAGATCCGCCGGCGAGTAGCTTGTATCGTCGTCCTTACAAGAGGTTGCTCCGACAGCGACGAGAAGCGTAAGGGCATATAGGAATTTTTTCATTTCTGTTTTGTTAGATAATCAGGTTAAAATTACTTGTAGCCGTAATAATTCTGGTAGCGGCCCTCCGAGCGGCTGAGGACAGCGCGGGGGATGGGGAGGATGTAACGGATGACAGGGAGATTCGTACGGTCAGGCTTATTGGCCAGATCCCTTACATCCATAGAATACTTGCCGTTGTTGTTGATCACGACAACACCTCCAGCACCATTCTCGTCACCTTCTTCGGGAGTCATATAGATGTAGCCGCGGAGTGAGAAGCGGATCTCGTTACGGATATTACCCTCCTTTGACCACTCGACAATGTCCTGACGGACGTTGCTGAGACCGAGGCCGTTGACTTCAGCCGACGACATGGTGCGGTAGGGATTGAGGACACGGCACACCTTGACATTCTGGTTGGGGAATACGCTTTCGGGATAGATGGGCATCTCGACACCATCAACGGTCATCTTGTTATCGACGCTACGGATGTTGTGATAAGTGAAGGGGAATTTGTCGTAAGCCTCATCGTCACCGTCGAAATCGTATGCGGCAACATGACCGAGATTGGTCGAAGAACTCTCGGATGCCTCGGCAAGCGAGAGATAGCGGTAGAATGTCCAATAAACATTCTCGGCGAGGAGATCGTGACGCACGAGGTCGCGCCAGCGCATATTTTCACCGGCAAACTCAAACTTACGCTCGTCAAGGACTGCCTTACGGAAATCTTCCTCAGAAGTGCGGGCTGCTATGTAGGGCTCAACGAGCTCAGGATTGTTGGGGAAGGCACGGTGACGTACCTGTGCGAGAGTGCTGACAGCCTCTGCGCCGTTGGGGCCATTCACTCCATGCTCTATTTCATTGACAGCCTCGGCAAACATAAGGAGGACATCGGTATAGCGCATGAATGGGAAGTTGATACCGGTGTTGTCGGTAGTCTGGCTACCAAGACCACCGGGAACCCAGAGTTTGGACCACTTACCGTTTGAAATCGTATAGGTGTTATCAAGTATTGCGTCGCCATTGGGAGCATCGTACTTGGTGAGCTGGTTGACATAGTCACGGCGTGCGTCGTTTTCGTCAAACATGAAGCGGTATGCGGCGTTCAGACGATTGTTTGACTTGGCCTCGCCGTAGTTATGGGGAGTCTCACTCTGATAGGAATCGAGTTTTGGACCGTGGTCATAACCCACGCGGCCATTGGCAGTCTTAGCGAAGGGGATTTCCCATATAATGTCGTCACCGGTAGAGGACATGAAACGGCACTGGTCATAGAATACCTGATAGAACGGCTTTCCGAGGCTGTGTTTCTGAGAGTCCATGACTTTCTTTGCATAGTCGCGGGAAATCGCATAGTAATCGAGGTAATCATCGGGGTTCATGCGCTCCATCTTGCCGTAGGAATCGCCGTCGGGACGAAGAGTATAGCCTGCGGCAGTCTGTGCGATACGGGCAATCATCGCCCAAGCCATCTCCTTAGAGATACGCTCTACACCGTCGCTGAGCTCAGAAGCAAACTTCATGTCCTCCGAAATTTCTTTCAGGTCCTCGATGATCTTGTCGAGAACTTCGGCGCGGTCAGTGATGGGATAGATACGCTCTGTCGTGGTACGCGACGAGTTGAAGGAGAAAGGAACGTCTCCGAACATCCATGTAAGGTCATGGTAAGCGATGGCGCGCATCACCTTGGCCTCACCGATCATCTGACGGATATCGGCATAGTCGGTTTCTTCCTCAGGATCGTAGAGCGATGACGACTCAGCACCCTCGACAAAAAGATTGGCAAGCTCGATGGTGGCATATTGAGCAGCCCAAGTCGAGTTGATCGCACCGCCGTCGGGGTCCGCATCGTAGCGACTCCATGCCGAACCTGAAAGGAAGCGGCTTGAATTGGTCTTGAAATCGACATCGGTGTTCATGACGTAGGTCGAATACATCTTGTCACCGTATGTGTCGCCACTCAACATCGACGTGTAGATGCCGTTGAGAGCATTGTTCATCTCAGTTTTGTCGGAATAGACATATTCCGGGACATTCTGTGAGGGCGCATCGACCTCAAGATAGTCCGAGCAGGAAGCGAGAGACGCAACCGAGAGACCTGCTATGAATATATTGCGAAATTTCATTGTGATTATTCCGTAATTTGGTATTATGATTTAATTAGAATGACAGATTGATACCGAATACATAGCTGCGGCTACGCGGGTAGCGGTTCATGTCGTAGGAAGGAGTAAGGCCGCTCTGGACGTCAACCTCAGGATCGTAACCGGAATATTTGGTGATGATGAAGGGGTTGGTGACAGAAGCATAGAAACGACACTTGCTCATACCGATCTTCTGGAAGATCTTTGAGGGAAGGCTGTAGCCGAGAGTGATGTCGGTACAACGGAGGAACGAACCGTCTTCGACGAAGCGCGAGATAGTATATTCCTTATTGACATCTGCGGGGTTCCACTCGGTGCGGTCACGGTTGATGTACTGATACATTTCATAACCGTCGAGGAGAGCCTTGTCCATTGGCACGCCTGAACCTTCGAAATTAGTCCATGTAGCCTGTGTGTTGCCGAGCATGTGCTCCCAACGATACTCAACATCGGTGTAAGTCCAGCGGTTAGCCTTGTTGAACGAAGAAAGGACGTTGTAGAAGTTGTTCTTATTGTTCTTCGATGATGACAGAGTGTAGGCAGTGGCGTTATATACGTCGAAGTCGAGGAAGAAGGTGAAGTTGGCAGTGAAGTCAAAGCCCTTCCACTGACCGTTGAGACCAAAACCACCCTGAAGTTTGGGAGTCGTACGGCCGATCACGGTCTTGTCATTCTCGTCGATGACACCGTCACCGTTGAGATCCTTGAACTTGGGTTTACCGGGCTGGGTCTGCGTACCCTGATCGTTGGAGTTATACATATTATCCATCTTCACAGTTCCGGAAATGAGCTTGCCGTTTTCATCGAAAACCTGAGGAATGGGATCATAGACTGACGAAGCAGAATTATAGGTGAACTCATCGAAACCGTAGAGACCGTCATAGACATAACCGTAGATGAGACCTACCTCGCCACCGACCTGAAGGCGGTAGTTGTTGCCGGCTTCTGAGTTTGTACGGCCGTGACGGAGTTCGAGGAAGTTTTCGTCGCCTGTCAGTTTATCGACCTTCATCTTGTTTGCACCGATATTGAAGTTGGCCGAGAGGACATAGTCCTTGCCACGGAGGATGTCGCCGTTGATCGAAAGTTCAAAACCGCGGTTGGTCACCTGACCGATGTTGCGATACTGCTTGCTGTAACCGATGGTGGTCAGCACGTCGGCCTCATAGATAAGGTCGGAGGTAGTGTTCCAGTAGTATTCGGGAGTGAGACGGAGACGGCCGTTGAAGAATGCAAGATCAAGAGCGAAGTTACGTGTGAGGGTTGTCTCCCACTTGATGTCGGGGTTGGGGAGATACTTTGAGGTGTCGTAGTACATCTCTCCATCCGGATTGGTTGACGATTCGCCGAAGTTTGGACCGCCTGAACCGTTGGAGGTATAGAGGTAACGCCACATGTCGGCTTTGATACGGTTGTTACCGGCCTTACCGATGGCTGCACGGAGTTTAAGCTCGTCAAGCCAAGTGAGATCCTTCATGAAATCCTCGCTTGAGAGTACCCACGCACCTGAAACCGAGGGGAAGTAACCCCACTGGTGACCGGGAGCGAACATTGTCGAACCGTCAGCACGGAAGGTAGCCGACAGGAGATACTTGTGATCGTAGTTGTAGCTGAGCTGGCCGAAGTAAGAAGTTGTGCGGTCAGCTGTGCCGAGGTTTGATTCGGAAACCCATGCCTTGCCGAGTCCCATATTGTTGAAGGCCTTGTCAGCAGTGATTTCGCGGGGGAAGTAGCGGTTCTTCTGGTCGGTGTTCTGAGCCTGCTTGTGATAGAGTTCGAAACCTACGAGGGCATAGAAGTTGTTCTTCTCCTTGATGCTCCAGTCGTAGGAAGCAGTGGTGGTCCAAGTGTATTGGTTGGTCTGTGTCTTCTTGATCTCGGCTACGGGGAGAGTCTGATACTTCTTGCCTTCCGAGGTAAGGGGACCCCAGAAACGGTTGTCGTCCGCGAATGAGAAGGTGTAGTTGCCTTCGGTGCGGAGAGTCAGACCCTCGATGGGCTTGAATTCAAGAGAAGCCTGATTTGCAATCGTATAAGAGTGTTTCTTACGGACATTGGTTCTGATGTCGTTGACAGGATTGGTATATTCGAAGAGAGCTTCCTGATCGGGGTCGGCTACGCCGGGGGCCCAGAAGATGCCGCCAAGCTCGCGGATACCGTTGGAGGGACGGTAGCGGAGTACGTCGATGATACCGCCTGTACCTACGTTGTCACCGCCTGCACCTTCGTCACGACGATAGGAGATTTTGGGGTTGTACTGTAAAGTAAGGTTGGGGAGGATCTTTGTAGAGAGCTTGGTGTGGATGTTTGTACGGCGCACACCTGAACCCATGATGATACCTCGGTCATCCGACTGGGTGAACGAAATGTTGTAGCGGGTCTTGTCGTTACCGCCGCCGATAGAGAAGTTGGTGGAGTAAGAGAATGGATTGTTGCCCATCACTTCATCCTGCCAGTCGTGAGTTGGGGCTGAACGATAGAGATCAAGGTCGCGGATATTACCGAAGTTGTAACGGAAGAGTTTTGCAGAGGATGATGACTTTGAACGACCTGTTGCGAAGTCCCACTGATAGTCAACGAAGTCGTAGGCATTCATGAGATCGAGTTTCTTCGAGATATGTGAAACCGAACCCTGAAGGTTGAGCGATACCTGAGTCTTGCCCTCAGCGGCTGACTTGGTTGTCACGATGACTACGCCGTTACCACCTTTCGCGCCATATATAGCGGTGAGAGATGCATCCTTGAGGATGTCGATGCTCTGGATGTCGCTCGGCGGGATGTCATTGATGTTTTCAACTTGGAAACCATCGACAATGTAGAGCGGGTCATTTGACTGGGTCACTGATGTCGCACCACGCACGCGGATGTTGATGTCGGCACCCGGCTGACCATCGACTGTAGTCACCTGCACACCTGCCACCTTACCCTGAAGGGCGACGGCTGCGGAAGTGACGGGGACTGCGGCGAGTTTCGCGCCTGAAACCGAACCTACGGAACCGGTGAGGTCGCGGCGTGCGCGTGAACCACCGTAACCGATCACGACAACTTCATCGAGGGCTTCGGAATCCTCGCTGAGTACCACGTTGAAGTGGGTCTGACCGTTGACTGAAATACGCTCGGT
>NZ_JAIDBW010000033.1:0-8345 GCF_029056165.1 Duncaniella sp. | reverse complement strand
AGTGCGATCCATACTGCATTGTTGAAGCCGTTCGCATTGTTCTTGGATTCTTTGGCAGAGAGATTTAATGTTCAGCTCTATATTTCCACTCATAGTAAAGAGTGTATTGATGCATTTTCTGCTGTGCCGGATAATCGTCTTATGGCCTATCATCTTTTCCGTGATGAGAATGGTAAAGTTGATTATAAGTTTATAGAAGGAAAACGTTTGCGTGAATTGGTGGCAAGCATAAATATTGATATACGATAATGAAGATACTCATTACTCTATGTGAAGGTCCGCATGATGTGGCGTTTTTATATCGGATATTATTGACCGATGGATTTGTGAACAGTAAACTGAAGTTAAGTGAGTATCCGAAACCACTTGATGAATATCTTTCAAAACAAGCGATAGGTGAAAAGATTTCAGAACGAAAGCTGGAGGACGTTCGTGAACGTCTTCTGCCTTCTGATGTTCTGGTCCGTGGCGAAGATGAATTGGTTTTATTGTATGCTATCGGTGGTGATGGGAAGAAAAAACTGCGTTCACAGTTGATAAAGGATATCCGTTCAATGGCTGCTTTGACAGATCCAAGAGCTTTCATGCCTACTTCTGCCGGGGATAAATATGCTGTGTTCTATCTTTTTGACGCTGATGATAGAGGAATTGATAAGCGTGTTGATGAAATAGGGGCAGAACTGAGTAATATTTTATCTGTTGATGTAAAATTGACAGGTAATGGAAGCAAGTGTACGATTGAAAATATTGATTATGGTGCATATATCTTTGCTCGTCCTGATGCCAATTATGGTAAGTTGGAAGACATATTGATTCCTTTGATGCAAAAAGGAAACGAAGAAGTATTTGACAAAGCAGAAAGTTACTTGAGCACATATCATAAACCCGAACGCTTGAATAGATTGACAATAGAAAGGAATGATAAGGGTGAGCTTGTCGAAAAGCGTAAGTCGAAAAAAGGTTCGAAATTCGATATTCAAAAATCGAAAATAGGAGTGGCAGGCCAACTTCAAAATTCTGGTGCGACAAATTCCGTTTGTATAAAACACTCTGATTATCTTACATTTTCGAAAATTCGGGAGGATAAGTCCTGTCAGGAAATAATATCGGTATTTGGAATCCTGTTGAGTTAGGTATAACGTTTGATTTGATCTTATTATTGCCCTCACATTTGTATTTGTCGCTTATCTACTGTTAGGTGCTTTTAGGAGGAAGGTAAATTGTTTTTATAAATGTTATCTTTCCTCTTGTATATTAGCGAATTATGTTGTAGATTTGCATTGTATAAAACGTAAGTGACCACCTATCTGGACTATTATTTTACAATAAGTCAAAATTACACTGTCTTTATTTCATTATCAATAAATTTAATACCAATCATTCAAATTTTTACTCATGACAAAAAGAATCTGGAACGTTGTCCTCGTTCTTGCCTGTCTGTTGGGTTTCCAATCGGCACGCGCTGAGTTCAAGGACATCAAGGTAGATTTGACGAACGGTAATCTTCTGACGGAAGATGAGATCTCGTCTAAGTCATCCACGACTTTTGGTGTAGCCGTCGGTGCTGATGGCTCTGTGAGCCGCGTAGCAGCTGATGATGCTGGCGCAGCTATCGTTCTTACAGGAAAGTATCATTCCGACGAGCACGGTTGGGGAAACTTCTCCTCGACTGTTGCAGTTGACGGTCCTGTACGGGTGACTATGGGCTCTTGTGCTTGGGGCGGTGACGTGACCGTCAAGAATGCAGCAGGCGAGACTGTCGCTACTTTCAACACTAACATTGGTGCATGTTTCCACAATGACAAAGAAGCCAATGTCGTTTCTGCTATCTACAAAGGCGATGCAACTACTCTCACGATTGCCGGTGGTGCCTACACTCCTTACATCGCTGTCGAGGCAGTCGATCCCTCCACGCTTGCCGAGGATGTCGAAGTGTCGTTCGGTTTCGGTGAATATGCTGATGCCGGTATTCTTCCCGCCTCTGAAAAGGTCGAGGTCGGCAAGACTTTCACCATTCCTGCCAATTTCACCATTTATCAGGAAGGCAAAACCCTCGTAGGTTGGACTGACGGCAGCAAGAACTATGAACTTGGCGAAGTGGTGACCGTGACCGCACCCCTCGCTCTCACTCCGGTTTTCGTTAACAATACTGTAAGCCTCGCTGATCGTGCGGATGCTGTCACCCTCCGTTGGGATTTCCAGCGTCAGAACGGAGCACCGACTGTAGGTTTTCAGAATGTGACTGGTTTCTGGGTTACTCAGGCTAAGATCGGAACTGAAGTGATCGATGTCAAGCTTGATTTCGACACCAATAATGGTGGTAAGATTGCAAACGGTAACTGGAATGACTGGGCGCAGATGAATGGCGGAACGACATTCAAAGTACCCTCATGCAAAGGCGCGGTGGTTTCGGTTGAGGCATATAGTGCTCCCACGACAACCACTGTCGATGGTATCGCTATCGGCGATGGTACTAACTCGCCCGCTTTCACCTGTCAGGGTAAGGCTGATTTCGTTGATCTCGTGATCGGCGACGGTTCTTATTACCGTTACGTTCAGGTGGTGCTTCCTTTCGTACCTAAAGATCTCTCCGGCTCAACTTTCGCTGATCAGGAGGCTTCAGTTGTATGGGCATTCAACTCTTCTGACTTCATGGAGAATGTCGTTGTTTCTCCCGAAGGAACTTTCTCGATTGCCAATTTCGACATAGGTGACTGTAACTTCAAGAAGGTGATCAGCACAACTATGTGCCCCGACATCCAGTTTGTTGATATCGCTTCCGGAAATGGAGCTTCCGATATCATCAAATGGACAGTCAAACCCGTCAAGGGCCTTACGTTCACCCCCGTAAGCGTAAGTTTCTATGTAGGTCGTGACGGCACTGACGGTTCCGGCAATGATGTCACTGTCCGTGGTTCTGTCACAGGCGGAGAGGCTGTTGAATTTGCAGCGATTACTCCTCATCGTAATAATAAGACTCAGGCTGATGATGCGCGTGGCGGTCTCGATTCATATACCGTCAAGTTTGAATACACCCTTACCGCCGAGCAGCAGAAGGCTCTCACTTCAGGCGAAGGTTTCAACCTTATTATGAACAATGGTTATGCCACCAACAAGGGTCTCCTTGTTTCTGACGTGCACATCAACGGTATCCTTAACGGTACTGTCGAGGAGGTTGAGAAATTCACTCTCACACTTGGCCAGAACATCGAGGCTGCCGGTAAGGTGACCGCCTATCCCGCAGCAGATGAATATGAGATGGGCACTGAGGTTACTCTCACTGCCGCACGCAACTTCGGCTATAAGTTCATCAACTGGACTGATGCCGCAGGTAAGGAGCTTTCGAGCGAAGCTTCGTTCACTTTCGTTGTCAATGCCAACGCTGAAATCACTGCTAACTTCGAGCAGCTCCGTACTTTCGCCCTTGATTATAATGTAGAAGGTGGTGCTAACAGCTACATGGTCACTCCGACCCCCGCTCCGACTGTGGTTGATGGAAAGAACATGTATGAAGAGGGTACTACCGTAACTCTCGTTGCAAGCAGCAACCCGATCCTTACCTTCACAAATTGGAACGACGGTCAGTCGTCAAGCGAAATCCAGTTTGTGATGGATGCTGACAAGTCATTCACCGCTGTTTATTCAGCAGTCGATTACGTCGTTGGCTGGGACTTCATCCGCTCAGGTAACAATGGTCGTGTGGCAGACTTCGCTTCAGCCGACAATGATGCTGCAGCTCTCGTGCTCCGCAATGCCGAGGGTGATTCTCAGGGCTGGCTCGACAAGAGCGAGGCTTCCGGTGGCTACGAAGGCCGTCCCGGTGGCGTGAACTGGCGCACTTCCGGTCTCGGTGACTATTACTGGCAGACAGTTGTCAACGCCGAGGCGTTCACCGATCTCAAGGTGATTACTGCAATGGTTTATAATTACAATGCTTACCAGACCTACAACGTTGAGTATTCTCTCGACGGTGAAAACTGGAAGACTATCGGAAGCATCAACATGCCGGGTGCAAAGCACTGGACCGACGGTGAGTTTACTATTCCGGCTGATGCCAATAACCAGAAAAGCGTCTATCTCCGCTGGGTCGCAGACAAGTCATCGACTGTTGACGGTACTAAGTCAGACAATGACGGTGCCTGCATCGGTGCTACCTACATTCTCGGCACTACCAAGCTTATCGACGACGGTACTGCGCCCGTACTCGTATCGTTCATCCCTGAAGAGGGTTCTTCGACTGCCTCTATCAACGGTAAGGTCGTTCTCACATTCGATGAGAAGGTTAAGGTTAAGGATGGAGTGAAGGCTACCATAGGTGACCTCGAACTCACTCCCTCCGTTTCCGGCAAGACAGTTCTTTTCCAGTACAAGAACCTTGCTTATGCTACCAAATACACCTTCACTCTCCCCGCCAACAGTGTGATGGACCTTACTGACAACGCTATCAAGGACGCGATCACCATCAACTTTACAACAAAGACCCGTCCCGCCGTTGCCAAGACTCTCTTTGATGCCGAAGTAAGCACTGTCGATGAACTCGTGGCCGCTCTCAAGGCTGCCGGTTCACGTGACGACAAGAGCAAGCGTTTCCGCATCTTCATCCACGATGGTTTCTACCGTATGCCCGCAAGTGCAACCGCCACCAAGACCGGTAGCGACGGCAATGCATACCCCGATCCCACCACTTATGTGAACACTCCCAACATTTCTTTCATCGGTGAAAGCATGGACGGTGTTGTCATCACCAACACAGTTCCTTCAGGTGAAGGCAATAACGGCTTCGGTACTGCAAACCTCCTCGAAGGTATCGGTAAGGGCGATGTGCTCCGTCTCGATAAGGGTGCGACCAACACCTATTTCCAGAATCTTACTTTGAAGAGCTCTATGGGTGATAACCGTGGTCGTGACATCGTGCTCAACGACGGCTCAAACAAGACCATGATGAAGGATGTCTGCCTCTGGGCTTATCAGGACACCTACGTTTCCAACAATGAGGGCGGCCGCTTCTACTTTGAAGGCGGTATGCTCCGTGGCCGTACAGACTTCCTCTGCGGTAAGGGCGACGTTTATTACAACGCCGTTACTCTCCAGATGTGTGAAAAGGGTGGCTATCTCGCCGTTCCGTCTGTACCCAAGAAATACGGTTATGTATTCAAGGATTGTGAGATCGTAGGTGAGAAAGATGAGATTGACGGTAACTATACCCTCGGTCGTCCTTGGGGTAGTGGTACTCCGATCGCTGTCTATATTGACACCAAGATGACCGTCAAGCCCTCTGCAATCGGCTGGAATGAGATGAGTGGCGGTTGGCCCGCACGTTTTGCCGAGTACAACTCCATGACTTCTACCGGCACTGTAATTGATCTCAGCCAGCGCAAGAAGACCTTTGGCGACAATCATGAGAACAATCCCGTCCTCACCAAGGAAGAGGCAGATGGCTTCACTTACGAGGCTGTGATGGGTGGTGACGATGATTGGGATCCCGCAAGCTTTACAGAGCAGGCTCCCGCTCCCGCCAATGTGGCTCTCAACGGCAACATCATCACTTGGGACAATAGCGACTACGTTTCTTGCTGGGCCGTATGCCGCAACGGTAAGGTGATCGGCTTTACTCTCGAACCTCAGTTTGATATCACTGAGAGCCGCGCCGACGATGCTATCTACTCCGTACGTGCTGCCAATGAGATGGGCGGTCTCGGTGAGGCTGTTTCCGTAGGCGGTTCCACTTCCGGTATCGATGCTGTCGCAGCCGGTGAGGAAGTCGTTTCCACCGTGTTCTACAATCTTCAGGGTATGCGTGTCGGTTCTGATGCCAAGGGTATTCTCATCAAGGTCGATACCCTCGCTTCCGGCCGCACGGTTACTACCAAGGTTGTCGTGAAGTAAGCATGATCTGACACAGAATAATCATCTATCTGCCATAAGCACCCGCCGTGATCATCTCCGGCGGGTGCTTTGTGTTTTCCGTGGAGCTGAGTCAGCATCCAATCCGTACATACACTTTGGACATTTGGCGGATTTTAACTACATTTGCCACCTGAAACACTGAAACTTATTATGAACTTCAAATCATTATTCGGACTTTCAATGTGCGCGATGATTGTCAGCGCATGTTCCATCGACACTCAGCCTAATTATTTTGTGACCGTTGATCTCCCTGCCGATCGTAACAACACTATGGCCTACCTTCTTAGCTGGGATGATGGCGCGAAAATTGATTCAGCTCTCGTGACCGGTGGACAGGCTAAATTTTCAGGTCATACCGGCGATCCTTTTATCGGTCGTCTGGTTGTCGATGGTGCGCGTGGCCCTATCTTTATTGTTGAGCAGGGCGAAGTCAACATCTCTCCCGAAGGTAAGGTGTCGGGTACTCCGCTCAATGATAAGCTGACTTCCGATAAGGTCCGTATGAACGAACTTGAAACAGAATTCGGCAAACTGAATACCGCTGACTCCATCCAGTCCGTGCAGAGCGAGAAACTGAAGAATGCCTACGATTCCATTCCGGTAAGAGCTTATAACGAGAACAAGGGCAACACCCTCGGACTTTACTGGTTTCTTCAGCTTGCCTATGAGATGGATCTTGCCCATATTGACGCTGCGCTTGCAGCCGACAAATCCCTTGCATCCTCGCAGCGTGTCAAGAAGCTCCGTGAAGCACGTCTCGCTCTTGCCGAGACAAACGAAGGCAAGCACTATAAGGATTTCACGGTGACATACGATGGCAAGGCGGAAAAATTCAGTGACTATGTTAAGCCGGGCCGCTATACCCTCGTCGATTTTTGGGCGAGCTGGTGCGGTCCTTGCATCCGTCAGACCAAGGTCATCAAGGAACTCTACAACCGTTACAAGGATAGTGGGCTTGATGTCGTAGGTGTAGCCGTATGGGATGAACCCGCCAATACGCTTAAAGCCATCAAGAGTCATGGTCTCGATTGGCCATGTATCATAAATGCTCAGAATGTCCCGACCGATCTCTATGGCATTTCTGGAATACCGTGCATCATCCTTATAAATCCTGACGGTATCATCGTGTCGCGCGACAAGCAGGATCAGGCTCTTATTGATGACGTTGATAAGGCGATGGCTGACTATGCTGCTTCGCAGGAATTTACCGTCCCGTCTGAGAATACTGTTTCAGTGACACCTGCCGCTGCCGCTCCTAAGCATGCTGCGACGGATACCGCAACCGTCACCACCACCGATAACAGTGTTATTTTCTAAAGTAACTATAAAAATATATCGTTTTTCTTATGACAGAAAGAGACCTGAAGGATCTTCTTGATACAGAGGCGGCGAGGATCAACTCGCCGTCTTTCATTGGCGATGACCCGGTGCAGTTTCCACATCGTTTCACCGATCTGCGCGACATAGAGCTTGCATCGCTGCTCACTTCCGGAATTGCTTGGGGCAACCGTAAGATGATCTGCCGAGATTGTGACCGTCTCCTTGCACTTATGGACAACCGACCGTTTGATTATATGATGGATAAGGGCTACGAGGATCTGCCCGATGGCCAGAATATCCATCGTACATTCTTCACTCAGCATCTCAAGCACTATCTTCGCGGACTCCGTGCCATCTACTCGCGTCACGGTTCACTTCAGGAGTTTGGACGCAGTGAACATATCGCCGAGTCAGATGCCCCTGCATGGAAGCTTGTCGAGGGAATTAACCGCGTATTGGCGGAGACAGATCCTGAACACAACGACCTTGCATCGCGCTGTCTCCCGCAGAACCTATCGACCACGGCTCTCAAACGTGTCAACATGGCTCTGCGCTGGCTCGTTCGTAACGACGGTATTGTTGATCTCGGTGTGTGGGATGTGATCAAGCCCTCGCAACTCTACATCCCGCTTGATGTCCACGTAGGCGATATCTCCCGCGAACTCGGACTACTCACACGCAAGGCCAATGACCGTCGTTCGGTCGATGAGGTCACCGCCCACCTCCGCCGCTTCAATCCCGCCGACCCCACCATCTACGACTTCGCCCTCTTCGGCATCGGCATGAACCTTTGATCGGCAGTTGGCATCAGTATAAATATCCGTTGTTTAGATGGTATGATGACTGATGACAGGTCAGTTTGTTTGATGAGAGTGTGATCTGGGATTAGGCTTGTTTCGTGAAAATACGATTGGAGTGAGGTCTTATTTAATCATCCCAATAAGATAAAAATTTGCCACGTAAGTGAAATGGTGCTTACGTGGCAAGTTTTTTATAGTAGGAATTTGCTGTTCTATCGGCTTGATGAATCAAAATTACCGGCCGGAGGAGGTGATTTCTTCGCGGAGACGGTTGTTGAACTCCTTCTGGGCGTTGAGGTCCTCAAGTGTGAGGTGCAT
>NZ_JAIDBW010000032.1:0-19192 GCF_029056165.1 Duncaniella sp. | reverse complement strand
GACGGTACTAACATGCTCGACGAAGTCATCACCGTGGCATACGGTACGGCAAAGCGTTCGGCTTTCACCGGTTCGGCCTCTGTCCTCGATGCCTCACAGATTGAGGCTGTGCAGGTTACCAACCCCGTTGACGCTCTCAAGGGCAAGGTTTCAGGTGTGCAGATCAACTCTCAGTCAGGTGCTCCCGGTAATTCAACTCCTACCGTCCGCATCCGTGGTATCTCTTCAATCAACGCAGGAAATTCACCTCTGATTGTGCTTGATGGTACCCCCTACGACGGTGGTCTCGACAACATTTCCACTCAGGATATCGAGACTATGACAGTCCTGAAGGATGCAGCATCAAACGCTCTTTACGGTGCGCGCGGTGCCAACGGTGTCATCCTCATCACTACCAAGAAGGGTAAGTCAGGTGACGCACGCGTGACCCTCGACGCCAAGTGGGGTCAGAACTCTCGTGCAATCAGTGACTACGATGTGATCACTTCTCCTGCACAGTATTATGAGACCTTCGGTCGCGCGCTTGGCAACTATGCCGCTACTGTCGGTGGATATGATGAGGCCAAGGCTCTTGCTTATGCAAACCAAAATCTTATCCGTCAGCTCGGTTATAATGTATATAGCCTTCCCGAAGGAGAAAACATGCTTGTAGATGGCTATAAGCTTAATCCCAATGCCACGCTCGGCAATCTCTACACGGCTGCAAGCGGAGAACAATTCCTCATGCTTCCTGACAGCTGGGCTGATGCAGCATACAAGAATTCACTTCGTCAGGAATACAACCTTAGCGTGTCGCAGGGCACTGACCGCGGTTCATTCTATGCTTCGGCAAGCTACCTCAACAATGAAGGTATCACTATCAACTCCGGCTACGAACGTTTCACCGGTCGTCTGAGTGCTGATCTTCAGGCCAAGAAATGGCTTAAAATAGGATCAAACTTCTCATACACTCACTATGAGTCGAAATTCAACGGTGATGACGGTGAAAGCAGTTCATCTGGCAACGTGTTTACCGTTAACAATGTCCTCGCACCGATCTATCCTCTTTATGTCCGTGACCCGCAGGGTAATATCATGAAGGATAGCAATAACAACACTATTTATGACTACGGTGACGGTATGGGTATGGGGCTTCCTTCACGTCCTGTATTCTCTCAGGCCAACCCTCTGTCACAGAACACTCTTGATGTCAGCAAATATAATGGTAATGCTGTCACTGCAACCGGCTATGCTGAAATCCGTTTCCTCCGTGACTTCAAGTTCACATCCAACAACACTGTCAATATGTACGAACAGCGTCGTACAGGTGTGACAAACCCCTTCTACGGCCAGTATGCATCGTCCAACGGTATTGTCAACAAGTATTCAACCCGTCGTATCGACTATACCTATCAGCAACTCCTCAACTATGCCCGTGAGTTCGGTGCGCATAACCTTAACGTCCTCCTTGGTCATGAGACCTACTGGAACCGTTACTCTTACCTCTATGCTTCGCGCTCAAATATGCTTCTCCCCGGTAATGAGGAACTTGATGGAGCTGTGCTCGAAGGTGGTAGCTCTTCATACGAAGAAGAATATAACAATGAAGGTTGGTTCGGCCGCGTGAACTACGACTATGACAGCAAGTACTTCGGTAGCGTGTCACTCCGTCGTGACGCCTCTTCACGCTTCGATCCCGATCATCGCTGGGGTACATTCTGGTCAGCTTCTGCAGCATGGATCATCAATAAGGAAAGCTTCTTCAATGCTCCTTGGGTGGATATGCTTAAGATCAAGGCTTCATACGGTGAGCAGGGTAACGACAACATCGGTAACTTCCGCTACACTGACACTTATACCATCGTAAATGCCGGCGGTCATCCCGCAGCTATTCCCAACACCCTCGGTAACAAGAACATCTCATGGGAAAAGGGTGGTAACCTCAACTACGGTGTGGATTTCGCACTCTTCAATGAACGCCTGACCGGTACTGTCGAAGGGTTCTACCGCAAGACATCCGACATGCTCTTCTCGTTCCCTCTTCCCCCCAGCTACGGTTATACATCGTACTATGACAATATCGGTGACATGACCAATACCGGTTTTGAAATCGATCTCCACGGTGACATAATCCGTACGCGCGACATCACATGGAGCATGAACTTCAACCTCACCTACTATAAGAACAAGATCACACGTCTCCCCGAAGAGCGCAAGACCATGACCGTTGACGGTGTTGACGGTTACAGTTCCGGCAGCTATTTCTACGGCGAGGGCGAGTCGCTCTACACTTATCGCGTGAAGCGTTTCGCGGGTGTTGACAAGGAAACAGGTTCATCTCTCTGGTACTATAATGTCAAGGATGAGAAGGGCAATCCGACAGGAGAATTAAAGACAACTTCTGTCTATGGCAACGGTGACTTCTATCTTTGCGGAACTGCGCTTCCCGACGTTTATGGTGGCTTCGGAACATCTGTCAATGCCTACGGTTTCGATCTTTCGATCGATTTCAACTATCAGCTTGGTGGTCAGGTCTATGACGGTACTTATGCGAACCTTATGGCAAGTCCATACTCTTCACGTCGTGGTTATGCGATGCATAAGGATTTGTTGAGTTCATGGACACCTGAGAATAAAAATTCCAATATTCCCTACATGATGTATAGCGACCAGTATGTCGCTTCGACATCTGACCGCTTCCTTACGAGTGCGTCCTACCTTGCTCTCCAGAACATCAACTTCGGCTACACAGTCCCCACCAATCTCACTAAGAAGATGGATGTAGAGCGTATCCGTTTCTATCTGAGCTGCGACAATGTCGCTCTCTGGTCCAAGCGTAAAGGTCTTGATCCCCGTCAGTCAATCACCGGTTCTGTGACCAACGCCTACTATGCTCCTATCCGTACGATTTCCGGAGGTATCAATATTTCATTCTAAAAAAGCAAATCAAGAGCAATGAAAAATATATTCAAATCAACCCTTGTCCTCGCGGTTGCCGCAGGTGTGGGCCTTACCTCTTGTGTGGAGGAGGTTTTCCCGACAAGCAATGTCTCACAGGATCAGCTTGAATCATCGGAAAAGGCCGGCGAGGCACTGATATACGCAATGCCCGGATTCATGGTCAACTGGAACACATCCGGTGCTGATTGGCACGGTGATTTCGGTTACTCATCCATGATGCATATCCGTGACTGTATGACCGGCGATATGTCTGTCCTCGGTATAGGTCTTAACTATAATCAGTGGAGCAACTATACTCAGATCGTTTATCTCGGTCAGAACTATGCTTCAGTCCAGCGTATCTGGAATTATTATACCCAGCAGGTACTCGCATGCAACAAGGCTCTCGGTTACTATACCGAAGACTTGGTGGACGATTACAGTAAGGGTGCGCGTGCGACAGCTCTGGCTTTCCGTGCAATGACTTATCTTGATATGGCAAGATGGTATGAGTTCCTTCCGAACAACAACACATCGCCAATCAACGGCGATGGTAATAACGTGGAAGGTCTCACCGTACCCATCGTGACTGAGAATACTACTGAAGAAGAGGCGCGTAACAATCCCCGTGCTACGCACAAGGAAATGTTTGATTTCATCCTTGCGGATCTTAAATATGCTGAGGAGAATATCGGCCACGCTTCATACGGAACCATCCTTCTTCCTGATCTCGGTTGCGTCTATGGCGTTATGGCTCGTCTGTATATGTGGGATGAGAACTATCCTAAAGCTGCTGAATATGCAAAGCTTGCAATTGACAACAGCGGTTGCGAGCCTCTCGACAAGAACAGCTGGACAAGCACGACATCAGGCTTCAACACTCTCGACAACTCATCTTGGATGTGGGGTCTGAAGTTTGAGAAGGAAAATGATGCTGTTCAGACCGGTATCTGTAACTGGACTTCAATGGTGAGCTGCGAGGCTGATTACGGATATGCGGGTGTAGGAGCTGCTCCTATCATTGATGCCTCAATGTATGACCGCATCTCAGATACTGACTTCCGTAAGCTGTCGTGGATCACTCCGGGTGTGACTTCCCTCGTTTATGACTTCCCGCTCTGTGAGGAAGCTTACAGAGGTTACTTTGTCAATAACTTCCCCTACGCTTCTATCAAGTTCCGTCCGGGCATGGGCAATACTACCGATTTTAATGTCGGTTCTGCCTGCGCTGTTCCTGTGATGCGCGTCGAGGAAATGTGGTTCAACTACATTGAGTCTGTCGCACACACCAATCCAGCCGAAGGTAAGCAGCTGCTTGAGGATTTCATGCAGACATATCGTGATCCTCAATATACATGTGAGGCTACCGATATGGATGCCGTTGTCGAAGAAATCGTATTCCAGAAGCGCGTCGAGCTTTGGGGCGAAGGTCATACCCTCTATGATATCAAGCGTCTTAACTACTCTGTGACACGTGACTATGAAGGTACAAACTTCTACGAGGAATCACGTAAGAATACCATCGGTCGCCCTGCATGGATGAATATGGTGATTGTCCAGTCCGAGGGTAACAACAATCAGGCTGTTGCAAAGTGGAATAACCCCGATATCCCCGATAATTACTAATCTCAGTATTTATCTGAAAGATCTTATAAAGATAAGGAATGGGGCTGTGCCATACGGCACAGCCCCATCTCTTTCTCTATAACTATCAAGTCAGCCCCTTCTTTCCGACCACAAAAACGGACTAACGTCAGATTCCTCTTTGTGCAATGGTCCGGTCGCAAATCATCTTGTCCCGACATGCAGACCTCAAATTTTCCTATCCGGCAAATTATGGATGGTGGAGATTAAAAGCGCATAAAAAATCCCCGGTCGGAAAAACGGCCGGGGATATTCACATTATATGGAGTTATAGAATGTGTCGGGTGATTGGGGGAAATTTAGCCGAGGCGAGCTTTGATGGCTTCGGTTTCCTTTTCGTAGCCGGGCTTGGCGAGGAGAGCGAACATGTTGCGCTTGTAAGCCTCGACACCGGGCTGGTTGAAGGGATTCACGCCGAGAATGTAGCCGCTGATACCGCAGGCCTTCTCGAAGAAATAGATGAGCTGACCGAGATATTTCTCCTCAAGAGCGGGGAGGGTGATGAGGATGTTGGGTACACCGCCATCCACGTGTGCGATACGGGTACCGAGTTCGGCCATCTTGTTCACCTCGTCGATGTGCTTGCCGGCTATGTAGTTGAGACCGTCAAGGTTGGCCTCGTCAGAGGGGATGAGCTTCTCGTGTGCGCTCTCCTGAACTGAGATGACAGTCTCGAAGATGGTGCGCTCGCCTTCCTGAATCCACTGACCCATAGAGTGGAGGTCGGTAGAGTTATCGACAGCAGCGGGGAAGATACCGAGGTTGTCCTTACCCTCGCTTTCGCCGTAGAGCTGCTTCCACCATTCGCCGAAGTAGTGGAGCTTGGGGTTGTAGTTGACGAGGATTTCAGTCTTTTTGCCGGCCTGATAGAGAGCGTTGCGGGTCTCTGCATAGAGGAATGCGGGATTGGCTGCATCGGGAGTGTTGGTCATTTTCTCCATTTCGGCTGCACCGTCGATAAGAGCGCGGATGTCGAATCCGGCCACTGCGATGGGGAGCAGACCTACGGGAGTGAGGACAGAGAAACGTCCGCCCACGTTGTCGGCGATGACGAAAGTCTTGTAACCTTCCTCGGTTGCGAGACGGCGGAGTGCGCCGCGCTGAGCGTCGGTGATGGCAACGATGCGCTTGCGGGCCTCCTCAAGACCGAGCTGACGTTCGAGCTGCTCTTTGAGCAGGCGGAATGCGATGGCGGGCTCAGTGGTTGTGCCGCTCTTCGAGATCACGATTATGCCGAAACGTTTGTCCTTGAGATAGTCCTGAAGTTCATAGAGGTAATCTTCGCCGATATTCTGACCTGCGAAAAGCACTTTGGGGTTACCTTCCTCTGCGGGACGATAGGCTGCGAAGCTGTCGCTGAGAGCTTCGATCACAGCTTTTGCACCGAGATAAGAACCGCCGATGCCGATTGCTACGACTGTGTCGCAGTTCTTGCGGAGGCTGTCGGCTGTAGCCACGATGTCGTCAAGGAGAGCGTCAGTAGTTTCAGTGGGGAGATTTACCCAGCCAAGGAAGTCGCTGCCTGCGCCTGTGCCGTTAAGCACTTCATCGAGGGCGTTGACGGCCTTCGCATCGAGTTTATTGATTTCTTCACGGCTCACTGTGCCGAGAACGTCTTTGATGTCAACGGATAAGGTTTTCATGCTATTTGTAAATTTAAAATTAGATTGTCATTTTAATTTTGTTAAGGTCGGTGATTTGACGCCTGAGATCAGATGAACCACTTGCCGAGTGACCGGATGGCCCGTTCGGCATTCGCCCGGCGATAAAGGATGTCATACACGGTGTCGAGGATAGGCATTTCCACACCGTATTTCTTGTTTATCTCCTTGATGCACTTCGTGCCGTAGTATCCCTCAGCCGTCTGTTCCATCTCCATGCGGGCGGTCGCTACTGAGTAGCCTTTGCCGATGATCGATCCGAAATTATGGTTGCGTGAGAAGCGTGAGTAAGCCGTCACGAGGAGATCACCGAGATAGACTGAATCGCAGATGCAGCGCGGACGGGGACAGGCCTCGTCGATGAATCGCTCCATTTCACGGATCGCGTTGCTGACGAGCATGGCGAGGAGGTTATCGCCACCCTTCATGCCGTGGATGATACCGGCGGCAATGGAATAGACGTTTTTCAACACGGCGGCATATTCGATTCCCTCGACATCGCTCGACGGGATGGTACGGGTGTTGGGCGAGGCAAGCTTTTTGCCGAACTCAATGGCATTATCGACATTGTGACAGCCTACCGTGAGGAAGCTCGGACGGTCAAGGGCCACTTCTTCGGCATGGCAAGGCCCGGCTACCACGAGCACTCTTTCGGATTTGACTCCGAAATGATGGACTACGAAGTCGGATATGATCTCGTTGTCGCCGGGGACGATTCCCTTGACGGCTGAGACCACATACTTGTCTGAAATATCGACCGTGATCTTGTTGATGTGGGTCTTGAAGTAGGGAGAGGGCATGACCATGAGCAGGGTGTCGGCATGGGCGCAGACATAGTTTATGTCGCTTGAAAATTCTATGCGTGACACGTCAAACTGCACATCGGTCAGGTAGGCCGGATTATGGCCGAGGCGTTTGAAATCCTCTATGCGGTCATCGCGCCGCATGTACCAGAGGATTGAATCGCAGTTGCGCAGGAGGAGCCGGGCGAGAGCTGTGGCCCAGCTTCCGCCTCCCATCACTGCTATTTTATTGAATGCCATGATTTATGCGCGAACTGATGATGACAGTAAAAAGAAATTTGCTTTTCTTACTCGGCTGCTGCCGGAGCGGCTGCGACGATCCATTTTTCGACTTCATCCACCACGGGGGCTTTGAAACCGAGCTTGAATTTCTTGTTTATGCCACAGAGTTCCTGATGGAGCTTGCCGGCACTCTGGGCGGCGAGCATTTCGGTGGTATATACACCGGCCTTATAAAGAGGTGCCACCCATTCGGCAGGAACGCCGAGCGCGGTGAAGGCTTCCTCCTTGTCGCGGCGTTGAACCTTTTCGGGGCGCATCTGCGGGAAGAAGAGCACTTCCTGAATAGTTGTCTGGCCGGTCATGAGCATCACGAGACGGTCAATACCCATGCCCATGCCCGATGTCGGGGGCATACCGTATTCGAGCGAGCGCACGAAATCCTGATCGATGATCATGGCTTCGTCGTCGCCCTTGTCGGCGAGCTTCATCTGCTCAACGAAGCGTTCGTACTGATCGATCGGATCGTTAAGCTCCGAATAAGCATTGGCCAGCTCCTTGCCGTTGACCATAAGCTCGAAGCGTTCGGTGAGTTCGGGATTGTCGCGGTGCTTCTTGGTGAGAGGCGACATTTCGATGGGATAGTCGATGATGAAAGTAGGCTGGATGTAGCTGCCCTCACACTTCTCGCCGAAGATTTCGTCAATGAGTTTGCCTTTGCCCATAGTCTCATCGACTTCGATGCCGAGCGAGCGGGCAGCATCGCGGAGCTGCTCCTCGGTCATGCCGGTGATATCGATTCCGGTGTGCTCCTTGATGGCCTCGGTCATGGTGACGCGGCGATAGGGTGCTTTGAAGTTGATCATGTTGTCGCCCACCTTGACTTCCGTTGTGCCGTTGACGTCGAGACAGATCTTTTCAATGAGTTTTTCGGTGAAATTCATCATCCAGTTGTAGTCCTTGTAGGCCACATAGATTTCCATGCAGGTAAACTCCGGATTGTGAGTGCGGTCCATACCCTCGTTGCGGAAATTCTTGCCGATCTCATACACACCGTCGAAACCGCCTACGATCAGTCGCTTCAGATAAAGCTCGGTGGCGATACGCATATAGAGGTCAATGTTGAGCGAATTGTGGTGGGTGATGAACGGGCGTGCGCTCGCTCCACCTGCTATTGACTGGAGGATGGGGGTCTCCACTTCCATGTAGCCGTGCTCGTTGAAGAAGTTGCGCATTGAGTTGAGCACTTTGGTACGCTTCACGAACACATCCTTTACGCCGTCATTGACGATAAGGTCGATGTAGCGGCGGCGGTAGCGGAGTTCGGGATCATCAAACGCATCGTAGGTCACACCGTCCTTGACCTTAACGATGGGGAGGGGACGGATCGACTTGCCGAGCACGATGAGTTCCTTGGCATGTACGGAGATTTCGCCGGTCTGCGTGCGGAACACGTAGCCCTTCACGCCCACGAAGTCACCGATGTCAAGAAGTTTCTTGAACACCACATTGTAGAGGTCCTTGTCCTCACCGGGGCAGATCTCGTCGCGGTTCACATAGACCTGAATGCGGCCGTGGGAATCCTGAAGCTCAAGGAATGAGGCTTTACCCATGATTCGGCGGCCCATGATTCGGCCTGCCACTGACACTTCACGCTGGGGAGCGTCGTCGGCAAATGTCTCCTTTATTTCGTCGGAGTAACCGGTTACTGGAAATTCTGCTGCGGGAAAGGGTTCGATACCGCGTCGGCGCAATTCGTCAAGACTGCCACGGCGCACTATCTCTTGTTCACTGAGTTCAAGGACGTTCATATATTGATGATTTTTTATTTTTTAGAATGAATTTGGAATAAATATGGTGTTTCTTTTCCTTGTGTATATGACGGGCATAATTATTCCCCATAATAAGGAGGAAACAATTGCAAAATTAAGTAATTTTTCGCCTATGCCCAACAAAATAGGCTCCAAAACTTGGAGCCTAATGTTAAAAACGCTAAAACATAGGTTACTACGTTTAATTTTAAGAGTCGCTTAGGATAATTACAAGATATATCCATTGACTATGGTTTTACTCCATGAATTCCTTGTGACCAGTTTTCCAAGTCTCGTTGGCAAAAATGTCGTAGTCGAGTGTTGATGTGTCGCCTATGATCCTCGCAGGAATTCCACCGACGATTTTCCCTCTACGGACACTTCTGTTCACAACTGCATTTGGAGCGATGATAACGCCATCCTCAATTATCACGGGACCCTGTATCACAGCTCCCGGTCCGATATAAACTCTATTGCCGATTTTCGGGCATTCAAGATATGGCCCTTGCCCGACGATTGAGACGTTGTTGCCTATCTTGCAATCATCACCGATCGTACTCTCTGGATTGATGAGCACTCCCATCCCACCATGATTGAGAAATGTTCCGCGTCCGATTTTTGTCTTGTAACTGATTGAACAATTATAAGTTACAAAGATCAATAGTTGCAAGATCTTGGGTAGTAAGGGTATATGGTGACTGTAAAGCCAGTTGGCGATACGGTAGAGTCGGATGGCGTTGAGCATACTTTTTTTAGACAGAGAGAAGGATGAACGTATTTTTATCGGATTTTAGTAGGACATTTTCAACTTCTTGTCACCGTCAGGCCGGAGCGTGAGAGCGAGAGATCCACGAGGCGGGCGTTGGGGCGGAGCGGATCAGTGTGCAGCTTCTGTCTGATGCGTGCGGCTGCCTCCGGATCTTTGGCTATCATATAGAGGTAGCCTCCGCCGCCTGCGCCGGGGAGCTTATAACCGAGGCAGAGATCATCCACCCTGCGGGTGATTGCCTCCACTTCCGGAGGATTAGTTCCGCGGTCGATGGAGATGTTCTGATGCCAAGTCTTGCGTATCAGTTCTCCGAAGCGTTCGAAATTGCAACGCATGATCGCGTCATACATCTCCATGGTGTGAGCCTTCATGCTGCGGA
This sequence comes from Duncaniella sp., assembly GCF_029056165.1. Taxonomy (NCBI): domain Bacteria; kingdom Pseudomonadati; phylum Bacteroidota; class Bacteroidia; order Bacteroidales; family Muribaculaceae; genus Duncaniella; species Duncaniella sp. The sequence continues at coordinate 8,987 of NZ_JAIDBW010000032.1, read as the reverse complement.
GCAGACGCAGTTGCGATCCCTCGTTGAGGAACATGTTGCGTACTATCTCGGCAAGAATATCCTTGGCCGTGCGGGTGATGCCCGTGTAGTAAAGGAGATGGCATGATGCATATTCCGGATCGGTGAAAATAGTGTCGGGCAGCCAGCTGACCACCGGATTCTGCTCGAATCCGCGGACTGTCTGCAGGAGCTTGACACCGCCGATGACACCGCCGAACTGATCCTGCCAGCCGCCACCGGTGGTCAGGAGCTGTTCGAGCACGAGCGTGCGGCTGCATATTTCATTCTTGTCCCATGCGAGAGAGCAGAAGTCGCTTATCGCACCGAGCACTGTCGCTGCAAGGATGCTGCTCGTGCCGAGGCCGCTTCCCGCCGGAATGGCAGAGAAGAGGGTGATTTCAAGACCCGACCCGAAATCCTCAAGTTGAGCCTTGAGCGAGGGATAGGTCACCGAGCAGAAGCGCGGATGGAATCCTGCGAGTGCGAGTGCTGCTTTGGGGATGGAGAACGGACTGCCGACACGGTGGAAATCGAGGATGGCATCATAGTTGTCGATGCGTTCCTCCGCACCGAGGTCGATACTCCGGCAGATGATGTGGGGCTCTTTACACGGACGCACGTAAGCCTGCAGGGGCGGCTGTCCGTTTAGTTCGATGGCGAAATTGATCACCGAGCCTCCTTCCATTAGGCAATATGGGGCCGTATCGGTCCAGCCTCCAGCCAAGTCGATGCGCACCGGTGAGCGGCTCCACACTATCTGATCGGAGCAAACTGCACGCTTTGGAAGTTGTTTCTTTTGGAGCACGTTGCGTGTCAGTCCGTCGCGCAGAAGTGAGAACGCGCGTTCGCGCTCTTCAAGTCCACCCTGTCCCGACATGCGTTTCACCTCCGAGCGGAACATCGCGTCGCTCGCACGTTTTATCAGGGGTTCGCTCTCGCTAAGTGGTTCGGGCAGAGCGAGGCCGTCGGCTGCAAACGCCTTGGCGGCTTCAAGAAGATCACTCTGATAGAACACACTGTGGTGATGATTGGCTGCTATGGCCATGCGGTTGGTCTTGCGGAAATCCTTGCGCTGGCCGACGAGGCGGTCCAGACGTGCGATGTCCGAGATCTTCTCCGCGCTCAGGAGCTCGTGGTCCGTCATATCGGCGTTTCCGGCAAGCATAGCCTTGACCATACGTCCCATATCGTCAATGTCGGTCACCACGGGGAATTGCGGACGCTTCTGCTCCTCGCCTGCGAAACGGTCATCGATATTATAGACACGGACGGCATAACCATCCTCTCCCACAGGCACTATGTCGATGCACTGGCCCGGTTTCAGCGAGAGTTCCCAGTCGTTGCGGGGAACGCCAGTTATTATATGGTCACTCGTAAGAGTCCAGTTTTTCCCGATATTACTGTTTTCTACCCATATATTGGTGTTGTTAGGCTCGAATCCCTTTTCGGTAATGGCATTCTGTACGAAGATCGACGGGTGGGGCTTGCGGTCGCGGTGCATGATCTCGCGCTGATCGTTGACGATGTTCTGCACAGCGAGGGTCGATGAGATCATTTCGCGCCCCGTACCGAAATGGTAGAACTGGCCGCCGGGGAGAGGCACGATGGCTACCGAAAGTTCCCTTAGCTCCGGATCAATGATTTCAGGATCAGTTCCGAGCGCGCGGCCGAATTCCGAATAGAGGTCATATTCCCTGAACGAACCGTCGGCGTTGCGCGAACGCTTGCGCAGCAGATCCACCGCGCGGTCGCTCAGCAGCCATATTCCAATGTCGGTGAGGAAGTAACCGGTCTGAAGCAGGGCGTTTAGCTGATCCACGGACGGCTTCTGTAGCATTCGGTTGAGCGTAGATGGCGCATCGTGGGTGCTGTAGAACACGCCGTGGTTCTTGGCTATCGACGAGCTGAGCCACAGACCGTAGCAAACCACGTCGGCTTTCGGGACTGGTGCAAGCTGTTCGGCTGCACGGATATACACGTCACCGCTGACTATCATGGTGTTCAGTCCCTCCGGGGCCATCGCCATGATGCGCTCGTAGAGCGGCAGCTGCAGGTCAAGCAAGGTCTGCGACAGCGACTGACCGCGCTCCCATCGGAAAATGGGCACGGGGGTGAGTACCTTGCCCGATGGAGCGTAGGCGGGCAGACGGCGGCTCTGACCTCCGGCATGAATGATGATTTTACGCTCCTTTCCCATCCAGTCGCCGAACGGCTCGTTTCCGTCGGCCGACTCGCGGTGACACTCTTCAAGGATCCATGTAGTGCCTCCGCCACTGCCGAGACGGTGGCCTACGGGGTCCGACGTGCAATAGAATTCCGATCTTGACAGACCGGTGATATCATGAAAGCAACCAACGAGGTTGGGTGGAAGCGAAAGGAGTTTTTTGGTCATTGCGGATAAGGTGTTTGCTTTGTGACAATGATATTAAAAAATGATTCATGGACGGTCTTGTGTCTGTCGGGTATTAGGATAGCCTGACCAACCGCTACGCAAAGATACATCAAAGGTTCGGAATAACCAATAATTACCGCTGCAACATGACATTCAATTTCTTACCGCTACCTTCCGTCAGGTCGCTGATTCCAATTCTTCTTGATGTTTCTGTCGAAAAAAGGTCGATTAGTGTTTGAAATATAATGATTAATATCGTACATTTGCAAAATAAGTTGTGTAATTCCGTTAGTCCCATGAAAAAACTCATTGCCGCAATCATTCTGCTTGTAATCCTCCTGCCTGTCCGCGCCGCTTCCGAAGTTGAAGTGAAGATCCCGGAACAAAGCTTTGGTAGCCTTATGCCTGACACGGCATCATTCATTGCTTTCCTTGTTGATAAAAAGACTAACTCACGTGATAATAAGTTGCGTGTTAAGGTTGCCTCCACGATTGATGGGCAAGGGCTTTGGTCTGCACCATATTACAAGGGACGTCTTGTAGATGTATGCGATAGAGGTGTCCTTATTCAGGATGCGTTTACTGTCCTTCTCTATGATTGGGCTACCGGTAAGGAGTTGATGGATCTGAAGTGTTTCCCGGTCTTTATAGATGAGGTCAATGGATTGCTGATTGGAGTTAGCGGTTCAGGTAATACCCGCTTGAAATGCTATTCGCTTGACACGCTTAAATTATTATGGGAGACAAAAATTCCTTCGAATAAAGGGATGCGATGGGAGGTTATTGATCGTCCTGATCCGAACACAGTATTGTTTCAGTCTGATTATATAGGTCGGATAAATCTTAAAGACGGCTCGGTGGCTTCATATCCGATTAAGCAGATGCGTTTTGATAAAAAGCGTTTTTGGTTAAGCAACGATATCGGTTCCTTTGCAATGCTCTTTGGTGCTGTAGGTGGACTTATTGATTACTTTAATAGCGCACATAATGCTTCGTATGGGATGTGGAAAGAGACCGATGGCTCAAAGGTCATGAGTGATTCAGACGGTAAGCTCTATGTGTCTGACCGTGATAAGATAGCTTGTCTTACACCGGAACTTGATGAAGTGTGGATGTGCCCCCTTCCCAAGGGCACTTCAGGCAGCGCACGGATCTGGCTGCATAATGATACCGTCAAACTTTTGAATACCGGGTCTGTTCTTGAAAATAATCATCTTAATAAAGTTGCCCGACCATTTATCGGCAAGTTCGATAAAAACATAGGCGAATGCATTCAGGTGGATTATTTTGCAGAAAACTGGGATGAGGAAAAATTTGGCAAAGTCCTTGATTTCATCTATGATACGGTGTATGTTGTTAATTCTGGATCATCATACGTTCCTCTGGAAGTTCCCTTAGAAAAGGCCTATGTGCGGAGTAAGAATGGTGGGGCGTGGCTTATAGATACAGATTTCAATATCCTGAGCGAGTTACTCCCGCAGGACGTTTTTATCCCTGTTGGAGAAATCGGAGATTCAAAAATCCTTTATAATGAAGGTGATAAGTGTTATATCTGTATTGATGCTAATGGTGACTGTGTAGAGAAATATCCTGCTACCACACTTGATGTCAAAGCGAAGGGTAAGCGTGTGTTCAGGGTTGAAGATGGAAATGTAATTGTCACACAAGTTGCGGACTAAGATGTCCAATCCTGATAAATTACTACGTATCGATGATATAATCAAGCTCTTTGAGTGATTTGTCCGATATTTGGATTTTAATATTTTGTTCCTACAAGGCGTTTTTTCCACCTCATGGCATGGAAAAAACGCGCTTTTTGTTTAATTTTGCGATACTATGGCAAAATTTCAGATCAACATACTCGGATGCGGTTCGGCCACACCTACTGCGCGTCACCAACCATCGTGTCAGGTGGTGGATTTCCGCGACAAGCTCTTTATGATCGACTGCGGTGAGGGCGCGCAGGGACAGTTCAGGCGTATGGGGCTGAAATTTTCCCGTCTCAACCACATCTTCATCTCCCATCTCCACGGCGATCATCTTTTCGGTCTCCCCGGACTACTCTCCACCATGGCCCTCCACGAAGTCACTGGATCGGTGACCGTACATATATTCCGTGAGGGCGCACGCCTCATGAAAGAATGGATGGACTTCTTCAACCGCAACGCACCGTTTGAGATCATCTATGACGTGATCGAGGAAGGGGAGAGGCGCGTGGTCTATGAGGATGCCGGACTTGTCATCGAGACCTTCCCGCTCTATCACCGGACTCCTTGCAACGGCTACATCTTCCGCGAGAAACCCAAGCTGCGCCATCTGCGCGGCGACGCCGTGAAATTCCATGCTGTCCCCGTGTCGCAGATGAAGAGCATAAAGGAGGGAGCGGATTTCATGAAACCCGACGGCACGGTCATCCCAAATACCATGCTCACCACCGATGCCGACCCATCGATGAGCTATGCCTACTGCAGCGACACCATGATGGACATGCGTGTGGCAGCCGACGTGAAGGGGGTCGATACTATCTATCATGAGGCCACTTACGATGACTCGCTTGAATCACAGGCCCGCGAGCGCGGACACTCCACTGCCCGTCAGGCCGGACGCATAGCCCGCGAGGCAGGTGCGAAAAGACTGATAATAGGTCATTTCTCAAAACGCTACAATTCTGAGGAAATCCTCCTAAAAGAAGCATCCGAGGAGTTTCCGGATGTGATCGTGGCCAACGAAGGTCTCCGCATCGACCTCGAATGAGGTAGCTCTGACTACTTTGACAACTCTGATAAAAATTCCCTTAACAATACCCCTTATGCAAAATCTCATCATCGAGCGCATCGTCGCTCTTCGCAAAGAAATGGCTGCAGCCGGGATAAAGGCTGTGATATTGCCCCGCACTGACGCACATCTTAGTGAATACATATCATCACACTGGCATATCGTTCGCTATCTCAGCGGTTTTACCGGCTCGGCCGGCACTATGGTCGTGACCGATAAAGCCGCGCTTCTTTGGGTCGATAGCCGTTACTTCCTTCAGGGAGCACAGCAGATCGAAGGTACAGGTATCGAACTGATGAAGGACGGCCTCCCCGAAACTCCTTCGATCACCGAGTATCTCTGCGAACACCTCTCGAAAGGTGACACTGTTGGCATCAATGGTCTCCTCATGTCCATCGACGAGACTGCCGCTCTTCGTTCGCGCCTCAACGCCTGCGGTATCGGTCTTGATGTGGATTTTGATCCGATCGATCGTATTTGGGCTGACCGTCCCGCTCTTCCTTCCGACAAAATTTTCATCCACGATGAGAAATATGCCGGTGAGTCGGCAAAATCGAAAATTGCCCGTATTCTTACCGCAGCAAAGACTCAGGGTGCTGACGCTTACTTCACCTCCGCGCTCGACGAAATCGCATGGATGCTCAACATCCGTTCAAACGATGTTCCCTGCAATCCCGTAGCCACATCTTTCCTCTATATAGCCCCCGAAGGCAGCACCCTTTTTGTTGATTCTGCAAAACTCACTCCCGAAGTCGAAGCCTATCTCAAGGATGCCGGTGTGGCAGTCGCCTCATACGCCGATGTGCTTTCCTCGCTTGCCGCTCTCCCCAAGGATGTCACTGTCCTTCTCAGCGGTAGCCGTGCATCGGGAGCTATCGCCCATGTGCTTGAGGGTCACTATGTCAAGGGTGATTCACCGGTGGCTCTCCCCAAGGCTGTGAAGAACGAGATCCAGATTGCCGGTATCCGTCAGGCTCATCTCCGCGACGGTGTAGCGATGGTCCGTTCGCTCATGGAAATCGAAAAGACCGTTGAGGAAGGCAAGCCTCTGACTGAAATCGGTGTGGCCGACATCCTTCTCCGTCATCGCAGCGCAGGTGATCTCTTCTTTGATCTCAGCTTTGAGAGCATCTGTGGTTTCGGCCCTCACGGAGCGATTGTCCACTATTCGGCTACACCTGAGAGCGACGTTCCCGTAAGCAAGGGAAATCTGCTGCTCATCGACTCCGGTGCAAACTACCTTGACGGCACTACGGACATCACCCGTACTATCGCTCTCGGTGAACCTACAGCCGATATGCGTCATGACTTCACCCGCGTGATGCAGGGCCATATAGCCATTGCCACAGCTATCTATCCCGAAGGCACACGTGGCGCGCAGCTCGACGCACTCGCACGCATGCCGCTCTGGAAGGAAGGTAAGAGCTATCTTCACGGCACAGGTCACGGCGTAGGCCACTTCCTCAACGTGCATGAAGGTCCGCAGAGCATCCGTCTTAACGATACCCTCGCACCGCTCACGCCCGGTATGCTCACTTCCAACGAGCCGGGAGTCTATCTGACCGACCGTTATGGCATCCGTTGCGAGAACCTTGTGCTGACTATCCCTTACGAGGAGACTGAATTTGGCAAGTTCTATGCATTTGAGACCATCACGCTCTGTCCCTTCGACCGCAAACTCTTCGATCTTTCGATCATGTCGGCTGCCGAGATCAAGTGGGTCAACGACTATCACCACACTGTCTATGACCGTCTCGCGCCCCTCATGACCGAGGAAGAGCGCGCTTGGCTCGCCGCCGCCACCGCTCCCCTTGACTGATGGTTGCAGCGTGTTGCGAATACTGTTGTAGGGACGCGGCGTGCCGCGTATGCCGAATTGAATAGTTATAGGCAATTCCTTGACTCGGCAGCATTATGCCAGCCGTATGTATTACATTATCCATGATGTATTTAATCCGGCATACGCGGCACGCCGCGTCCCTACAAATCGCTGAAAAATTTGTATTGTCTATACTCTATACTTTAACCTCTATACTTAAAAATAACCACTATATTAAAAAATGGCTCTTATACTACCTGTAAGGGGCTTCACCCCACAAATAGGACCAGACACCTTCCTTGCCGAAAACGCCACGATCGTTGGAGATGTGGTGATGGGCAGCGAGTGTAGTGTCTGGTTCAACACCGTCCTGCGCGGTGATGTCAACTCCATTCGTATCGGTAACCGCGTCAACATACAGGATGGTTCAGTCCTCCACACCCTCTACAAGAAATCCACCATTGAGATCGGCGACGATGTATCAATCGGTCACAACGTCACCATCCACGGAGCTAAGATCCACGACTACGCACTCATCGGCATGGGTGCAGTAGTGATGGACGATGCCGAGGTAGGGGAGGGTGCGCTTGTCGCCGCCGGATCTGTCGTGCTGTCGCGTACCAAGATAGGCCCTAACGAACTGTGGGGAGGCGCGCCTGCCAAATTCATCAAGATGGTAGATCCTGAAACCTCGCGTGAACTCAACATAAAGATAGCCAACAACTATCTCCGTTACTCCCGCTGGTACACCGATCCGGATGCTCCTACTGATTTCTGAATCTAAGATCCTCCGGTATCAGAGGCTGTAGGACCATTACGGATAATCTCGGAAATGGATTCTTCTTACCAAGAAAAACGATCTGCCTATTGCCGGAAATAAAAAAAATTCCTACCTTTGTCCCAGTCCAAGTCATAACGCCGTTGACTGGACGGGGACAGAGGTTTTTTACCTGACGCCACAAACCTCATCCTCCACACACATAGACACAAAAGCCCGAATGGCGGAATCGGTAGACGCGACGGTCTCAAACACCGTTGGAGCAATCCATCCCGGTTCGATCCCGGGTTCGGGTACTGAAAAGAGGATTCTCACATCGAGAATCCTCTTTTCTTATTCCTCCCCTCGTAACTCATTGGTTTCCTTGGATATAAAAATTGGTTCTAATAAGGCTTTGTTGAGGATACAAAATTGGAGAGCGGATTGATCAGCTCTCCAATTTTTGGTTCAATTAAGCTTATAAGCTTAATTGGTGAGGAAAATATCATGATTAATCTGGATGATTATATTTTCCTATGGACGGTTCTATTGGAGTTATTATAAAGTTTTTCAAATGCCGTCATGCGTTTTTCTTTATCCATTTTCAGATATTTGTTCAGTGATTTTATGGGATGATTTGCCATTTGGGAGTAGATGTTAATAACTCCTTCCATTGCATTTGAAAATGAGGTGGCATTATTTTTCTTTAGATTGTGTTCAAGGCAATAGAGGACTTCTCCTGCAAGATATGTGGAAAATAAATCAGTTGACACACTGTTTTTCTCTTTTCCGAACAATTGGGTCGAAGCATTAGTTATGTCGAGTGTAAAAGTTTCTGTATTAACCGCGTATAAGAGAATTTGTGCACCTGCTGCCTTTCGCAGTTCTGCTTGTTTGGCATCATCAGATGGTGGTGTGGAGACAAACCATTTACATAATTTCAGAATTTCAGCTTCTGAAAATTTGTGAGTTGGATCATTATCATTCTCAGTAATACTATAACTACTGAATGTCATAATGGAGACGATCATCGCAAACATTAAGGCAATAATTTTTTTCATGATACAAATATTATTGATTATTAGGTGAAAAAGAGATTTATAGCACTATTGCAAAAATATAATTTTACCTTTAACTTTCCAAATTTTTGCCATAATTTCAGTGTAAAGTGTTCATAGTATAGTCACGGCTCATTAATTTAAAAACCAAAGCGTTTTTAAATGAAAAAGCCGTGAAATAGGAAA
>NZ_JAIDBW010000031.1:0-20200 GCF_029056165.1 Duncaniella sp. | reverse complement strand
CCACCAATGCTATATTTATTACTGACCGTCAGGGTATTCCGATGGCTATGTCTGAGCCAAAATCCGGCAAGCACCATAATATTCATGAGATTGGAACGTCATTTGACCAGATTTTTGGCATGATGGAAAACGCAGGAATTTCTATTGACGGCCTTTTCCTCAATGCTGATGCCGGATTTGACTGTCACGATTTTAGAAAAAAATGCGACAGCGCCGGAATCATTGCTAATGTAGATTTCAACAATCATACCAAAAACAATGAGAATATGAATCAAGGGTATATCAGATGACCATGGTGGTCAAAGTCTGATATACCCTCTTGGTTGTTATTGAAAAGTCCGTTTGACAAGCCGTAGGGAGATACGGTCGTGTCTGTCTCGCTTGTTATAGCGGATTGTGTGTCGTGTTCGTTTCGCTTGTTATGGCGGATGGTGTGTCGGGAGATTACTTCTTGTGATAGCCGCATTTGTGGCATGCGCCGTTTTCGTCAAGGGCAATTCCGCAGAGAGGGCAGCGGTCTATTTTATTGTGTGTGTCGAATTCCATTTCCGCAGCGTTCACTCCGCTGGTGAATTTGATGCGGGCGATGTTGAGTTTGTCCTTCAGGAGATCATAAACTATCTTGATCATTCCTTCGACGGTCATAGTTTCTTTTGTGACGACGAGACGTGCATCCGGATAAGCTGTTGCCAGTTCAGTCTTGAATGCCTCACCCTTCATTGTGTTCTGAGGATGACCGTTGAGGATACCTTGTTTTTCATATACGCCGACAATGGCGGGAAGCAGCGGATCGTCCTCACGGAGTACGAGGGCATGGTCAAAGTTCTGCAACACACTCCATGCGGTCTTTCTGATTTCATTGCATGGGAACACCATATTCACACCTTCATTTACGGTATCTTCCACTTCAATGGTCATGATTCCTGTGTGGCCGTGAAGGTACTGTGCCTCACCCTTGAATCCGTAGAAACGGTGGGCATACTGAAGATCAAAAGTAGTAATACTTCTCATACGATGATTTTTAATAGATTTTTGTTGATAAAAGTTTAGTTGAATTGTGGGTGATTTCATAACACCGCAGAATGTTCATTTGTTTACTGACCCTTTGACCGAGAAGAGTGTGTCGGGTGATGCAGAGTGCTGATTATTAGGCTTACAGTGAGAAAAGTAAAGTTGAGATAAGTTTGAATTTTTCTGTTGTAAAACGCGTGTATTCAGATGATTATCCATACGGGCGTTTTGATTTTTCTATGACGTTACAAAAACCGACCGCGATACTGCGTAATTTTGCGATGAGTCAGAAATACTTGCTATTTTCTTTTCAAATCAATAAAAATTTATCATACTCGATGGAAATACGTCTGAAAAACTTTTTAATCCCTCTCATGACAGTTGTCCTCGGCTGTACTGCCTGCTCCAAGAAAGCAGCGGAGACGGTTGAGGAGCATATTCCCGAAAATCGTGTCATCTATGAGGTGTTTGTCCGTAACTTCTCACCTGAAGGCAATCTTAAAGGTGTCGAGGCACAGATCCCGCGTCTGAAAGAGTTAGGGGTAGATGTCGTATGGCTCATGCCCATATATGAACTTGGTGATACAGGCCGGTGGGGTGCATATTCAAGTCCCTACGCCATTAAGGATTACACCAAGATTGATCCCGACAACGGCACTGAACAGGATCTGCGTGATCTCGTGAAGACCATCCATGACAACGGTATGGAGATATGGTTTGACTGGGTCGGCAATCACACTGCGATGGACAATGTATGGGTCACCTCAAATCCGGAGTTCTACTCAAAGAAGGACGGCGATTTCGTCCATCCTTTCGGCGGAGCTTGGAAAGATGTCTATGAGCTTGACCGCGACAATGAGGCTATGCAGGACGAGATGGTGAAAGCCATGCAGTACTGGGTGGATAATTTTGATATTGACGGCTTCCGTTGCGACTACGCCTCCGGACCTTCTCCCGAACTGTGGCGCAAGGCATCAGAGCGGGTGCTGAAGGATGGCAAACGCGTTGCATGGCTTGCTGAGGATTCATCGAAGCCATCGCTGGTCAAGAATGGATATTTCGACTATAACTACTGCTGGGATTTTCAGGAAAAGGTGCTCAAGGAATTTGCCAATGAGCCCGAACCGGATCTCGCAATGCTCCGTAAAGCCTGCGAACAGCTTGCCAACACCGGTCTCACCGAGGGAGAATCAAAAGCACCGGAGGATACGATCACCGATCCTTACGCCGGCCGCTCGCGCATGGTCTATATTGTCAACCATGATGTGCTTCAGGATCAGGGTGGTAGCGAGGATATAGTCTATAACAAGTATTTCCGACCCTTGACCGTATTACAATTTACTGTCTATGGAATACCGCTGATCTACAACGGTCAGGAGATCCAGTATAAATCCGGCGGACGCATTTCACTCGCCGAAAAGACTCCGATCGACTGGTCACAGCCGGACACAACCATGACTGCGCTCATCAAAAATCTGACACATCTGAAGCACACACAGCCGGCACTGCGTACAGGCAGTCAGAGCGGAACTCTCACGAACCTTTCGACTACGGACGATGCTTCGATCTACGCCTACAAGCGCACGCTCGGTGATGAAAATGTGGTCGTTATGCTTAATTTCAGCGATGAGGAGAAGGAGTTCACAATCCCTGCAGGTCTCCCCGAAGGTACTTACCGTGACGCTCTCGGCGGAGAGACCGTTGAGTTCTCGCCACAGGCTTCCTTCACGCTCCCGGCATTGGGATCTGCTGTTTTCGTGAGAAAATAGCCGGCTAAATAGCCCGTCATCTGATTAAAATCCTACATTGCATCAGCAATTATTTGGTGCATAACTGACTTATTATTAATTTTACACAATCAATGTATCCGACATCACAAATTCGATGTCGGATACATTCGGATATAAAAATGTGTAAGATTGAATTCCTTAAATCTGTTATGTACAATGAGGCCACTTGTCATTCTATTATTTATACTCCTGCTTGTATCCTGCTCTGAATCGCAGCGTGGCGATGTGGCTGAGCTGCAGCAGCTTTATGGACTGTTGGATTCTGAGATTGCCAACAGCGGACAGTATGACAATGAGAAGAATCAGCGTATCACCGCATTGAAGCGGAAATATGACCTGACCACTGATAAAGCCCAACGCACGGTGCTGATCGATAGCCTCATAGAAGAATTCAACGCCTACAATGCCGATTCGGCTCTCCACTATATCACCTATAATCTCCAGCGTCCCGCCGTCAGGGATATTCCCGGTGAATACACCCGTCTGCTCATAAAAAGGGCTGATGTCTATGCCCATGCAGGCTTGTTTGCCGATGCGCTTGTCGCCATGCAGGCCATTCCGCGTGATTCGCTAAGCCCATCGTTGTTGGAGTCATATTACACCACGTATTGTGGCCTCTACCAATATCTGAGCGAATATACGAGTGAGCACGAGACCGCATTGGAATATGAAAAGAAACGCGCTCTCTATGCCGATTCGTTAGGGCAGGTGATTGATCCGGATTCATTCAATCATCTTGTTTTCGTAATGTCTGAGATGGCGCGTAACGGTGAGTCCGACAAAGCCATCGAATCATTGTCGCGTCATCTCGAAATGTATCCGTCAGGGACGAGATCCTATTCGATTTTGGCCTCGACCCTTGCCTATATCTATAAGACAGCCGGATTCCCGGACGAGTATAAGCGTTACCTTGCTCTCAGTGCTATTTCGGATGTGAGGGGTGCGGTGAAGGAAAACATGTCGTTTCGCGAGGTAGCCACCGTAATGTTTGAGGATGGTGACGTCGAGAGGGCCAACCGTTATCTCAAGAAAAGTATAGCTGATGCCAATTTCTACTCCGCTCTGATGCGCAATGCCCAGTCGAGCAAGATGTTGCCTGTGATTGACGAGGCTTATTCGGCCGTGCAGAATGATCTGACCAGCCGTCTGAGGACAATGGTGACGGTGAGCAGCGTCCTTTCGATAATCCTGCTTGTGACCGTATTCCTGATCCTGAAACAGATCAGAAGTCTGCGCAAGGCCAAGGATAAGGTCAGTCTTGCCAACGAGGAGCTGAGCAAGGTCTCCGAACAGTTGAAGTATGCTAACCATGAGCTGAAGGGGAAGAACGACGAATTGCATGTGATGTCCGGAGAAATCAAGAAGGCTAATAACGTGTTGGCGGAGCAGAACGGTGAATTGAGCCGCCTCTCGCAGCAATTGAAAGCCACCAATACGGAGTTGGCAGCGAAAAATGTCGAACTGAAGGAATTCAACCGTACCAAAGAGCAGTATGCCGGACTTTTCATGGAGTATTGCTCATCTGCCATTTCATCGCTCCAGCATTATCAGCAGTCATTGCGTAATCTGACGGTTCAGGGAGGCAACAGGGCTGCGTTACTGAAAAAACTTGAATCGACCGAGATGGCCGACCAGTTGCTGAAAAACTTCTATGTCAGGTTCGATGAGGCTATTCTCAAGATCTATCCGTCGTTCGTCGAAAAATTCAATGCCCTGCTCAATCCCGGCGAGCAGATTGTCCTGAAATCCGGCGAGCTTCTCAACACCGAACTCCGCCTGTATGCCCTCATTCGAATCGGTATCGATGACAGTGCCAAGATAGCGGGTTTCCTTCGGTGTTCGATATCGACGATCTATACCTATCGTTCGAAGATCAGGAAGAGAGCCATCAATCCCGATGAATTTGAGAATGAAGTAAGGAATCTGGATTGAAAACAGACCTCTACGGGACTGAAAGAAATATTGATTTTTTGAGAGTCGCTAAGTAGCTTTATTGTTGAGTTACAGCTAATTACCCCCCCTATAAGTTTTGATTTTTATTTGATTGCCTTGACCGACTATAAAAGGTTGGCGAAATTTGCATCGTATAGTTAAAAATGCTGCACTTTCCATCGCAATCATCACTATTAAATCAATACTTATAATGAACAAAAAACCATGGAATTTACGAGCCTTCACTCTCACAGTGCTTTGGGTGATAGCTTTGATGGCTGCTCCGTTCTTGTCGGCGCAGACAGTAAATGTTTCCGGCACAGTCTCCGATCCGACAGGTGAGGTTCTGATTGGTGTCAGTGTTTCAGTAAAAGGTGATCAGACTCACGGTATCGCTACCGATTTCGATGGTCACTATACTCTCAACAAAGTTCCCTCGGACGGAACTCTCGTTTTCAGCTATGTTGGTTTTAAAGCAGTCGAAGTTCCCGTCAAAGGTCAGACCAGAATTGACGTGACAATGGAGGAGGACAGCGAGCTTCTTGACGAAGTGGTTGTCGTAGGTTACGGTTCACTCAGCCGTAAGGAACTTTCAAGCTCAATCGTTCAGGTCAATCGCGACGATTTCCAGAAAGGTGCGATGAACAACCCCATGGAAATGCTCACCGGTAAGGTGGTAGGTCTCAACGTGTCAAGCACGGCAGCTGCCAATCCTAACGGTAGCGCGGATCTTCAGGTGCGCGGTGCGACCTCGCTCAGCGCGGGCAACGGTCCTCTTATCGTGATCGACGGTGTTGCCGGCGGTGACATCCGTACACTCGCTCCGCAGGATATCGAATCGATGTCAGTACTTAAAGATGCCGCTTCGGCTGCCATCTACGGTACGCGCGGTGCCAATGGTGTCATTCTTATCACTACCAAGAAGGGAACAGGTGAGGCAGGACTCCCCGTCATCACTTACGATTCCTATGGTGCACTCGCTTTTGCAAAGGATAAGCCCGAAGTGCTTTCGCCTTACGAATGGCGACTCGCACGTCGCGGTAACGACTACGGTGCAAGCACCGACTGGTATGATCTGATCACCCGCAAGACGGCTTACGATACAAACCAGTATCTCGCTATCGACGGTTCGCTTGCCAACGGTGGTTACTACACCGCATCAATGAACTGGAAAAAGGCCAACGGTCTCGATATCGTGAGCCGCCGCGAGGAGTTCGGCGGACGTGCCGCCGTGTCGGCCAACGCGCTTGACAATCATCTCCGCATCACCGCCTCGCTCAATGCCCGCAAGGTCAAGGAGAAATGGGGTGACGATGGAATGTTTGATACCGCGCTCAGCATGAACCCTACTATTCCGGTATATAACGCAGACGGATCATACTATCAGCCCACCTCGCCGACCGACATCAAGAATCCCGTGCAGCAGCTCAGAGTGAACAAGTCGGAGGGTAACCGTACATACATCCTCGGTTCGACAGATATCAAGTACAATATCTGGAACAATGAGCATCACAATGTGAGCACCACATTCTCTTACTCATACAACTACAATGACCTGAAGAGCGACTACTACACCCCGACAACCTCCGGTGAATCATACTGGGGCGGATATGCCGGACGTGCGTCGCAGCAGTATCAGAAATGGTGGACCAACCGCGTGGAGTGGATCGGCAACTATGGCTTCCAGAACGGTGACCACGATGTGAAAGTTGTAGGAGGCTACTCTTTTGAGCGTTCCAACTGGGAGCAGATGTTCATGCAGAACAACAACTTCACCTTTGACAAACCTCTCTGGAACGGTATCGGTTCAGGTACATGGCTTGCCGACGGTAAGGCACAGATGTATGGCGGAAAGAGCCAATCGACCCTTATCGGTTTCTTCGGCCGTGTAAACTACTCTTGGAAGGGCATGATCATCGCCTCGGCTTCAATCCGTCACGAAGGTTCCACAAAGTTCGGTGCCGATCACAAGTGGGGTTCATTCCCTGCGGCATCTATCGCATGGGAAATGGCCAAAGCTCCCTTCCTTGCTGATTATGTGCAGACTGTCCAGAGTCTCAAGCCCCGTATCTCTTACGGTGTGACCGGCCGAAGCGATTTCGATGCCTACAAATCACTTGCCACATACTCGCCCGGCGGTACTTACTATATCGATGGCCAATGGGTGACCGGCTACCGTCCTTCAAACAATGCCAATCCTAACCTCGGATGGGAGAAACTTTCCAGCACCAACTACGGTATCGACTTCATGTTCTTCAACCGTATCTACGGTTCTATCGAATATTTTGACCGCCGCTCACAGGATCTTCTTTATAACTACACTGCTCCCCAGCCCCCGTATGTCTATCCTGAGATCCTCGTTAACGTAGGTACGACCAAGAATACAGGTATCGAGCTCGCCGTTACGGCCGACGCAGTGGTGAATCAGCCTGTGACATGGACCACCGGTATCAACTACTCTTACGGTACGACCAAACTCACCAAACTTTCCAATTCCATCTATCAGGCATCTTACCTCGATCTTTATCAGAAACCGGGTGTCGGCACAAGCGAATACTTCTTCCGTGTCGAGGAAGGCGGTAAGATCGGTCAGTTCTGGGGCTATGAGTATGCCGGTGTCGATGAGAACCACAATATGCTCGTCTATACCTCCGACGGTGAGAAAGTCACAGCCGCTTCAGCCGATCCCAAGGATAAGAGATATATCGGCGACGGCGCGCCCAAACACTTCCTCACTTGGAACAACACAGTCAAATGGAAGAGCTTCGACCTCAGTCTTATGTTCAACGGTGCTTTCGGCTTCCAGATCTTCAACATGCGCAGATATGGAATGGGACTCAGAGGCTGTGGTACGGACAATGTGCTCCGCAGCACCTATCTCAAAGATCGTGACGTATGGTCAGGCGGTGGAGTGATTTCATCATACTTCCTTGAGAACGGCGATTATTTCAAGCTTGAAAACGTCACTCTCGGTTACACCGTTCCCCTCAAGGACCGCCGTCTGCTCGACACCCTCCGCTTCTACATCGCTGCCAAGAATCTCTTTACAATCACCAGCTATTCCGGCACCGATCCCTCGGCTGTCCCCTCGACAGGCATCACTCCGGGTATCGACGTGACCTCGGCCTATCCGACCGCAACACAGGTGACATTTGGTGTAAACATTCGCTTCCGTTAATCTCAACATTCAGACATAATGAAAATAATCAATCATATAGCCGGTCTGCTGAGTGCGACCGCAATCGCTGTCGGATCATGGTCATGTACCAATCTCGATGAAGTAACTTTTGACCGCATCGATGCTTCGACATATTATCAGGACGAGAATAGTGTCAAGGGAGCTGTCGCATCCATCTATTCGAGTGCCCAGAGCGGATTTCTGGAATATTTCTGGTATCTCAACGAATTTTCTGCCGACCAGATCGCATGGCGTACATGGAACGGTGGCGCGTGGGGCTACGATGAGGCTGCCAAATTCGTCCTCTCGACCCAGACATGGAACTCCGAATCAGTAATCATCCGTCAGGCATGGGAACACGCATGGGAGACCATCGGCCTCTGCAACACACTTATCAACGATCTGGAGCAGATCAATGCCTCCGCGATCGGTATGACTGACGATGCGCTCAAATCCTATATCGCAGAAGTACGCACTATGCGCGCTTGGGCTTACTACAATAATTTTGAGCTTTGGGGCGGTGCGCTCCCGCTCAACATTTCTGTAGGCGGTAGCATTCCCGGTTCAGCCGATCCTGATTTCAACAAGGGTTGCGAGGTCATCTGGCAATTCATCGCCGATGAGCTTGACGGTTGCTGCAATGACCTGACCGCTGAGGATGGTTCAAGTCTGGTCCGCTCACGCATGAATCAGGGAGTGAACCGTATGCTCAAGATGCGTCTGCTCCTTAATTCACAGATCTTCACCGGAGTGGATCGCTTCAAGGAATGTGCCGAACTCTGCCAGCAGATCATTGACGGCGATTACGGTACATATAACCTTGCCGCAGATTATCGTGACATCTATGGCATCAACAATGACAAATGCTCTGAAGTCGTGTTTGCTTTCCAGATGGAAGCCGGTCGCCTGACCAACAATAACCGCAACACCCCCTTCCTCCCTTACAACTATGATGAGATGTTTGATTTCTCATGTGATCAGGGTGGCTGGAACTGTACGTGTATGGTACCGTCGAAGGACAACACCGGTACTCTCGTCCCCAACGCGGGTAGCGAGGGTGCGAAGAGCTTCCTTTTTGACTACGGTGACAAACTCGGCGCACCTTTTGACCGCATGAATGACAAGGATATCCGTAAGCAACCGTTCACCTGCGATGCAGCCGGTAACTGGAAGGGTATCTTCGCAATGGGCGCACAGATCAACTACGTGACAGGTCAACCGGTGCTTGCCGATGCCGACCTTCAGGACAAACCTCTGATTTATGTTGACCAAGTCGGTACTTTCCTCGGTCTCGGACGCGCGCTCGAACCCGTGATGAGTCCTCGCTGGGGACAGACCAACTCCGGATTCCGTGTCCTCCGTTATCCGATCTATCCTTCATCCACCGGTCTTGACTGGCGTGATGCCGATCAGGTTGAATTCCGTCTCGCCGAGGTCTATTACTCTCTTGCTGAGTGCAAGCTCCGTGCAGGTGACGCAAACAGCGCGAAGGAACTGGTCAATGACGTGCGTCAGCGTTACTACAATCCCTCTGATGTCAACACTATCGAGCAGCCCGGCCCCGGCTTCACAGCCTTCGACGCCGACTGGATGCTTAGCGAATGGGGTCTTGAGTTCCTTGATGAAGGTCGCCGCCGCCGCACTGACCTCCGCCGTTTCGACAAGTTCACACAGGGCCAGTGGTGGTTCTTCGGACGTGCGACAGAGACAGACCGTCAGATGCCGGCCAAGCGTGACCGCCGTTACGAATGGTATCCTCTCCCGCAGGTGGCTCTGATGGTGAATCCGGGTCTTGTTCAGAATCCTAACTATTAAAAAAATCAGTCAAAAATGAAGAAATTCAATATATTCGGTATCTTTTTCCTCATGCTCCTGCCTTTCCTGACAGGATGTTCGAAGGATGAGATTATATTCGACAGCGAGCTTCCGCGCTTCGAGCTGCGTCCCGGCTATCAGCTTCTTGAAGTCATCGTGCCTCAGGGGACACTTGCAACAGACAAAATCTACATCATAGGTGAGTTCAACGGTGGCATGGATGCCGTCGGCGATCCCCGCTGGCAACTTGAGAAGGCTTCCGACACGGATGTGAAGTGGGGCGTCTATCTGAATCCTGCCGACTTTATCGATGGCAAGACCCTTGCGGACGGTTACACGTTCTATTCCGTAGAGCAGGGTGAGGAGCGTTCGCTGGAGAACACCCCCGTGATCCACACCCAAGCTCCGGCACTTGGTCAGCGTCTCAATGTCCTCGTCTATCGTTGGGCTGATTACTTCAACAAACCTCAGAATCCTGATGAAATCGTTCATGACGGTTATGTGATCTATGTAGTTGATAATTCCGAGTACGACGAACTCGCCATGTATGCATGGGGCGATGCCGAGGCATTCGGCGGATGGCCCGGCATGAAGCCTACCGGCAAGGTGACCATTGATGGTGTCAACTACAAGTATTTCGATACCGGCGCGGCCAACGAAGGTCTTAACCTTAACCTTATCTTCAATAATAACGGCAACGGCAAGCAGCTCCCCGACTTCAACGTGACACTGAATCAGGATTTCTATCTTGAACTCACTCCGAGCGCAGTCACCGAATTCGATCCTTCTGCTGTGGTGACTCATGACGGTTACGCGATCTTCGTCGTCAACAATTCCGGATGGGATGATCTCTACCTCTACATGTGGGGTACGGTGAACGACCTTAACGGCGGTTGGCCCGGCATGGCACCGACCGGTACTCAGGTCATCAACGGCGTGACATATACTTACTTTGACCTTGGTGCGGCTAACTGCGATGCAGGTCTTGAGGAGCATGTGATTCTCAACAATGGCAGCGGCAAGCAGGTTGACGACGTGGTTGTCTTCAATCTTGACCGCGACGTTTATGTCGAACTATCGTCCAACCGTGCGGTAGAAATTGATCCTGCCACTTACGTCCCCGGAACAGTTGAACCCGATCCCGAACCTGTTCCTGCTGAAGAGTATAAGATCTACGTGCAGAATCTCACCGGTTGGAGCGACTTCTACATCTACGCTTACGGTGACAAGGAGATCTTTGGCGGTTGGCCCGGTGCATCGACAACCGAAGTCAAGGAAATCGGTGGAGTAAGCTATCTCGTGTTCACAGTCGAAGGTAGCGGCGAGACCGAGAATCTGATCTTCAACAACAATGCCGGTACTCAGTATGATGCTGTGACCATCACTCTTGACAAGGATTACTACATCGTAGCAAATCCTGACGGGGCAAGCATCGTGGAAGCTCCGACAAGCGAATACAAGATCTATATCGAGGATAAGACCGGATGGACTGACTTCTATGTATATGCATGGGGTGATAAGGAGATTTTCGGCGGCTGGCCCGGCGTGAAGCCTGAAGCTACCGAGACCGTTGACGGCGTTACTTACAAGGTTATCACTGTCGAGGGTAACGGCGAGACCGAGAATCTGATTTTCAACAACAATGCCGGTACGCAGTATGATGCTGCCTCGATCACTCTTGACAAAAATTATTTTATCGTCGCTAATCCCGACAAAGCTGAAATGAAGTAAGATCCATGAACAAGATAACATCAATCATTGCAACGGTGGCAGCTTTTGCCGCCACCGGTTGCACTTCCTACGAGATAGATATGCCCGCCAATCCGGCTGCTCCTGTGATAGGCGACGAAGTTTCGACAAACGTGATCTATCAGGCCAACCCCCGTTTCTTCGGTGAGAATGACTGCCTGAAGGGTCTGACCGCCCAGCTCACGCGCATTTCCGACATGGATTGTGATATCCTTTGGGTGATGCCGGTCTATGAGACTGGTGAGCTCAACGGTATCGGTTCTCCCTACTGTATCCGTAATTTCACGTCACTCAATTCCCGCTACGGAACCATGGATGACATGAAGAACCTTGTCAACACGGCTCACTCCAAGGGGATGAAGGTTATCCTTGACTGGGTTGCCAACCACACTGCATGGGATTGTCCTTGGATCACCCAGCACCCCGACTGGTATATGAAGGATGCCGAGGGCAATATCGTTTCGCCTTCCGGATGGAGCGATGTGGCTCAGCTCAACTTCGATAATTCAGAGGTGCGCACGGCCATGAAGGATGCCATGACATATTGGGTGAACCAGCTGTCGATCGACGGTTTTCGTTGTGACTATGCCGACGGTGTTCCGCAGGATTTCTGGAGCAATGTCATCACGGATCTCCGTGCAATCAATCCCGATATGATCATGCTCGCCGAGACTGCCAATCCTGAGTATTATGCCGATGGCTTCAATATGATTTATGACTGGGAGAGTGCAACCACAATCTCTGCTGCATTCAACGGCGGCAAGCCTGCCAACGTTGTCAAGGAGGCCAAGGAAGCTCTCGCAAAAGTTCCCGACGGAAAGTCGATCCTGCGCTATGTGTTCAATCACGATGTGGCTGCTGAGAATAATGTCGCCACCATGTTCGGATCGCCTGAAGGTGTACCTGCCGCCTACGTTCTCGCATCAATGCTCAACGGTACTCCTATGATCTATTCCTCAATGGATGTCGAAGGTCTTTCAGGCAAGCTCTCGTTCTTCGATTACAGGACGCTTGATTTCTCGACCCCTCTCTCAGACGTATATAAGAGCATCAATTCTGCGTTCAAGGCTTCGGCTGAAGTGCGTCGCGGCGAACTGCGTGACTACTCCAATTCTTCTGTCGTATGCTTTACGCGTGCCATTCCCGGTCATAATCTCCTTGTAGCGGTCAACGTTACCGGAAGCACGCAGACCGTAAGAACTCCGATCGTTCTTGCCGGTGCAGCTATGACCGATCTCATCAAGAGTACTTCGGTCACAGCTCCTGTCGAGATTGAGCTTGAACCATACGCTTACGTTATTTTGATGAACTAATCTTCTTTCGGATTTTTAATGAAGAAAAAACTGATATCACTCTGTATGCTCGCGGGCGTCATGCAAATGGCGGCCGTGAGCATAACTTCACCGGATGGCAACTTCGTCCTGCGTGTGGAGCTTACTCCTTCGGGTGCTCCCTATTACACGCTTGACTATAAGAACAAGCCGGTGGTGGAGGCAAGCGCACTGGGCCTTAAATCCGATCAGACGGACCTGACGGACGGATTCCGTATCGCCGGCACTGATACAATCACTGTGGATCGCACATGGGAACCTGTGTGGGGCGAATACTCCACGATCCGTGATAACTTCAAGGAGATGGCTGTCAATCTGGTTGATGAAGATCGCCAGCGCGAGATGACCATACGCTTCCGCCTGTTTAATGACGGACTCGGCTTCCGCTACGAGCTCCCTGTACAGAAAGGCCCGAACCATCTTACTGTCAAGGATGAGCTTACGGAATTTAATTTTACCGGCAATCATAAGCTCTACTGCATTCCCGGCGATTATGACACGGACGAATACCTGTGGTCCGAAACGACGTTTACAGATCTTCCGGAGGCTCTTGAAAGCTATGGAAAGCATTCAGAAGCGCAGCGCGTAGAAGGTCTGACCATCCAGACGCCAATGCTGCTCAAGACGGACGACGGTGTATATATCAACGTTCATGAGGCTGCTCTCGACGGCTATCCCGCTATGCTCCTTGATGTAGATCCTGAGACCTACACAATGAAGTCACACCTTGTCCCGGACCGTCTGGGTGTAAGTGCCTATCTTGAATTGCCTTTCAGCACTCCGTGGCGAACCCTCATTGTCAGCGATGATGCCCGCGACATACTTTCGTCGCAGCTTGTCCTCAATCTCAATGAACCGTGTAAGATAGAGGATACATCATGGATCAAGCCTATGAAGTTCATGGGTGTATGGTGGGAGATGTTTACCGGTTATCAGAAAACTTGGGCTTATTCCGACGATCCTCTTGCGAAACCCGGTGTGACCGACTATACCAAGCTAACTCCTAACGGCCGTCATCCGGCCAATACCGAAAACGTCAAGCGTTACATCGATTTTGCCGCCAAGCACGGTATTGATGGGGTGCTCGTGGAGGGTTGGAACGAAGGTTGGGAAGACTGGGCCGGTTACCGAAAGAACCGTCAGTTCCTCTTTGACAAACCTTATCCCGACTTCAATGTAGAGGAACTGCGCGACTATGCGAAGGAGAAGGGAGTGAAGCTCATCATGCACCATGAGACAGCTGCCAATGCCGCTGACTATGAGCTTCAGCTCGACCGCGCATTCCAGTTCATGAAGGATAACAATTATGATGCTGTAAAGACCGGTTATGTGGGGGCTATCATCCCGCGTTCCGAACATCACACCTCGCAGTGGATGGTAGATCATGCCCGCAACGTCATTGAACGTGCAGCCGATTATCAGATTATGGTCGATAGCCATGAAGCTCCGCGCCCGACAGGTCTCTGCCGCACATATCCCAACTGGCTTGCTCAGGAGTCGGCCAGAGGTGGCGAATTTGAGTCGATGGGCGGCAATCCTCCGTCACACACCTGTATCCTCCCCTTCACCCGTCTGAAAGGAGGTCCGATGGACTACACTCCGGGTCTGTTCGAGACCAAGATGAGTTATTATGGAGAGGGTAAGGATTCGCAGGCTGGCACAACGCTCGCTCGTCAGCTTGCGCTCTATCTCACCATGCCCTCGCCGATGCAGATGGCGTGTGACCTGCCTGAGAACTACGAGCGTTTCCCGGATGCTTTCCAGTTCATAAAGGATGTCCCTGTGGATTGGGCTGATTCGAAATATCTCGAAGCCGAGCCTAACAGGTATATAACCGTTGCACGCCTCGACAAGAACTCGGATGACTGGTACGTCGGTGCGATCACTGATGAAAACGGAAGGACTGCCGAGATTGATCTCAGCTTCTTGCCTGCAGGTGAAAAGTACGTGGCAACCATCTATGAGGATGCGCCTGATGCTCACTGGAAGGATAATCCGCAGGCTTACCGCATAAGGACTGTCAAAGTGAAACCCGGAACAAAACTGAAGCAGAATCTTGCGCCCGGCGGCGGAGCTGCCATCCGGATTTCAAAAGAACCAAAATGACGACAGTACAATTTCAGGTAAAAAAGATTGTAAAAGTTTTGTAAAACAAATGTTCCTTATGGAGGCTTGCGTGTGAACGTAGGCCTCCTGATTTTGATATTGAATGACGCTGTTTTTTTGATTTTAAATGAACTGTGTCAAAATCAACTCCGTTGTAGGGCCTGCGCTTGCGCAAGCCCTACAATCCGGAATTTATATCTATTTTGGCGCAGCCACGTTAATTATCCTAACCACCAATGTGCTTCTTTGAAGTCGGGATCTTCGTCCATTACATATTCGAATTGAAGAGGATATTTCCCGGATTTAATGATGGCTTGGAGCTGGCTGTTTGCCTTTTCGGGATTATTCACGTACCACATGGCATGTGTCTTACCCGCACCTGTCACCCTGCCTAAGTACAGGGCGTTCGGATGGTCCTTGTCATCGGCGAGGAGATCATGCAGATAGTCTGTGAAATCCTGCATGATAGCAGCGTCAGCCTTATCTGGCATCTCGTCTCCGACAGTCTTTTCATATCGTATGATGAGTGACAGATACCACCGGAAAGGGTCTTTGGGTGAGAGATCCAAGATTGATGTATTCAGCAGGCAGACGTAGGGCTTGCCGTCGATTTTCGTGTCGGCCAGCTGAAGGGTTTCCTCCGGGATAAAGACTGAAAATTCACCGGAGGGTTTCACTTTCGGGGTAGTGCTTTCTTTTGATGCTTTTTTCCAAAAATTCCACATAAACGAAACGGATTTAGACTTGAAAAAGAAATCTCAGACTTTACATTTTTATTGTCTTATATGCTTGGTCTGAGATCTTTATTTTAGAGATTTTTGATCATCCCTGCATCTATTGTGTCATAAAGAGCCATCTTTTAAGGATAGGCCCTAATGATAAATGTGTGGAGGATGATTTCTGTTTTACGCTTTCTCCGGAGCGGCGAGAGGATTCCAGCCTTGGGCGCGGAGGGGTATTTCAGCTCCGTCGCGGGTGATCATGGCGCATCCGAGTGAGGGTTTGGTTATGTGGCCGATGAGTTTCACGCCGGGGAGTTTTTCTATTTGCTCATGATAGTGGAGGGGTACGGTGAAGAGAAGTTCATAATCCTCTCCGCCGTTGAGAGCTGCGGTCACGAGATTCATTCCGAGTTCCTCGGCCATGATTGCAGTCTGGTAGTCGATTGGGATACGGTCCTCATAGATGCGGCATCCGGTGTCGCTCTGCTTGCAGATGTGGAGGAGTTCGGAGCTGAGGCCGTCGCTGATATCCATCATGGATGTGGGGACTATGCCGGCCTTGTCGAGCTCCTCGATAATGTCGCGGCGTGCTTCAGGTTTTAGCTGACGCTCCACGAGATATTCCTTGCCGTTGAACTGGGGGATGAAGTCTTTCTGTCCGGCGGACGCCACTTTCTCGCGTTCGAGGAGCTGCAATCCCATATAGGCTGCTCCGAGATCGCCTGACACGCAGATGAGGTCGGTATCTTTTGCACCTGAACGTTTCACGACCTTGTCTGCGGGAGCTTCGCCGATACAGGTAATGGAAATGACGAGTCCCTGACGAGAGGAAGTAGTGTCGCCACCGACGAGATCCACGCCGTAGATCTCACAGGCAAGACGTATGCCTGCAAAAAGTTCCTCGATGTGTTCGACGGTGAAACGCTTGGATATGCCGAGCGATACAGTGATCTGTTTCGGACGGCCGTTCATGGCATAGACATCCGAGAAGTTTACTATGGCCGATTTGTAACCGAGGTGTTTGAGCGGGACGTAGGTGAGGTCGAAGTGGACACCTTCGAGGAGAAGATCTGTAGTGACAAGGATATCGGTGTCGTGGTTGCGGAGTATGGCACAGTCATCACCGACACCCTTTATGGTTGAAGGATTGACGGGGTCAAGACCTTTGGTGAGGCGGTCGATCAGACCGAATTCGCCTAATTCTGATATTTCCATATTGTGACAGTAGGGGGATTAGAAGCGTGGAAGTGTGGATGGTTGATATGTATAAGGCCACCGCAAGCGATGGCCCTAAACTCTATCGGGTTGATCCGTTATCGTATTAATTACAAGTATGACGGCTGACTTGTTCAGCAGCGGTTGACGAGTTCCTTCATGATCTCAAGGCACTTGGGCTGGGCAATGAGCGCGGCCTGCTGTACTTCCTCATGGGTGGGGACTTGGGTCACATCCTTTCCGCCAAGGTCGGTGATCACGGAGAGGCCATAGACACGCATACCTGCGTGGTTGGCCACGATGACTTCAGGAACGGTTGACATGCCCACACAGTCGCCACCGATGATGCGGTAGAACTCATATTCGGCAGGGGTCTCGAAAGTAGGTCCTGTGACACCGACATATACGCCGTGCATGAGTCGGATACCCTTTTCCTCGGCGATCTGATCGGCAAGTTTCATGAGTTCCTTGTCGTAAGCGTTGGTCATGGCGGGGAAGCGTGTGCCAAGCTCGTTATAGTTCTTGCCACGGAGGGGAGATTCGGGGAAGAGGTTGATATGATCCGTGATTGTCATCACGTCGCCAACCTGAAATTCCTTGTTCATGCCGCCCGAAGCATTGCTGACGAAGAGGGTATCCACTCCGAGTGCCTTGAATACACGCACAGGGAAGGTGACCTGCTTCATGTCATAACCCTCGTAGTAGTGGAAGCGGCCCTGCATGGCAATGACGCGCTTGTCACCGAGGCGGCCGAAGATGAGGTTGCCGCTATGGCCTTCGACGGTAGAGATGGGGAAGTTGGGGATTTCGGAGTAGGGGATATAGAGTTTATCTTCGATATGGTCAACGAGCGCACCGAGACCAGTTCCGAGGATAATGGCTGTAGTAGGCATTTCATCCACTTTCGAGCGGAGAAAATCTGCTGTCTGCTTGATCTTTTCTAACATGTTTCTTATGATATTGATGATTATGGATGGCGGTGGTCAGTTAGCAGTCGCTTATTTGTCCTCATTTAGTAATAAGAGGTATAAAAAGAGGCATACTGGCCGCTAAGCTTTAAACAAGCGTGAGTCGCGGATAGTTTTCTCAAGCCCTGAAGTAAAGTCGGGCTCTCCACGGTCGATGAATTCGACTTTGATGGGGACGTAGAATATCGACTTCTTGAGATGATGCGGGAAGTAGGGATTGTTTAATATGCGTACAGCATCCTTCTCGGTAGTGACGATAAATTTACGTTTGGCAGTCAGTCCGTCGAATAGTCGTGAGATCTCTTCCATGTCCGACGACGTGAAGTTGTGGTGATCCGTGAAACGTTTGAGTTTCACTTTAAGTTTCTGACGGCGCAGGAAACGGACAAAAGGTTTCGGGTTGGCCACGCCGGTGATCACGAGCACGGAAGTGTCCGTGCTGCGGGCATCGAGCGACGGGATGTCGGGAGCTTCCTCCGGGAAAACCGGGACGAGATGGCCGTAGTTATAGCGTGAGAAGTAAAGTTTCTGATAGGGGAACAGTTTCAGATTCTCCTCAAACAGACGGTAGTCCATGGCTTTCATGCCGGGAGGACATTTGGTTACGATCACGATTTCCGCACGGTTGAGTGCGCGGGGCGACTCGCGGAGACGTCCGTAAGGCAGAAGTTTGTCCATGAACACCGGACGGTTGTACTCGGTCAGGATCACGGAAGCCCAAGGCTTGACGTAGCGGTGCTGGAAAGCATCGTCGAGGATTATGATATCGAGCTTAGGATTGATTTCACGCATCTTCGTGATGCCCTCCGTTCGCTTCTCGCAAACGGCAAGTGTGATATCGGGACCGAATTTGCGATAGATCTGATATGATTCGTCACCGATATCCTCCGGACGTGACTGCGGAGTGGCAAGCACGAATCCTTTGGTGGCGCGTTTGTAGCCGCGCGACAGTACTCCTACATTGTATCGGCCGAGAAGGGATTCGACGATATACTCTACGTGGGGAGTCTTTCCGGTACCTCCCATTGCGAGATTACCGACCACCACGATGGGAATGTCGAATTCCTGTTGTTTGAGCATTCCGTACTCAAACATCTTGTTGCGCACGGCTACACCCAGCCCGTAAAGACGCGAGATGGGATAGAGCAGGAGCATGGATAAGAGTTTGCTACGGGCCAAAATTTTGTTTCTGTAGGTTTGACAATAAGAACCATCCGGCTTCAAACCGTATAGCTCCGATTAATTCGGGGAGATAAGCATTCAGTCTGTCAGGAACGCCGTTGGTGTCAGAAACGGAGTTCCGTGAACTCCATCCGGCACTGTATCGGTGCCATTCCCTTGATCTGACGGACAGTCTCATAGATTGAAGCAGCTTCGCCAAGCTCACTGCGGATGAATGAGGCTTTGATATCAGTCCCGGCAGTCTCGATGATCTGTTCATACCATTTTGACTTGACTGAAGGGAAGGTGCTGATGGTGTAGGATTCCACATTGAGTTCCGAGGCTATTGCTGCAATCGCATCGTTGAGACCTCCGAGCTGGTCAACAAGTCCTAACTTTATGGCTTCGCTTCCGTCCCATACACGGCCTTCGGCAATTGCCTTGATTGAGTCCTGTGAGATATGGCGTCCTTCGGCACAGCGTTTGGTGAAGAGGTCATAGCCACGCTCCACATAAGCTTGCATTGCATTTGCCTGTCGCGGTGTCATAGGCTTGCTGCCGTCGGGAAGCAGTGCGTCGGGATTAGTGGCTACTGTTACGTAGTTGATGCCGACCTTATCCTTGACAAGATGCTCGTAATTGGGGATTATACCGAAGATGCCGATAGAGCCGGTGAGAGTGGTAGGATGCGCGAAAATCTTGTCGGCACCGCAGCTGATGTAGTAACCGCCCGATGCTGCATAGTCGGCCATCGATACATAGAAGGGTTTGCCGGAGATCTTCTTGAACTGCTGGAGAGCCTCCCAGATCTGTTCGGAAGCGTATGCGCTACCGCCGGGGGAGTTGACATACATCACAAGAGCGTCAATGTCTTCATTCTCCGCGAGATCGAGGATTTCCGGAACCATAGCGGATGAACTGATTTCGTCATCGCCGTTATCGACAATCTCACCGCAGGCATAGAGCACGGCGATGTTCGCGCCCTTGCCGTTGCCCACTTTTGAGTTGTCGATGGTGGTTGCATAGTCGGCTGTCGATACGGTCCGTAGATTCTTGACCTTATCTTGTCCGGTGAGATCGGCGAGACGCTGATCAAATTCATGACGGTAGAGGAGGCCATCGACGATTTTTTCGGGGAGATAGGCTTCGGTCGCTTGGACGGCAACGAGATTGTTAGCCCAGTCATTGACTTTCTGCACATCTACTCCGCGGCCTTCAGCGA
>NZ_JAIDBW010000030.1:0-116257 GCF_029056165.1 Duncaniella sp. | reverse complement strand
CCGTTTCAGTTACGGCAATATCAAGACTCACCTCGGTAAGAACAGACCGCTACATCCGCAATCCAAATGGATGTATGCTGACGGCTCTATCGTTCCAATCAGAAGCTACAAAGGAGTTAAGCTTAACCGGACACAACTCAATGATTATGTAACCGGCAAGACAATCCGCCTCGATGGTTGTCAAGGCGAGAATCCGACCGTCTATATCAAATTCGATAAAGACAGAATGATTCCCAGCATTTACCGCTCTAATCCTGATATTCCGCAACAGTCGACAACTACTCAATCACACGGAGCGGGAATTACCATATCTTCGCCTTCTTTCAGAGGCGGAGCACACGATGATCAAAGTTTTGCCTTTAGAGATGGAATATCTGACGATTTCAAACGATGGTTGAGCCGTCATCCCGGTCTCAGCATTGACGAAGCCCTACACCGATACCGCGACGAACAAAAAGCTAAACAACGCCGAAAAGGCCCCCGACTATACTAACCACCAAAGCCATCGAGAGGATGTTGACTCTCGGTGGCTTTGATTATTCATAACTATTGATCCTTATCGTTGTGTCTAGTGAAGACTATCTTATAACATAACAGTTAGACTTCTCACTTCAAATCCAATGTTGGCTGCGGTTTATATTCAATAACAAGATTGAAGCACTTCTGCAAAGTAAGTATCCCAATTCCATCACATTCTGACAATGTTGTCATAGAACAGATACTTTTATTATTTATGGCAGTATCTATGGTCTCTAACTGATTCGCTCGAATACCCAATTTTTTTTTGTCGAGTATCGACATTGATATCCATTTCTCTTTAAACTGATTGAATAATTCATCAGGTGCTTCAGGATCGTATTCGTATATGTCAATAGGTATTGAACATTTCTCAAGATAAGAATGCATCATATCTAGCACCTCAATCTTATCCAAACCGCCATTATGTGTACCTAATAACGGAAATGCTATAGATGTGATCCCCTTTTCTTCGTAAGTGTCAACAAATTTTTGAAGACCTGCTTCTATATATTCCATCTTGCTAGGAAATTTCCAATGAATTTTTGTGGGAAAATTCAATATCCATTGTAAGCCTTCTCTCGATTGCTTATATAGCCATAATTTACCTACAGCAATCTGTCTAGTTTTACATAATTCTCTATACTTCTCATACATTTCCGGGTATCTGAGACGAAAGCCAAGAGCGACCCCCTTGCCCATTACTCCGACGCAATTTATCGTATTAACAATAGTTTGCTTATCTGATGAGAAGATATTTCCTTTCGTGAATGTTATATTACTCATATTATTACAGATCTCAATTGTTCATAACGGCTCCAATACTCAGCAGACATAGCCAAAAGTCCGTTTTCTTCATCGAATATCTTTTCTTTATTTTCATACACAAACATGTGTTCCAGATATTTCAGGCCACCTGCATCTTTTGTATATGAAGCAATATCACATTGATATAGTACCATCTTTAGTTGTAGCAAACATGATGCATCAATCTGGAGATCTTCTGCATCTTTCTTGATTTCATCTTGGAGCATACTACAATCATATCTTCCTTGGAAGAAATTGCCAAGGTGATCATCCTTCAATAGAACTTCAACAAGTTTCAGCTCATAGTCAGTGAAGGGAGCTTTTGACCAGAACTCCCTTATCAAGGAGAGAGTGTGTGTATGCTGGGTTGCTCTGTCCATAGCCTTTCCGATATCATGCATTGCTAAAACCAAACGCATCAAGTCTATATTCATCACTTTTGTGTTTAGTTCAAAGGCATACTTTTCGAATTGCTGACATACGAGTAAAGTGTGTTGTTTAATAATATAATGGCGCACTTTCGTATTATACAATTCTTCAAGTTTTGGCATTATTATTTCGATTGCTGTAATAAGTTCTTCTGGAGAAAACTCATCGTCATCAAAACTAACGCCAAGATACTTTTCGATATCTTCACTACGTGTGTATCTTACTTCACGAACTATAGGTTCGTGCTTATACACCAACCATCTCGGTGAGCGAGCAGCAGGACTCATATTGACGTAATAAACCTCAAAAGGAGTATCGCCAAGTTCTACAGAAACTTCATTAAACAATTGAATAATATTCTTCTTTTCGAATTTGATGTCTTTTGTGTTATGAACCTTAACTTTTGTGATATTATTACTTTCTATCTGGAAAATATAATCTCCATTATATCTTGTGTTTATAGAAAGTTCGTCATTTTCGATATCAAATAAAAGTTGAGGATTTTCATGTTCAAAGACATCCTCTGCTTCATATTTAGAGAAAATATGTTCACATATAGGGTCGTCCTTAAATATTGAACGTAGAATATCCGTCTCTTCTCTATCATAGCAGATAATCTGATAATCATTTATGTCAGAGAAATCGAACTCATTCTTAACCAAAAACTCCTGCTGTTTTTTGTCTCTAACCACCTCGTCATAATTGTTTTGGCTATATAAATGCACAGCATCAATTTTATATGGGTCATCAATTATCCTGTACACACTTGCCCAATTCGTCTGAAGATTGCCGGTGCTATATGAACATAAATTTGCACGTTTAGACAATACTTCCTGCAAATCAAATTTGAAGAATACTGGCATTGGACACATTGGCAAACCATTGCTTAATGCACGCTGGTAATATTTTGTATTTCTCTGCTTACCCAGGCATTCATTATAGAACTGAGTCTGGGTGCCTGTTCTATAGTAAAATCTTGCATAAGGATGTGCTTTTGCTGATCGGTGAACAACAGAACCTGCAGCATCGTATTTCAGAAGCCCAAGTTCATTTGCCCTATTTCTACTCAGAATCTTACGAGTTCGCATTACCTCAATTGCATTAAACATATGGGTAAAATGATACACATATGGCTTTCCATGACAGTTGGATTTCAACTCGTTATAAAATTTCATCAGATTGAATTCCTTCTGAAAAGAACTTTCTACACCAGAGGTTCTAAATGCTGGATTTTCTGATAATGAAACCCAATCCCATCGGTATCTGTATTTGTCAACGATTTCCTGTGTAAACTCAATATTGCCTGATTTTGAAATTCTAGACCAATCAAGTTTCACTTCAAACTTTTCAAGGATTTCTGCAGTAATAATGAAATCAGTTCTTCTGCATACAATAATCCAGTTCAAGTAATCCTTGAACTCATCAAGAACCTCTTCCGTCAACGACAGATTAGGACTATTAGAAATAAAATTCCAATCAAGATATTCTTTATATCTTTCAAGCTCTTTAGGATTGGAGATATCAATGTGGGAACTCTTAGATAATACCTTCCAGTCCAATTTATCTTTAAACGCAAATATGACATTTGCAGCCAACTCTTCACGGCGTGAAATCTGAGACCAATCAATGCTTTTATCTTTTAGAATATTGAGTACTTCCAATGTTGGGTAGAAATCATCACGTTGTGAAATAGTCTTCCAGTTAAGATCTTTATCTATTATCAATCTTAGTAGGTTGGGGGTAAATTCAATATCCTTACGTCGTATAAGCTCATTCCAGTCCCATTCTTTTGTTACTAATGCAATTAGAGTATCTGTATTTAGAATAATCTCCTTTCTCTTTGACAGTATTGCCCAATTCCAATCCTTATCCTTATTTTCTATGATGAACTCTGCTGTAAAAATACAGTCATTTCGAGAGGAAAGTGTAGCCCAATTCCAATCAAAATCTTTATGCTCCATTACAAACTCTGCAGAAAGAGCAAGCGATTTGTTTTGTGAAATAATATTCCAATCCCATGGATATGAAAGATGGGCTGAGATTGCATCAATGCTAAGTCTTACATCTCTTCTTTCAGACAATATAGTAAAATTCAGATATTTATCAAACTTTTCTATATGTTTAATCAGCTCCTTGGGGCGCTTAGGATTATAACTAAAACACTTGCTGTTTTCTGATAGATAGTTCCAATCCCACTCTTCACTTCTGATTTTTAGAATATTATCACACCAGTTAATTGAAGTTAGAGTAGATAGATACTTAAAGTTCCAATCATAATCTTCATTTTCAAGGATAGAAACAACTAAATCCTCCCAATTATTGAAGTCTTTAGCTATATTCTTATCCCATCTTAAGATACGATTCAGTGCCTTTGATGAGGAAAGTGCATCCCAATTTACATGAATACCATCCTCCTGATAATATTGTAGATATTGTTCAATCTCAAAATCAGAGCGATTATAGAGATCGCTATAGTTCCATTCAAATCTAACAGCCCTCAAAGACATGTTTCTCTGTAAAGATATTATGTCTTCAGTTGAGTAGCGCTTTGTGAACAAAGCCCATAAATGTGTATTGTCTTCAATCTTAGACAGAATGATAGCAATCTGTATTCTTATGTTTTCATCGGCAAGATCTTCCTCTGTAAGAATAGTTTGCAGTAGAGACTCCCAGTCCCATGAATCATAATACTCAGGAAGGTTCGATAATATAAAATCGTGTTCTGCACGTAAAGTAATGCATTTCCAGTTCCATCTGTCAACATATAATGACAGATTTTCTTGGATTTTTATTATATCAAGATGTTCTGACAAATAGTCCCAGTCCAGTTTGTCCACCCAACGTTTATCACCTAACTGAGTAATGTTCATACTGGCACAGAAACGCCTGGTCAGGACTTTCCAGTCCCAATTCTTCTCATTAAAGTTCCTACGAATTATGCCTTCAGAGACCTTTTCTGTAACCAATGACCATAGTTCTTTTGCTGATGCAATCGTCCTAAACG
The DNA here is from genome assembly GCF_029056165.1 of Duncaniella sp. Lineage (NCBI taxonomy): Bacteria > Pseudomonadati > Bacteroidota > Bacteroidia > Bacteroidales > Muribaculaceae > Duncaniella > Duncaniella sp. Next base: position 111,501 of record NZ_JAIDBW010000030.1, on the reverse strand, counting down.
AAGAATCCTCATACAATTGATCAACATAATCTTCTCTTAGATTGGAAATTACCACGTCAAGAGTAAGAAAAGTTATGTGTTTCTTGATAAATTCAATATCGTTCAGAACAATATCTCTACGAGACAATTGCGACCACGACCATTTGAAGTCAATATTTGAATCAACGATATGGCATTCTGTAACCGAAGCAGAAATGTGATTTAGACCCTTAACGCTAAAATCCTTTTCTTTATAATGTTCAAAGAACTCAGAGTTCCATACAATATTAGGATTGCATTCAAAGCCATCTGCATAATTAGTAGATTTCCATGTGATGAAGCCCATCTTCTCATGCCAATCAATTAATTCTATTGACCATTGATAATCAGCCTTGTTTGCATTGTAATTGGTTACAAGACGGTCTTTACTCTCAATGACAGCAAAAGCGAACGCACTAGATTCGCAGTATGAATGAACCCAGCTACTGTCAGAGAATGCACGAGGCATCACATCCTCTACATAAATATATTTGCCTAATGCAGATATATTATCAAGGATGAATCCAAGTTCAGAATTCAACGACAGGAATTTCCAGTCCCACTTGCGAGCTGGATATGTGCATATAGATTTTGGATGTAGAGATAAGTATCTTTCCGTTTGAGAATACATAACAAACGGAATGGTTTCGATATATTGAAGAACGAACACGTCTTCCAATTTAGTCATCAATGTCTCCCAGTCCCAATCAATAGTATTATTGTGAAGTTCTGGAATAATAATAATTCTCTTGACAAAATCTATACTACGATTTGCAGACAGAGATTCAAAGTCCCATGGGTACTTTGTGGCATTCTCAACAATAAAGTCATCATCAAATCTTTCCGAAATGACAATCCAGTCTAATGATTCCTCATATTGCTTAAGGTTTAACTTTAATGATTCTATCGGACATACTGACGAAATCTTTGACCATTGGGCTCCGTTTGCAACTTTTGCAATACTGTCAAACAGTCTCTTGTCGTTCCAGTCTAAATACTCACTATCCAGAAAATCATCCAATGACCATACATCCATATAAGGGTACAAAGACTCGTAAGTCAATTTCATACCACTTTCTCTAACCAGGCACAGGTATTCTCCTATATGAATTTTATCACGAATGTATTGAGCGTTACAGTCATTGAACAACAAATCGTTAGCTTTCAACGAGACTTCATCTTGATAGAAGACTATAGGGTACTTTTGACCATTATATTCATATAATCTAAAATCAACATAAGCTTCACCCATTCTTGCATCAGTTGATGCCTTAGCTCTGAAAATCGAAGCACTATCATCTGACTGCAGTAACAAACGCGCCACAAATTCCTCTGGAGTGCCATACAACTCTTCTTCAATTGTATTGTTATTGAAATCATCATAAGGCAACAATTTGCTTCCTTGAATTTTCGATACGATACCAAGAGAGTCTCGGAAAGGGAAATACAGGAACTCCTTTTCTGTCTTTTGAGTCAGGTCAAAGCATTCGTTCAATAGCTGTGCCCCCGAATAGAATTCGTATTTAACACATTTCTTAAGAGCCAATTCTCCTAATGGAGTCACAGAAACCTTATGATCGACATTACTGATCAATGCGAACTTTGTTAGTTCAGAGAGGATTCCGCCAAAGATAGATACCTCTCCGGCATCTTTGTATCTTTTTGGAATCACGTCAAAATCATCCTGAACGTTGAATCCAAGAATACCAGCTAACCTGTTCTCATAGATAGAACCACCGTTATATTTTATGGTCATCAGTAGGACCTTATCCAACTTGGTCAGTTCAACTGTTTTATAGTAGGTAATATAACATGCCGTCTTGTTCAATCTCCACAAACGGAAATTAGAATCTGTGGAACGTGAAGCATAAACGAGCTTACCTTTATTGATAATTTCTTTATAATCCATATTCCTCAGCTGTTAAAATTTTACCATTTTCATGATTGCATACTGTATTGTACACATTATCATAAATTGCCTTTGTTCTAAAGAGTTGGCTGTCACCAACGATTATCAGCAAACGTTTTGCTCGTGACAAAGCAACATTCAATCGGTTTGGAGATTGAGCAAAGCCAAGATCTTCCTGTTTCGGATAACCATCTTCTCCGTATTTCGTATAATTCGGCTTTTGCCCTTTCTCTGTTTGGAGGCAGTGGCTTCTTACCATTGATACAATGATAAGATTTCGTTCCATTCCCTGAAATCTATCTACAGTACTAACTCTTATAGGCATCTCGTTAGGGTTGAATTCTCTTGCCATTTCCATGAGCAGTCGCAATTGCTTACCATAGAATGAAATCAAGCCAATCTGCTTGTCCTCAACACTGCTCCATCTATTATTATACTCATGGAATGAATCCGAGTCGTTCAGCTCACGAAGCAATTTGCGAATAATATCAACCTCTCCATAATTTACTCTTGACGTACCATCAAGCATCTCTGGAGAAGAAGAATCAATCCACAACACATGAACATTGGGATCAATAGGGCCTGCTGTGATACCATGGAATCTTGATGCTCCATTATTGATATAGTCAGGGTCATTGATTCCCAAGTCTTTTGGATAAACCAAACCGCACTCCAAACCACCTTCGTCCTTATAGAATTGTTTTATTACTTCATTTATTGCTGGATGCATTCTGAACTGATAGTTAAAAACGCCTTTGAGTCTTTCATCTATCTGATTGTATAATCGCTCAAAATGCGAAATTTCAAGGACATTGAAGTTTTTGACAACAAAACTCTTCAGTTCTTTTATTCGCTGCAATTCAGTATTGTCATTCGCGTGTTTAATCAGATAATCAAAAGAATTAGTGAATGACTCTTTTGAGATCATTGGAGGCAACTGTCGATGGTCACCAATGATAATATTCTTCTTTCCATAAATCAGAGGTAGGGACAATTCCGCTGGAGTTGCCTTACTTGACTCATCCTGAATTACAACATCAAATCTAATTTTAGGATTGTATTCGTTATCTCTTTGTGAGAAAACTCTTCTATAAGTCTTATAGAATGCGGTCGGAATAAATTTGTTTTTCTTACTCTGAGTAGCTATGTTTTCAGTAAGGATTATGTTTTTCTGTCCAATTGAGCTACATGTTGCACCTATTACATTACAGTTTGCAACGTAGTTGTCAAAAAATAGACCTTTAAGATTGTCTGTTGGATTCTCCAGCAGATCCTCCCATAGCTCTTGAGCTTCTTCTGGCATACCGTCCTTATCCATTCTTCTACTGATGTTCTCCATCCAATTCAGAAGGATTAACTTTTCGGGTGCTTCATAAACAGTATCTTCTACAGCTATAGCAACATCATCGTCGTCATCATCGTCAATGTCAAAAGACTTCTTCTTTACTGTAATGTCTTCACCTTTTGCCCAGCGGTACATGGCGGAATATGAAAATTGAAGACCTTCTGTTTCCAGACGAGACTCGTCACCAATACGGATAGGTTTAACCAAATTGTGATATGGATTCACTACTCTATCTATAGCATTATCAACAGCAAGATTCGTTTCCGATGTTAGCAGAATCCTCGTATTTTGATTCTCACGTACATGTTGCCAAATAAGCTCGGCAATAGCCGTTGACTTTCCAGAACCCGGAGGACCTTGGATTAATGACAATTCTGGAGCAAGAATAGCCTTTGCAATGGCAACTTTTTGTGGCTCATTATTAGCAATCCTTTTATTCAGAAGGTGTTTGTCTACTTCTTGTAGTTCTAATCTGATTTTCTCTTCATAATCCTTAATACCTGCAGCTTTAGAAGCATCAAAGATGAAAGTACCAAGTGAGGAATTCTCTACGTCACGACCTTCTACGATTCGGTTCAACGATTCTTTCAAACGTGCCAGTTTCTCCAAATCGCCCGAAAGGTCTGGAGTTATTTCCGTGACATCAGTGTCTTCAAACAATTGCTTGGTAACTTCATAAAAATCACCAGATATATCTAAGACCAATTCCGGGTAGTTTGCAGTTCTTATCAGTTTGCCGATTTTCAGTCCTCCAACTGTAAAATCAGCACCTTTGAGTTCTCGCGCTGCATCCAGCCTATCCTCTTCTCTGCTGGCAATATCATTGAAATATGCCAGTTTAACTTTATCAGAAGGCACTTCTGATAAAGTACACAAATATCTGGATTGATCAAATGTCTGTAGTTTATGGATTAACTGAGTCTTAAACGTCAATAGGTCTTCTATTTTCTGGAATTCTCGTGAGAATACAAGTTCTGTTCCCTTCTTCTTCAATTCAAGATGCAAATCATTAGAGAAATCATGAAGTTGATTCATGACTTCTGTCATATCTGCTTTTCTATATTGAACGTCGAAGTTGCACTTATGACCGTTCTTGAACAAACCAAAATCAACAAACGGATAGTCTCTGCTCAACTCAGTAAGAAGTTCGGGAAGGCTCTTTTCCTTCCAATTGAAATCTATACCGATTGAAGTACCCTTTGACGATATCGAATGCTCAATTGACGGCTTAAACGATACGTGCAGGTCATCATTAAACTTATCAAGCTCTTCTACCGATGCCCAATCTCTATTCTCACGGTACTTGTAATAGTACTTCTCTGTATAATCATAATTATCCTGACCGAACAATCTTTTCATCAGTTTATTCCAGAGATAGAAGTCAAAGTTAAAATCGGTAGTATCCTTCGTATTAAAGAACTCTGACGATATCATATAAGCAATATCCGAAGCGTCATCACCTTCGTCTTCCACATTCACAACATCATCTGCCATCTCTTCTACCTCTTCTTGCAACTTAGGACGTTTTACATTCTTATAGAAGGTAATTGTATTGCCATTTAGCTTAGGCAGTCCAAGCTTGTTTGCCTGCCAATCATAATTGTTAAGAGCATCCTCATGAATTATAAAGGTAAATTCAACCTTACACATTTGCAATTCAAACACAGGCTTTATCTTATCCAAGAATTCTTGAGAAAAATATCCACCTTCTACAGACACTTGCTTGTCTATACTTACACCTGTGTTCCTTTTCTTCCTATTATTCTTGAATGTTTCAATATTACTCAGTTTAAGACCAGGGCATATTTTCTCCAGATAAACAATTATGCTTGGGTATGTAGGAATGATAGCGGATGCTCTATCAGGCAAAGCCAATTGAAGATTAATGAATTCTTCATTATCCTTCAGTCTGTTTAACTCTTCAATGGATATTTGCAGGCGATTGTTCTTGTCAAAATCATATTCTACTTCCAGCTTATCCAGCAACTGTTTTACACCAGTAAACTGAGCACGTCTATCAACAACGCTGCCATCAACTACAGGGTTGTAAGTGAACGTGACATACTCTTTGTTGGCTTTAGTGCTTATTCTGGCTTTCGCAGATTCATCAAGCTTCTGCCAGTTAGAGATTGGAGCAATGATGTAGCCTTCTTCAAAGTGACAATCTGAAGAATCAATGTCCAAACTATCAATTATCTGTTGTTGCAATTCTTCTGTGGCATCAGAGGTATCAACTCTGACATACAATTTTTCATTGATAATAGTAGTGGTTTCCGGCAAAATAACAATAGGAGCAGTTCTTTGTCTAAGAATTTGTTCCTGTACTTCTGTATGTTTTTGCCATATTTCCTTCAGCAATGCTTTATCAGTAGTTTTCTTTGCTAGATTCTCCTCTACAACAGCTTTTCTGCTTACAACAACATTACGGTAGCCCTTATTTATCTTTATTACTTTAACATCTATAGTCTGACCCACAAAAGTTTCTAAATTCGCCCGGACTATATCAGTCTGAGAACCTGGCATAAATGCTTCTATCCCACAGACATCTACAATTGTGCCGCCCTTTGTACGACATTTAACATATGCTTTTATCGTATCGTTGTTGTCAAGAGCTTCATTTAACCGCTCCCAAGCTTTTAACTCTCTTGCTTTCTTGTGTGACAAAATTAAATTACCTAGACAATCACTTTTTGATTCTATGTATACATCAACGACATCACCAACCTTCAGCTCTGGATTATATATGAATTCATTTGCTGATATGATTCCATCATTACGACTACCTATATTAACCAAAACCTCATGCTGGTTGATGGAAACAACAGTTCCGGAAACTACTGTATCTTCGTCCATAACAGTAGTTTCTTCAGTTGACTCTTTTGTCGATTGTGATGAACCTTGATTGACATAGGCATCCCAATCAAAATCCTCTATTGGTATATTCTTCTCCATGCTTACTAATGTTGTAGAATATAATTCTATGATTATGCGTCCACAAACAAATCATCGGCTGTGACTTGCGAATGGATGCTGTTCATTGAATAGGAGTTCTTCACAAGTCCGGAACTTGTTATCATCGTCAGGGCAATTCCTTTGCGAGTCTTTGTCAGCTGCCGGAATAGAGCTGCCTTGTTGCGCAGATTCTCCATATATTTCTTGTCAATCGTATATGGTCCGTCGGAATATTTAATTTCACAAAGGTTTATTGCTTTATCACTACGGTCAATCAATAGATCTATCTGTGCTCCCAGATGCTCATCATTTGCAGCGGTACGCCATGAGTATTCGTTTGTGATTACACCGCTTATCCCAAGTGCCTTCTTTATCTGATCTGAGTGCAAGAGACATACCCGCTCAAAAGCAAGTCCACACCAGTTATGATATAAAGGTGCAGTCTGTATTTTAGACCAGTAATTGGCATCTGTAATATTCTTTCCATCCATAAAACGGAAATAGAATAACGTGAAATTGTCGACTAACTGATATAGTGCATTCTTTGTCTTTGAACCGATGGCCTGATAACGACGGATGAATCCGCAATTTTCCAGATCTTCAAGATAAGCTGTCAACTTTCCTCCGCTGTCAAGTTTTGCCGAACTAATAATTTCATCTCGGGTCATTCCAACTTTCTTAGTGCCGAGAGCCTTTATTATCTCAACGTAGACTTCCGGTTTTGCAAACAATGACCTATAGAGTTCTTGAAATTCATCTTTCAACTTAGCATTCCTTCCGAAGAATAGTGAGTCAATATTCTGTGTCAGACTCTTATTCCGTTCAAAAAGCGACCAATAAAAGGGGATTCCACCAAATACCATATATCCCTCGATTACCTGTTGGCGGTCCAATGGTAAATCCATTTCTTTTGCATAATCCTCGCACTCCTTCAGATTAAAGGGCTGAAGACAGATTTGATTCGTTAGCCTGTTATGCAACCCACCCCGATTATGAAGAATTTTCTTCACAATCCATGATGTGGCAGAACCACATATTATCAGAAGGATATCGTTTCGAGCAGACGCCCACGCATTCCAGAAATTTTCAAAAGCAGGAAGAAAACTTGACTGACGACCATCCATCCAAGGCAATTCGTCAAGAAATATGACTTTCTTGCCTTCCGGTTTAGATGCAACGAGTTCCCTTAACATAAAGAACGCATCCGTCCAATTTTTGGGAGCAGACTGAGCCTGGCAGCCCTGCGCCAGTAATTCTCTATAGAAATTATGTAGCTGAATCTTAGTCGAAACATTCGGCATTCCTGAGTACGTGAAGGCAAATTTATCAGCAAATAACTGCCTTACAAGAAATGTCTTGCCAACTCGGCGGCGACCGTAGATGGCGATAAACTCTGATCGGTTAGAATGATATGCTTGCTCTAAGAGTTCTATTTCTTGCTTTCTTCCTATCATAGAATTTGTTTTAGGCTGCAAATTTAATAAAAACCCACGAAGGTGCCAAATGTGGGTGTAATTTTGTTGATTTGGCACTGTCGCGGATTAATTAATCTGTATTTCCTACATCAGTGTGCCAAATCGCATATTTTTTACACACATTTGGCACCGTCGTGGATAATAGAAGTAAGATTAGTTTGGTTCGGGCTATATATAGGCCCGATGAACTAAACTATACTATATATGGGCTGATGAAAAGAAAAACATAATCTTAGGGGTTGACTTGGGAGACAACCCCTAAGTCAACCCCCAAGTCACTTCCCCAAGTCAGGGCAAAATTCAGGGCACAAGATAATAAGCGTAGAATTCTAACTTGACGCCAAACGTGAAGAATATGGATCAAGCTAATGAAAATGCGCGTTATTCAATTGATAACGGTCGTATTCTCATCTGGTAATCAGATGAACTCCTATCCAAATACATCTCATACTCTTTCAGCCCTTTCTCAATAGCCATGTTATGCAGGATCTTTTTATTGATCTCTGAAATCCTACTGCCATAGTATATTCCAGTTGGAGCGTATTTCAAACTTGGATGAGTATGAGCTTGATCTGCGGAGTTGATTAGACGCCATTCTTTCTCATAAGCCCATTCTGAAGATTTATACAACGCACTCTTTATCTTGTCCAGTTGATCGATACGATTCATCGGTAATCCTAACATTTTCGCTGTAGCCCAACCCAATAAGTTGGTTGCGTCATATCTTACATCGGAGTATATAACCGGCAGAATCATTATTCCATTAGGCTTAGATAGAATTAAAGATTTCATATCGTATGAGAGCGCAAATCCTTTATGATAATCGGCATAATGCGCCCACATTGTAGAAGATGTTATAGATTCACTGAAGCAAGCATAGGATTCGCTGTCCCGTAGGTCATTTGCAAAGTTTGCTACCATATCCTTGAGCTTCGCTTGAATTTCATGCCAATTAGGTTCTGTCATTTCTCCACCTTCCTCTGCTTCTAACTGCATCTTCATAAAACCCAACATCTGGTCCAACAAAGAGGGTGGGAATAGATCCTTTATATTTTGAGGAATTTCCATGCCTTTCAATAGTTGATCTCTAAATGCATTCATGAAACATGCAATACTCTCAGCGGGACACTTCATTATATCCTCAAAGCTGGGAGAGGTCAGCAGGGAATCATACGGATCGTTGAAATTTTTAGCTCGTGAGAAAAAGATTAGATCCTTGTCAAAAGCACTCAATGAGTATTCGTTAATAGTACGAAAACGGTATAACGGAACCGGCATAACTTCCATTAGAGCATCAGCAATAGGTTGTAAATACGGAGTCATGTCCGTACACGATGCTGGAATTATCGTATCTTCCAACAACTTTATCAATTCATCTTTATTCATAGTCTCATATCTGTATTGAATCTTTTCTTTGTCAGAACACATCTTCTTTCGTACCGTTGACGATTGCGTCTATCTCGTCGGCGATTTCGTCGGAGGAGAGTTTGATGTAGTCCATAAAGGTCTTTTGGGTTTTGTGGCCGCTGACGTGCATCATCTGCACGATGGTAAATTTGTGGGATAGGTACATGTTGGTGATGCCACTGCGTCGAGCGGTATGGGTGGTAACGCAATCGTAACGGGGCATCAGGACTTCGCCTTTATCGTTGCGTTCGACGGACATTTCGCCAAGTTCCTCCTTTTTCTTTTGTTTCATCGTCAGTTTGGTGGGTACTTTAACAGCTAATGTCGGCACTGTTTCCGAGAGGTCTTTCAGTATATCCTTGATATAGCGGTTTAAAATCTGGTCAACAACGGACGGCAGACGATAGTTGTATTTCTCGCATATAGCTTTGAGGTTGGGATTCATTATGGGGATTTTCACCTCGTTGCGTGTTTTCTGCTGAATCAACCGGATTATGGGTGTACCTTTTGCCGTTGTCGTGAAATCCTCCGGCTGGATATTGTTGTAGTCGCTGACACGCTGACAAGTGTAGCAACCAACGAGAAAAATATCACGGACTTGGTCTTTAAGTCCCGTCAACTCCATATCTGCCAATGCTTGCAACTCCGTTTCCGTCAGATATATCTCAACCGCTTTGTCGCTTTCCTCAACTTTACGTTTTGAGAAACAGCTTAATGCACGGTCATTGTTATGCAGACCGTCCTCGTAAGCATAACCAACCATCGCTCTGAAAGAAACAAGGTATTTGTTTACGGAACTACCCATATAGTCCAGTCTCTGCATGTGAACAAGGAATTTTGTTACCAATTCCCTGTCAACGTCTGCCCATGTCAATTTATGGCGAGGGTCGAAACCGTTATAAAGTTTTCGGAAACTGCTCCAAGCCTTACAGCTACCGGGAGTATATGGGTTATTTCCATTGAGACGCTTACCAGTCTTAATGTCATTTACAAAGCGGTCAAGGAAATTCCAGATGTTTGCACGTTCGGCAGCGGCAGCACGTTGAGCCTTTTCTGCTTCCTCGCGCTGCTCCCGCTCCGCCTTTTCTTTTGCCAAAACCTCCGCCTCCTGTTGGCGACGCATAATCTCAGACTTTTCCGGATCAGCGATAGACATTATTTCCTGCTTTACTTTTTCGCGGTCAAATTCCGGGGCATCCATTTCGCGCTTCAGCATAACTTCAATGCGTCCAAGCTTATCATGCAGTTTCGGATACTCCTTACGATGACGCGCCAACGCGTCTTCAGTTGATACCGCAACTTTCCATTCCGGCACCGATACGCGAAGCCGAGTGGTAAACTGAACATCAATCTTGCGTATCGGGTCCTGTACTCTTACGAAGAGAGTTGCCTTATCCTTATTCTCATCCTTTTTTAGGAAATAGAACCTGGAGAGAGTCTTTGCCATAATAGGTAACTTTTATAAATTAGCCGGAATTTCAATAAGTTCGATTCCCGAATGCAAAGATAGTAAACTTTTCATAAGTTACCTATAAAGTTACCTATAAATTTTGAAATTTAACATATCCAAGTAAATTCAGTTTCGTTTAATTGTATTGATAATAAGAATATTAGCGTTTAGAATGGTTCAGACAGATTCATTTCAATTCAATAAAAATGGTGCTGGTAGCACCACAGAAGACCGCTAATTCTCAATGAGTTAGCGGTCTTTCTTTCACCCATACCCCTCCAAGTCACCACACCCGCCCTAATTCACTGAATTATTGCATGTTATGCGTGTTATGGGATACGCACATCTATCCCGCAAGCATTGTAATATATTGATTATCAATATCTAATTTACTATCATTCATCATCATTCGCTGCCGTTCAACCCACCTCTCTCCCCCAAGACAGGTGAGCTTTAACAGACTTTAACTATAATCGAAGGGTAAAAATATGGTGACCTCAGCCAAAATCGCTACTGGTCACCACATTTAAGTTCAATATTGATTAATTCAGTCATATATCATTAACCACTTGTACTTTTCATCAAACTTAGCCGGAGGCAGATAACGTTTTAAACCTTTTCGACTTTGCTTTTCTCTAAATTTTTTGATTTTCTTTGACAAATCTACGGGTTCCCATACACTATCATTAAACGCAGAATTACATAATTTGTTAATTTTCCTACTGAGAAATTGTAGACGCGCATCAGTAATGTGGGTAAAGGCATAATACCCACACCATTGACTTATACAGGTATTGATTTCAACAATCTTATCAGCCGTATCAACTGTTGACTTTACAACAGATTTAATTTTTGTAATAAATCTACTTTGACACTCTTTAGTAAGCAACAGCCTTTCTCCATCGAATTCTACGCCCAAGAATTTTAACTTATTCTTCTTGGAATCAAGCTTAATCTGTGTTTTTGCATCTTTCTCAAAACTTAGTGGATATATTTCAAGATTCCGTTGAGATTTGAGGTAATTCTTTACCCAGCCTAAAATGGAATGAGCTTCGTCAATGTTTCTACAAATAAACACCATATCATCAGCATATCTTACCATTTTAAATCCGTTGATTTTTGATTGCATATCCAACTCAAGCAACATAAGATTACTAAGCACCGCAGAAATGGCATTTCCTTGTGGGATTCCATTTTTTATTTGGGTTAGAGCATCATCGTAGTAATCATTAATCTTCAACTTTGGAGATAAACTTTGGTCAATTAAAGATCGAACAAAACCACGTATATTATACTCATTAAGCAGAGAGGCAAGTATTTCTTTATCAATATTGTCGAAAAACTTACGAATATCCACTTTAAGGATTACTTCTCCTGAAGCATAAAGATACTTTAGTTGCATAAGAGCTTCACGAACTCCTTTACCTTTCTGGTAAGCAAAGCTAATATTGTCAACTTTTGCAAACGACGACTTGAGTTGTTGGGATACATATGAAGCCAATGTTCTTAATACAATCCTGTCATAAAAGGGAGGAATTATAATAATCCTTTGACCTCCATCCTTCTTGTGTTGGGATGAGGGCTTCCACTCTGAAAATTTATAGTCTTCGTTGTTCAGCTGTTTTGTTAAGATATTCAAACGTTTTTGATCATAATTAGATAAATTCTTCTGTAATCCATGCTTAGAATTGCTTTTTGATCGTATAGCTTTGAATGCTTGTTTAAGATTTTGCTTCCAATTCATCTGTACCCTTAATATATTTTTTGAAGTCGTTCCTTGGCAGTTTTATTTCCTTGAGTAGCGGATAGGTACCAATAATATTTCGCACTGTCTAAGTCTTGCTTAATGATTGTTTCATAGTCATCTACCATATGATACCCCATCTTATAGTTCCAACTATAATAGTACGCCTCAGCGTCCTTCTCCCAATGCCCTCCTACTTTAGTTTTATGCCCATCCCTAAAGCAGTCTCCTAAATTTAATTGCCCGTACGAATTGCCATTTTCTGCAGACAAACGATACCACTTGATTGCCTCTCTAATATCAGCTTCTACACCAGTTCCATTTTCATAGCACTGTCCAAGATTATTCTGCGCAGTACTATGTCCCTGCTCTGCAGCTTGTAGATACCAATACGCAGCTTTTTCCATATCATAATACGGATTACAATTATATCCTTCCGTATTATAATTCCACACTTCTCTACTAAAATCATAGCCATTATATCTAAGAGCAATGAGGAATTGTGCATCTGCATTACCGCGTTCAGCAAGTACTGATATCTTAGCCCAGGCCAAAGATGTTAAATCATTTAGATTATCTCGATCTCTCCATTCTTTACCACATCTCGATATGCTATGATAACGTATGATATTATCACACTTAACAAACAAATCATCACCTGTAAGATTATTCAGCTTGGATGTTTCATCCGCCAAGATTCTTTCAGCTTCTTGTTGAGGACGAACTTCATCAAAATAATAACATATTGCACTACAAACTCCTATTATTGCCAGTGATAACAATGAAATAACAATCCATTTCATTGTCCTTTTTATTTTTCCTCTATTGGTTTTAGTCTTAAATAATGACAGTTGTACATGCCTCATTTTTTGAATAAACTGAGCCCATTTATTTCTTATTATTTGAAGGGTATAATCAATTATACTTGATTTTGAACCAACAATTTTACCACCACAATATTTACAAAAAGAGGAATCGGTTTCTATTTTCTTTCCACAGTATCTACAAAACTGCATATCCGGTTGAGTGGGTACGGTATCTACTTTTTCTTCTCCCAATGAAGAGCAAGGAGTTGCTTTGTCAGTTACCGGGTTTTGATTCTCATTAGACGCTTCTTCACTATTTAAACATACAACACTATCATCTATTGATGCACCCGAAAAGGATTTCGCAAAAATATCCAACTGTTCTTCTTTAACAAATTCGATTTCATTCCTATCAGACTGAATAGGCTTATCTTTACGATTGACAATAACTATCCAAAGGATGCAATACAAAATGGGAGATATAAATTCGGGAAAGTCGAAATAGTGGAAATTTGTCGCTGATGCCATAAAAGCATATAGTAACAAGACAACAAAGATTTTTAACACCTTCTTCCACCATTTGCTATGGGAACTCTTGAAATACAGAAAATAAGCACCAATACCAAGAAAGTCAAAGGTTGCCAAAGCCATTGTTAGAGTTGAATTCTGTATTAAAGTTGGATACCCCCAGTAAAACACGGCAGAAGCTAAGCGTATAATTGTATTTGGCCCAATAAAAGGTCCTCTTAACTGTTGCGGAAAATCAACAATAGTCAAGTAATACACAGATACAAAAAGGCATATAATACTAACCCCTATGAGAATCCAGCCTATTACATGCATAACCTTGTGTGGTAGAGGAGTTGCTTCATGGTTATTGTGCTTTGCCATTTTATATAGTGCATAAGCGAACATAATACCAACTATAACGTTAAGTATTAATCTAATATAAAATTGTCCTTCAGTCATAGGTTATAATTGATTTCGAAGTTGATGACTACAATTATTCTTTAATATAACATAAGGTATTGTAACATCTACACTATCGGTAGAAGCAACATTCTTCATTCGATATGTCAGATATGAATGTGATAGTACAAGCATATTCATAAATTCCATCATATTGGCATCTTCGGAAAGGAGCATCGCAAAATTCTCAATAAAAAATGGATTGTTTAGATATTCCCGAATTTCGGGAATTGAAGTCTCCTGCTCATTTGTTTCACAAACAAAAATGACATTATTACTATCATGTAAAATCTTGAGTAAATTTTCACCCTGTCCCATCGTAGATCATATAGAATTAGTTACAATTGTATTAACACAACCAAGATAGTTCGATTCCATCGGAAGACTCAAATTTGCCAGTTTTATATGCGTATCAATAATTGTACAGAGAGCCTCAGTCGGTGATATTCTAATTGATTTCATAAAATCCAAAATATCCTTTCCGGTATAATTCCATTGAAAAATTTTATTACTTGGTGTTTTGAATTCAATACGCATAATTAGTCCCTTGCTATCCAAAAGTTTTGCAAGATTATCCCCAGCATTATGTTGCCCATTCAATGTAATCGCACCATATTTCATAATTTCTCCAATTTCGTTATAGTTATCCTAATAGAACGAGTCTATTGAGGAATCTCCGAAATTTGTAAAATGGTAGATTATAACGTTGGAATCATAGGTTACACAATCTAATTGTCCAATAGTGCCAATCTTGCGAGGTAACTCTATATTCAGTTTTTTAATCGTTTTGATTAATCCCTGTTTGTCAGAAAAAGACATTTTTGGTTTTGGCAGAAACTGCACAATAATAATCGCACCAATAATTATTGATGCAAATATACATAGTATTTGTTTAAACGATATCTGCATTTTAATAATCTACGACAGATACATCAACGGTATTATCTATACGAACAGATCCCTCTATCTCAACCTCATTAGTAACTTTGACTCGTTGGCTTACTGGGATAATTCCCAGATTTTGTAATACAAGTATCCAAATTCCTATTGCTATCGCTAATAAGATTGTTCTTAGCGAAAAATTTGTTGGAATACGAAATTTCCTTCGTTCAGAATTTCATAAGCGATTCTCTGACCCACAATAAGGACAGTATTTGGAGTCGTCGAGTAGGGGTCTATCACAATGCTTACAATTCATATCTAATAATGTATATTTAAACAAAAAGTGGACTACTAAAGCTACGTCGTAATTGGAGGTCCTGAGAAAACCTGTGAGCAGATGTAACAATAGCAGCCCACGCTATTCGCGTGAGGGCCACTATGCCATCTTTGCTCGTAGAAATTTCTCAGGTTTCCAATTACAAGATTAGCATAAAGCTTCCGTATGTCTTGAGAATATCTTGCAATTCTCAACTGCAAAATTACAAAAAATTCTTGATAATACAGTCTAATACTTTAAGAAATCAGGATATTACATACTGAAAATACCTCAAGCTTAATTTAGAATAAGATATTTCGTTACAGTCGTAGTCCTTTCATGCTTTTCTTGGCTTTTTGCTCGTCTCTGTAACGGTGAAGGGCTTCGTCAATGCTGAGACCGGGATGACGGCTCAACCACAATTTGAAATCATCCGATATTCCCTCTCCAGAGACGAAACCTTGATCGTCTTGTACTCCGGCTCTGAAAGAAGGTGATGACAGGGTAATTCCTGCTCCCTGTGATTGTGTACTTGTCGACCGTTGTGGAGCATCAGGATTGGAGCTGTAAAAGCCCGGAATCATCCGATCCGGATCGAATTTGATATACATTGTCGGATGATTACCTTGGCAACCATCAACCCTGATTGTCTTTCCGGCGACATAATCATTGATCTGCGTCCGGGTAAGCTGAACCCCCTTGTAACTTCTAATGGGTACGATAGTGCCATCGGCATACAT
Organism: Duncaniella sp.; assembly: GCF_029056165.1. Lineage (NCBI taxonomy): Bacteria > Pseudomonadati > Bacteroidota > Bacteroidia > Bacteroidales > Muribaculaceae > Duncaniella > Duncaniella sp. The sequence goes on along the minus strand of NZ_JAIDBW010000030.1, from coordinate 95,488 downwards.
CCATTTCGACTGCGGATGTAGCGGTCTGTTCTTGCCAAGATGAGCCTTGATATTCCCATAACTGAAACGACGGTCAATCTTGGATGCAGGGAAACGCTTGCCCTTTCGGGTGTACCATAGTCCCTGAACTTCGCTCGATCCTCGCTTGAATTTATATCCCACACCGACACCTGAGGCTTTCAGCTTTGCCTCAAATTGCTCGAATGTTGAGATTGAATTATCATTCCAAGCGTCATCAACGGCATTGAAAATCTCATAGCGGATTTTCTCGTTTCCGCGAAGTTTGTTTACGTTGGTCTGTCGCTTGTTGTCAGAAATATGAAGCCCATATTCTTTTGTCAGGTCAAGACAGATGTCCTTATTTCGCTTATAATCGTTCTTATCGGAGATTGTCTCGGCATGATTATCTATGCGGCTGAACACTATATGGCAATGCGGATAATCCTTGTCAAGATGCTGGACGATTATGTACGGTGTATCTACAATACCCATTCTTTCCATGTACTTACGAGCAATCTCCACCATTTTTGTTTCGTCGATTTTATCTTTATCGTCGGCGTGGAAGTTGAGCGAGATATGACCGACAGGATTTTTCAGACGTGGATTAAGGGCACGGTTATCCTCGAAAGAAGCGATGATATTTTCTCTTCCGTCCAAGTCTGACACATCTTTAAGATCAATTATGCGCCACTTGCTGCATGGCGTTCCGTCAGGATTATCCTTCTTTTTGCGGGTTACATAATCGACACACCCTCCGAAACTGCTGCCTTTTGTAATCTTTCCCATCATAGGCTGTCGGGGGTATCTCGGTAGTTTTTAATCAGTGAAAGAACGAAATTCTTGCAAGCGATCATTTCCTGATATGTACGGATAAACTGCTCGTCATTCGCTCCACCTTTGATTATCGCACTTACAAATTTGGCATTGCGGTTCAGGTTTTCAGCTATGCCCTGAAGGTCGCGGATTGCTTTCACGTCTTTCGGTTTGAGCCGTTCCACCACCTTACAGTGAAGAGCGGCATGGCGCATGTATTCCGAACGGTTGAGTCCGGCAACGAATGCCTTGTCGGTTATCTCCTTGTACTGGTCTATGTCGAGTTTCACCGACACGAGGATTGACTTGCGTTCCTCGGCTGGGAGTTTGGGTCGCCCTTTTGATGGGCGTGAATTGGTTTGTCTCATTGTCTGGGGGATTTAAAGTTTGTGACCATCGGGAGCGGAATGGGGGGCGAGTCGTTTTCGGATTACTTGTAATACGAAAACATAAACTCGCTCCATCCCATTCCGAACCCTACTGATAGTTTCAAACTGCGCGAAACTACGAGGTCTATTCATTGATATTTCTCACTTTGAATACTTGAGTGCAAATGCTTACCGGCATTACAATTTTGATTCTTTGAATAATTAATATTATCTTTGTACCATATTACCATTCTAAGCGTATACCATATGTTTCCTATTGAAAAAGAATTTGGTTTAAAAGAACTCAGATCTCAGTGCGACAATTCCACCTCTCGGATCTTTGGATTTATCATGTATACCCGTAGACATTCATACATCGCAAAAGTGTTAGAGGATATTCACTTTTGGAATGAGCTAGATGAGATTTCAGGACCCCGGTGGCCTATATTTGCAGTAAGACCATTGGAACAAGGGTATTATAGTTATCCGAACTTCCCTCCTGGGTTCATAGGGATGATGGTTCAAACCTGGAGTGAACCGAATGAGAACAGAAAATACCTTGATGTATTCTCCTTAAAAGAATCATCGGACTTGCCATGCTTTATCGTGTTCATTTGGAACGATGATAATGAACTTGAGCAAATAACATTCAAACTTAGCAACCAGAATCAAGACGCTGCGTTTGATTCAATAAGGGAAATTGTATCGATTATCGCAGATGCGGAACAGCAAATAGTCCCAACATATCGTAAAACAGATAGTGTGTTTAGAAATGTAAAAGAAGATTTAAAAGCCCACTTTTTTTATAAAAAACTAAAAAAGTCCTCTAAATATTTTCCTTACATATATGATTTTATATCCAAATTTTTGCCGTAAATAGCTCATGCTGAATAGCCATTGAAATAATAATCATTCCACAGCTAAGCTTTTGTAAAATTTTGTAGTAGATCGTACCGATTCGCTCAAAGCGGTCTTCGGGAATGTCGGATGTGACAGGGTAAATGTTCTCTTTCATTGGCTCAGTCGTTGGTGGAGTTGAGAATATCGGTAACTTCGCTCTGGCGGTAGCGGACACTCTTGCCCACTTTTACGGCGGTAAGTCTGCCTCGCTTGGTGAGATTCCAGACGGAGGTTTCGCCGATGCCGAGTTGCGAGCATACCTCTTCTTGGTCAGTAGATGGTCTTCCTCTGATTTCATGTAGATTGGGAGGAGTTTTTCACGGGTGGCGTCGATTGTGTCAACCACAAGCTGATGGAGGTCGGCAAGGGTGACGTTGAGGAGGATATTGGGAGAGACAGGATCGGTGGCCGAAGCCTGAAGAAGGGAGTACAAATTCATTGCGGTGAAAAAAATGAATTAAATAAAAATCGCCTGAAAACTTACATCTCCATGCCTCCGGCGACAAGATTGAGGCACAAAGACGGTCCGCAAAGGGACATAAGGGTGGCTGTCGGCTTTCTTCCCATTGAAGCCAACATGCAGTGTTGCCAACCCACCGGATCAGCATAAGACGTACCTTGCTATGCCGTTGTCGTCTGTGTCAAGAGACAACAACAATATCTATCCGCCCTATCCGGACGGACATATATCAGGGCTGTCGCAAACTTATAGCGACAAGCACGTCTTTTTCTTAAGTTTTAATAGGGTTTTAGTCGTGACAACGTTTCATTCACACTCCGCGAGAATTCCTGACTTCTAATAATCAGATGTTTACTGCATGACATTAAAAACTTACGCCGCCACTATATCCACAAAATCCGGCGCGTCTTTGTCATTACATCCAACTCTTAAAGTGCTTGAACACACCACAGAGTCTTTCGTTGTCAGGGTCTCAGAAGCCGCAAACTGAGGAATTTTAAGTCCGTTGAGCATCGCTTCCTTAGGGCGAGTTGTTATCGGACTGGCGGGGCGTACCGCCATAATACACGGCTTGTCGAGCATTTCCGGGTCTTGATACCCTTTTCATAGTAGTGTTGCAACATAATCGGGCCCACATCGTCAAGAGCTTCATTCCGGACTAACCTATGTATAATTCAATGTGTCGGACGATGGCATTGCCCTCTCTTGTTACCTAAAGATACGAAAAAATTTTCATATCTGCAAATCTTCAGAAGAAATCCACATTTCTTTTACCTTTACGTTTCACTAGAAATCGTTCCTTTGAACCGTATGGATACAGCAAGGTCAAAGAGCTGAAGGTGTCTTATGGCTGATTATCACCGACAATCTTATCCGCCAGCGGATACGCATAACCATTCAGACCTCTTCGTGTGGTCTGACGCATTCAACGTAGTGCTTCTTAATTCTACATACACCGCCACGACAGAGCATAATAATATTAGAGAATCCATCCTTATGATGGGCTGAAAGCTCTGCTATGGACACATGAGTTATCACCACGATTTCATAACTCAAAATTAGTTCAAAAGGTTCATCCGAAACAAATTTTTTCGGTCTATGTCCGCATTTGTCCGTAAAGGATCCGGTTCGGTCCGCGTAATGTCCGGCATGACCTCTGAATTTCGTCTGCAAAGATACTATCACACTCAGACTACTCCACCATAAAAATATGGGAAATTGCTGAAATAAGGATTATTTTCAAGGATAAGAGCTCCTTCTCATCTCTGATTGCCATGCAAAGTTAAGTCGCACATCTCATATCCTCCAAATTTTTCAGCCCGGATAGAGCATTTGATTGTGCACATCTACCTTATGATGCTCATCTACCTTATGATGCTAATGATAGATAGAGGAATTGGGGACGGCCAGAAAAGGATGGTCCAAACCTTTTAGATAGTCCGAAATATGCTTATAACCCCCCAAATCCACCTTATTTCACCTACTTTTGGGGGATTATAACGATGTTTTCTCGAATATTTTTATTAACTTTGCGATTGAAATTATACTTAATCCCAATGATAATAGGAAGGAAACCAGAACAAAAGGAGCTATTGGAGGCAGCAAACTCAGAATATTCTAAGTTTGTGGCTGTATATGGACGTAGACGTGTTGGCAAAACATTTCTTATACGGGAGACGTTTAACTACTCGTTTACCTTTCAACATACTGGGTTGGCACGTGGAAAAATGAAAGATCAGCTGCTTAACTTCCGCGCTTCCTTGCAGACTGTTTCTGGGAAGAAGTATACTCAGTTCAAAAACTGGTATGAAGCTTTTTTCGCGTTGGAAGATTGGCTCGGGTCATTGCCAGAGGGGAAAAAGATTATTTTTTTCGATGAACTTCCTTGGATGGATACCCCACGCTCCAACTTCATATCCGGATTAGAGCATTTTTGGAACAGTTGGGCATCAGCAAGAAAAGACATTCTTCTTATTGCATGTGGATCGGCAACCTCATGGATTGTAAACAAGCTTATTAATAATCATGGAGGTTTACACAATCGTCTGACAAACAAGATTCTGCTTCATCCATTTACTCTTGCTGAATGTGAACAATATTCAGAAGCTAACAACTTGGGATTAAGTCGTTATCAGATAGTGGAAAACTATATGATAATGGGTGGTATCCCATTTTATTGGAGTTTGCTCAAAAGAGAGTTAAGTATGGCGCAAAATATTGATGCATTGTTCTTTAATCAGGATGCAGAAGGACTTAGTCATGAATATGACCAGTTATATTCATCACTTTTCAATAATCCAGAGCCATACATGAATGTTGTCACAGCACTTGCTAAGAAAAACAAAGGTCTTACTCGTGATGAAGTGGCTAAGGCAAGTGGAATAAAATCCAGTGGAGATCTAACCCGTTACCTTAACGAATTGGAGTGGTGCGGTTTTATACGAAAATATAATTGTATTGGAAAACAATCAAAGGATGCTTTATATCAGCTTATAGACAACTTCACGCTGTTCTATTTTCAATATATGAAAGGTAATAAAAACAATGATTCTCATTTTTGGACTAATAATATAGATTCTTCTTTGCATAGAGCATGGAGTGGATTGGCCTTTGAAAGAGTTTGTCTTCAACATATAGCTCAAATCAAGGAAGCTCTCGGTATATCCGGTGTACTATCTAATGTCTACAGCTGGCGAACAGAGACAGATGAAGATAAAGGTATCGACAAAACTCAGATAGATCTACTGATTGACCGCAACGATGGTGTAATAAATCTATGCGAAATGAAATTCTCCGTGCAAGAGTATGCCATCACTGAAGACGAGGAGATGAAACTCCGCCGTCGTCGTGGTAACTTTATTGAAGCTACCAAAACAAAAAAGGCTGTTCACATTACACTTGTCTCGCCTTATGGACTTAAGAAGAATTCACATTCTGCAATCGCCCAGAATGAGATTATGATGACTTCTTTGTTCAATCGCTAATATTTGATTATAAGATGATTACCTATATAAGATTTCATATTATTTCTAAATGTTTTCAGGATGCATCAAAGACAGTAGGGAAACAGACCCAGCCGATGTTCTTTCTTGAAGAAGATGGATGGAATGATCATGGTTACCACACGATGTATCACTTGCATTATGCAGGCGCCGAGACAGAGGGTATACCAGAATACTTTGGACCAATAAGAATAATGAAATTTGGCCAAAAAGAATATGAATCAAATCTGTTAAGGTTAGAATTTCCCAATCTTTATTTTTCAAATCTGCCCGACACATTTGTATCATTAAGTTTGTCAAAGGAGTTATATTCAAATGTTTGTAAAATCCTTCGGACAAAAGAGAGACGACTTCAATTTATCAAATCTCTAAATCTGCTATTGTCTTCACAAGATAATAGATATGAGCAATTGGAGAATGATGATTGTTTTTCTAAGTCCCTTCTTAGAGATACTACGATTGATAATTATGTACTTACATATGCAAGAAAGTGCCTTCTGTCAGAATATACTAATTATGATTTATTAAAACAATCAATAACTTTTAAATTCAAGGATTATAAGAATAATATAACTTTAAAGTTTGATTACTCAGAAGGAAGACATAATAGCTCTATGCTTCCAAGTAGGATTGTCGCTTTTATTGGAGAAAATGGAAGTGGTAAAAGCACATTACTCTATCGAATTGCAAGATTACTTTATGCTTCCCCCGACCAACGTAGATTAGACGAGACGGTCGTATCAATTCTACCTAATGATATAGGTTTTTCTAAACTTATTATGGTTAGTTATAGTGCTTTTGATAATTTTGCGCTTCCTGGTATCAGTGCTACAGATTATAAGCTAATAGGTGAGGGTCTGAATAACCCAGATTCACGTTTTGTGTTTTGCGGCCTCAGAGATATTAATAAAGAGTATTCGACAAGATTAAACGAAATATCAAAAGAGACTACTGAAAAGCACCACATTGTAGTTAATGAACGCTATGCTACACATTACATCAAAGACCCAGCTACATTGGCTGATGAATTTGTTAGGACTATGGATATAATATACCGGAATAATGAGAAACGCAAAAAGTGGGAAAGCTTTCATCAATATCTAACAGCACTTGGATTATGGGATATTCCATTGTTTTTACAAACGCTCGATCCATTTGAGGGAAAAGATACGCGACATAGTGATTTTAATGCATTATCAACTGGATGGAAATTCGTCTTGCACTCTATATCTGCGATTATTTCGAATATTGAAAATAATACATTATTTTTATTTGACGAGCCTGAAAATCATCTACACCCACCCTTATTATCAACATATCTTACAATCATACGTAATCTGTTGAATGAACATAATTCCGCGATGTTAATTGCTACACATTCCCCAGTCGTAATTAGAGAATTATATAGCTCTAATGTTTTCATCGTACATAGAAATAAAGATGAAAAAGTAATCTTTAAACCCTCAATTCAAACGTTTGGTGCTACTTTTAGTGAAATTCAAGCTGAAGTTTTTAGCCTAAATTCTGATTTAGCAGAATTTTATGATATTATCGATGAGATAGTTAATAGCATGCAAAACGACAATCTAAATAACCCTGAAACTGCAATAAAGCAAATAGAAAAAATATTAGGAGTCGAACTTAGTTTACAACTTCGAGGATATGTAATCTCTCGTATAATGACTATGTAAAGATGTGGAAATTACCTAAACCATCCCTTGAGATTGCGATCTCAGATATTGATGAAGTTATACAAAAATCAAATGGTCAGTTATCTATTAATGACAAGACTGGTCTGATAGAACTATATCATAAATATGATCTTGCTTCTGGTGATATATCAGATGCAGATCATGATTCTTTTAATCATACTAAAGCAGAGGTTATACATAAATTATATACTAAAACCCGGGATAGCTACAAAGGAGAGGGATTAAAGTTTATCCGAAATGAATTATCTCAATCTGTACCTAAATGTCCTTATTGCGGATTTGGCGAGCCAACAACCCTTGATCATTATAAACCAGAAAGTCGGTATAAAGCACTAAGTGTCTGTAGACTTAATCTTGTACCCATGTGCTATAAATGTAACAATTTAAAAACAACTGGCACAAATTTCGTTCATCCCTACTATCAGGTATACCCATCAGGAATTCAGTTTTTTGCAGCTCGTTCTCAATTTATATTTGGATACTATACTTTTGAATTTTACATTGATCCAAGTCATTTAGACAAACGTTTAGCTGGAATTTTAACTAATCAAATATCCATTATACAACTCTCAAATAGATTAAACAAAGAGGCTGGAGAACTTATCCGAGATTTATTTATGAGTAATGTTCCTGAGCGAGATGACATTTTGAATGCAATAATAGAGTCACATCATAGAACCTTTATACAAAAATACGGACTTAACCATTGGAAATCTGTCGTCACTGCGTCATTAAAGAATTGTGCTGATTTTAATTTGAAAAATTTAAAAATATATATTAGAAAGATGGAGTCCCAAAACGACTTTCTAGTATAATTGGCTTAATCCTCAAATAACAAATATTATAAGACGGTATTCGAGTTATTGCTATAAAAGAGCGACTTCATAATGTACACAGATTAGTTGATACATTGATTCCTCAATTCATAGCCCTCATCCATATCTTATTCCTCGTCACTGTTCTTATTTTTAAGATATGGCATTTGACCACATTTTCGGAATAGATGTGTATGATAAATAAACTATCCTTATCCTATCTTGCCACTCCCAAAAGTTGACATAAATGTCACTTTTGGGGAGCAGCATAATTCTACCACATCTCGTTGTCTTTCCTTGCCATCTCTGCAATTTCATCGGCTATCTCCTCGGAGGATAGCTTAATGTAGTCCATGAAGGTCTTTTGGGTCTTGTGGCCACTAACGTGCATCATCTGGAGGATGGTGTACTTGTGGCTCAGATACATATTCGTAATTCCTGTGCGTCTGGCAGTGTGGCTTGTCACGCAGTCATAACGTGGAACGATTACATTGCCATTAAGGTCTGTTTCCGGGGCTATGTTGTCCCGGCGCATTGCATCCTTCTGTTTCATCGTCAGTTTGGTCGGCACTTTTTCTTTCAGTGACGGCACAGTCTCCGATAAATCTTTAAGGATGTTCTTTATGTAGCGGTTCAAGACCTGTTCATTGGCTTTAGGCACGTTATAGTTGTATTTCTCAAAGAGAGCAATGAGATTGTCATTGAGAATGGGGATTGTTACCTCAGTCTTTGTCTTCTGCTGAACGAGGCGAATTATCCTCGTCCCTTTACGGGTGGTCTCAAAATGGTCTTCGTTTAGATTGTTGTAATCACTGACACGCTGACAGGTATAGCAACCAATGAGAAAAACATCACGGATATGATCGTTCTTCCCGGTCAGCGGCATTTCATACAATGCTTGCAGTTCAGCTTCAGTCAGATAGATTTCTACCGCCTTGTCTCGGTCTTCTATTTTGTTCTTTACAATCAGTGATGCCGCGCGTTGGTTATCATGCACACCGTCTATAAACGCAGCGTTGATAAGAGCCTTCAAGTTTGTCAGATGCTTGTTGACAACTTTCGGCATATAGCCATGATTACGCAGATAGTTGATGTAACGAGCAACGAAAGCTCGGTTTATATCTGCCCATTCGAACTGGTGCAATGGATCGAAGCCTTCATAAACTCCGATGTAGCTTTTCCATGCCTTACAGGATCCGGCGGAATAATCGGCACTGCCGATTTTGCGCGCACCGCTTTTGATGTCATCGACAAACTGAACGAGGAATGACCAGATAAGACGATTCTTCTCATCCTCTTTGCGTTTCTTTTCCTCGGCTTTCAATCGTGCCTTTTCTCTCGCTGCCTCACGTTTCGCCAATGCTTTCCTTTCGGCTTCGGCAGCTTCCTCTTTTGCCTTGCGCTCTGCCTCAACTTTTTCAGGCTCGGAAATGTAACGAATATCCATATCAAGAGCCTCGCGGTCAAAGTTGACTTTCGCAAGATACGTCTTTACGATACCCTCAATCTGTGTCAGCTTGGCGTGAAGCTGATAATTCTTTTTCTGATGTGCAAGCCATGCACGTGGCGATGCCGTAGCTTTCAGCCATTCTGATACCTCCACTTGCAGGAGTGTTGAGATTAGCACATCCACCTTGCGGGTGTGGATGCGGATAAAGAGTGTCGCAGTATCTTTCTTCAAGTCCTTATTGCGGACATGAAACAGGGGTCAGCTTCTTCGCAGAGCGAAGCGACTGCGTCGATGACTTTGGAGAGGATGTTGTTGCCATATTTTTGAGGTTGCTAAAAGTTTGAACATTGACGTTCACAGTTATTCACAATCAGTCACTTTGGTTCTGCAAATATAACAACTCAAACCGCTATTTTGCAAATCGGGTCACCACGCAGGTCACTACGTTTTGCGAACAAATATGAAAACTCAAAATTTCAACAAGAATGCTGAATCTTTTCGTAAGCATGAATTTCTTCACTTACGTTCATTTATCCAATGAGTTAAATGACATCTCTTTACAGGATGTTTTTGAACGAAAGAATGAGTTATTCATCAATGAGACATGCGAGCAGACATCTCCGTCTCCATTCTGTACGCCAATGGAGGAATGGCCAATATTGGAAACTGTCAATCGATCAGAGAGAGAATTTGAAAAATTCATTCGGGATTTCATGCTTGACAGAATCGAAAGATACTACAAAGTTTTTATTGCAATGCACGAAAAGAAATCATTTATGTTGTTAGCAAACGTATTGCTTGTCGAACCATTTAATGTTGAGTCAGATGCAGTCTTCTCTTATGAATTTGATTATGCACCGACATTGAAGGAAAAAGAATTACAAACTTTTAAGCGTGACATCGACGATTTAATAACATTCCTATCAAGCGACAATAACCTTCCTTAAGACAGAGGTTGCGATAAGCTGACTATCTACAGGGGGTGATATTCAAAACTACATATATAATCATCATTAACCTCGAAACATTGTGTTCTCAGTTAGAAATGTCTTTAATAAGACTCGCTCAAAATATAAAGACGAAGGAACTTGTAATACTGAAAAACGGCGTATGTAAGTTGCGAAGTAAACCTTAATGATGTTACAGTGCTATCTCTGAGATGTAGTGAACCGAAAAGATTTTGGGAGAATCAAATATTGGAAGCACCACAATAGCACATTTGAATACACTACGGGAAGAATTAATCCTCCTGAGGCGTAGAAGTTAGTTGCTAAACATTCATACCTTTGACTTTCAGTTTGGCTTTTTGTTCGTCTCGGTAACGGTGACGGACTTCATCAATGCTGAGGCCGGAGTGAAGGCTCAACCACAATTTGAAATCATCCGATATGCCTCTGCTTCCTATTCCGAAACCTGATCGTATTGTGCTCCGTCTCTGAAAGTAGGCGATGTCGGAGTGATTCCGACTCCATGCGATTGTATATTCATCGACCATTGCGGATCATCAGAGTTGGAACTATAAAACCCCGGAACCATATGGTATGGATTGAATTTGATATACACGGGCTGACAATTACCTTGGCGACCATCGATCCAGATTGTCTTCATGGAGGCATAATCATTGATTTGTGCTTGAATAAATCGAATACTGCTATACTAAATGAAAGATACTACAATATGTCATCATTATAGAGCTCCTACTAATCATGGCTTTCATCACCGCCAACCACGGCTTCCTGTTGAGATAAATTAGTACGGAATATAGTGTCTTTGTTAAGGTCCTCTCCAAAAGTCGTTTTAAACAATTGTCTAAAACCCTCATTTTTCCTGATTTCTTTAAAAATTGGCCAAGTTCTATAGGCGGTAGCTGTAAATGTCTTACTCCCTGATCCAATTGATTTCATCAATTCTATTGCAGTTTTATAATCATCAAGAAGTACACATTTAGCCATTTTCAATTCAGAATTCCATGCTGAAGAATCTTCATCATTAAGCAGTTTTACACATGCTTCACTATTCCCAAACCATTTATAGGCTTGAGCCATATTTAGTACCATGAATATTCTATTCACATTAACATGTTCAAATTTACTCGTTAAAGCGAACTTCGATAATTCTATGGCAATCTGATACCTCTCTTCAAGGATGAGATCAAAGATAATTGAAATCATAACCTGATCAATTTCCTCAAGGAGAGTCTTGTCTTTTTTTAAAAGAAGACACCTTAAAACCATTTGAGATAGTTTCACTGCAATTTCGTAAAATATGGCATAAGCATTCTCAAAATATTGCCTTGAAACATCTAATTTTTGTCCTTTCTTTATTTCTGAAATATTAGGAACTTGATTAGCTGTGCAAATTTGAATATATTGTGTAGACACTATACCATTTGCATGGACAAATAAATTCCTACGTTGGGTTATTTCAATGAAATTTGCCCAATTATCAAACTGCTTTAATGTTTTAATGGAAAGCTCTTTTGCCAGCCAATCAAATTGATCTTGATGAGAATCTCGTAATATTGTTTCAATCTTTGACTCTATTATTGCTTCTTTTGCTTCTTCAATACTACCATATCGAGATAATTCAGCGAAAGATATTTTTTGCTCTGAATTATTTAATTTCTCCGGACATACCAAATAAACGTTTCTTATAAGTCCTCCAATAAAAGCATCGAAAAGAGAAATTAATGAAACGATGTAACTACGAGGAATTAAGTCAAAGGCAGCTGTCGAGCGCTTTTGTCTATTGTAAAGACGCATAATCTCACGAACTTCTGAAGGTGGCACCTCGAAACTATCCTCCGATGATTCTTTTGTCAGTCCATATTTCTTCAACTTTTCTGAGATTTCCTTACTTACACGTTGCCTCTGCGATCTAAGCATAACTTCGCTGTACTCAAAAGTTTCATAAAGACAATTAATATTCTCTATAAAAGAATTGAGATTCTTTAAGTTATCACTTATGCGAGTATCGTAATCTTTTCTGCATTCATTTTGTAAAATTACTAAAAAATATTGACACTTCAGTCTGAGACTGTGATAATTTAGGTCTTACTGTCTGAAATATGTTTACTTTTATATAAGACAGTAGCTATATTCTCGGTCTTTTGCGACGTTGCTTGGCCTTTTGTTCGTCTCGGTAGCGGCGAAGGGCTTCTTCTATACTGAGACCGGGATGACGGTTCAACCATCGTTTGAATTCTTCGCGGGGCGAAGCGGCAGAGCCGATGACATCTGATATTCCGGCTCCGGAGGCGAAACCTTGATCGTCTTTTACTCCGCCTCTGAAAGAAGGCGATGACAGAGTTATTCCCACTCCTTGCGACTGGGAGGTTGAGGATACTTGGGATGAAGCAGCATGCTGGCGGAATGCATCGGGAATATAACGGCCATCGGGTGACGGTGTTAGTTCATATCGAGGTTGACCAGTCTTAAAATCATACCATATCCAATGATGCTTGCCGACAATTTCATTTGGATTGCAGATATAGGCACATATAGCCTCCCCTTTCTGATAACAGGTGAGTTTATGTGTCGCATAATACTACTAAGGTTAGAGCAGGCTTCTTTCAGGGATAATTTGGATCAAAGACCATGAGACATGCTCATGTGCTAAGAGTGGCCGTAGTTGAGTTTGCACATTGACATTGCTTCCTGATTTGTCAGCATGGGGTGTGGCGGCGGAAGCGTTTGAACGCCTCTTTGTCAAAGTCGCTCAAGCCGTTGTAGAATGCCTCGTATTCGGGATGTACGCACTGAACGAAATGAATTGGCCTGTCAGTTATTGAAGAGGTTTGCTTCCGTGTATTGCGGCGTTGATTTTGGTGTAACCGCTTTTTTCGTAACTTTGCATCCGGAACTCTTGGTTCTACCGGGCGATGCGCCGATTAGCCTGCCATCCATCCGTGACATTTTGAAAATAATAAACGGTAGGCAATCTTGTAAGTCAAGAACGTAATAAACTATAGAAAAAATCATGAAACTGACATCACAATTAGTACTTTCTTCCACATTGGGGTTGCTGTTCACCTCATGCAGTGTTTCCAATCAAGCGTCAGACCGTGTCGCCGATAAAGGGGCGATAAAGTTTGGAGATGGTGTTGATTCCATCAAAGTTGAAGTGTCAACCAAGGTTGGCGGAACACGCAGTATCATCCTGAAAGACAATGCCGATGCTGTAGCACGTTTTGAAAATAAACCTGACAGTACGCTTTCCTCTTCGACAACAGAAGAATTAATTGGACTTGCCGACTCTCTGTTTGTGGAGAAGAACCGTGAGATAATCCTGTCGCAGGAGGATGCCGAAGGACGCACGGGTTATCCCATTTTCACAGTATCTCTCTATAAAGACGGTCAAGGAGAAACTATACGCTACGACATGGGGACACAGGATGGAAATATAACACACTGCACAACCTGCGACATCCATTATAGCCCTGAGTTCCGTCATTTTACTTCCCAAGTATTTGAAATATTAGGACGTTAACATAATACTTCCATTATTCTATATTCCATGAATGAACTGGAAAAGATGCGTCGTGGAGAGCTTGCCGACATGAGCGTGCCTGAATTGCAAGAAAGCTTTATCCATGCGAAAAAACTTATTGCAAAACTTCGGTCCATGAGCTCATACGACGATGGCTACCGTGAATTGCTCAAAGACCTCATTCCCGGAATTCCGGATACTTCGATCGTATGTCCGCCATTTTACTGTGACCACGGTCATGGCATCAGGCTTGGTGAGCATGTGTTCATCAACGCCAACTGCACTTTTCTCGACGGTGCATTCATCACCATAGGCGATCATACGCTTATCGGTCCGGATGTGAAAATCTACACCCCACATCATCCGATGGATTATATCGCACGGAGGGAAAGCAAGGAATATGCCTATCCGGTCACCATCGGAGCTGACTGCTGGATTGGCGGAGGAGCAATCATCTGCCCCGGAGTCACCATCGGCGACCGCTGCGTGATAGGTGCCGGAAGTGTGGTCACCAAAGATGTGCCTGATGATTCCGTCGTGGCGGGTAATCCGGCAAGACCAATCAAACCATCCCGACAGTGAGATTTGAGCGATTGACTTCCCCTTTCAGCCATTTTTTCGATGATGGAATTGCCGATAATGCAATCCCGAAAATTCAATATTCCGCTTAGCCTATAATGAAAATCCGCAGTTTAGAACATACAGATTTCGACACGCTCTTCCGTGGATTTGAAAGAGCCTTTTCCGACTACGAAATCCATTTTGACAAAGATGAAGTCCGCTCCATGCTCATAAGACGCGGTTATGACCCACGCCTTTCGTTCGCGGCTTTCGACAATGGCGAGATTGCGGCATTCACGCTCAACGGGATCGGTCAATTCAACGGTATCCCCACAGCCTACGACACCGGTACTGGGACTGCACCCGAATATCGCGGACAGGGACTCGCAGGTGAAATCTTCACCCATTCCCTGCCGTTTTTAAAGGATACCGGCATACGGCAATACCTCTTGGAAGTGTTGCAGACCAATCAGAAAGCCATCGCCGTCTATCGTCGGATGAAGTTTGAAGTTACGCGCGAACTTGACTGCTTCCGGCAGACCATTGACAGCATCCATACCACCATCAACGTCAATGCCGACTGCCGCATCGGACCGATAGACGTATCTTCCATAAAAGAGGCCGCCTCATTCCGTGACTTTGATCCTTCGTGGCAGAACAGCATTGAATCCATCGTGCGCGGTGAATCATCGCTCACCTGCCTCGGAGCTTTCCTTGACGGAGAATTGGCGGGCTACTGCGTCTTCGATCCCTCGACCGGTGACCTGACACAAATTGCCGTCAGCCCGGAACATCGCCGTAAAGGGATTGCCTCACGCCTTCTCCATGAAGCAATCCCCCGCTTCTCCACTGACTTCATCAAGGTCCTCAACGTAAGCGCGGACAACTCCACTCTCCCGTCCTTTCTCCGGAGCATGAACATCACCCCGGCAGCCAGTCAGTTCGAGATGATATTGCCGCTCTGACTTGACTGTTACTTCGTCCCCGTAAGGATTCCCGAATCGTTGTCCGGCTCGTCATCCCTCACCGTCACATCCCGGCCCTTGCGTCCGAAATCAAGCGACAGATTGAACTTCACGGCTATGTATGAACTGCTGCGTCCGCTATGCGCCTTTGACGTATAGGGTGCAAGAGCCGAGAGATTGCGCGTCTCCATCCAGTAATTCTTCATAAAGGCATTGAACACCCCCAGATGCACCGACCACCTGTCGCGTTTATAACCGGTCATGATCTGATTCATATCCTTTTCCTCAATGATCTCCTCGCCATACATGTAGTTGGCCGGTCCTGACATTATATTGCCGTAGGCAAGCCACTTTCCGTAACTGAAATCCACGCTCAGCCCCACACGAAATATGTTGTGACAATGACGGTAATCCCTGCCATGACTGAAATACCTCATCAGCACCGGCTCGGCCATTATTGACAGATGATCCTTCCACGGACGTAATGAGACAGCACCTCCGACCGTCAGACGCTCAAACGAACGCTGATTGAAATATGTGCGGACGAATCCCCCGTCCTTGAATATCACGGACTCCATTATCGGTTTATTCTCATTGCGGTATTCAATCCTTGGATTAATCCCGATGAAACGGCTCTCGAACGAAATGTCAAACGCCTGCTCCGTCACCCTGAACGGCTTCAGGTCAGGATTGCCGTGCCGTACCATCCCCGCCTGTATCGGCTGTTCTACGTCACTGATTTCCGCTGCCGACGGCATTTTGTAGTCTAGCGATGCCGAATACCGCACAAACCATCCCTCCCGGAATCGGTAAGAGATGTCCATTGACGGCACCACAAATACTTTGTCGATCTTTTTGTCGTCCTGTCCGAGATGACGATATGCGGCCTTTACATTTCCCCTCACACCCCAGTTGCCGAAGCGATCGGTATATTCACCCATAATAGCCGTCTCCGACTGGTTCACGCGCACATTCACCGTTTCCTCCTGTCTGTAAGTGTTGTCAATGAAGGAAATGTTATTGGAAACACCGGCACTCCACACGCGGCTTCCGTTACGCACCTCATACATTCCGATAAACTTCACCGTATATTTATCGCCCTCCACCCGGCTGCTCTCACCGATTCCGTTCTCGGCATACTCATGAAGCATTCGGGAACTCATGTAGGAGGTCTGCCCGTCAAGAATCAGACTACGATTCTCCGACAGCCTGTGCTGATAAAACAGCCCTACATTCGGCCTGACCGAACGCTCTTGCGTATGTTCGGTCACCAGAACCGGCTCTTCCGCATCCGAAATATGCAGCATCGCCCGGCGATCGCCCTCCTCTTTCTCAGGCTCGTAATTCAGATCAAAGCCCACTCGTAGATTGAACACATTGCCCGATGGATGGAGATAATTATAGTTGACGGCACTTTCAAGCCCGTGCTGTCCAACGCTTACCGGCAATCCGTCCTCATGGCGGCTGACGGCGGCCTCCGGATAGTGCCACGTCTCGTCATAATCCCGCAGCCACTTATCTTTTCGTTGGCCGAAATAACTGATGTTGGCTGTCCATACCGAACGTCCCTGATTGTACTGGCCGGCCATATTGTCGATCGAAGCCCAACGACCCTTGGCAAAAGCTCCGAAAGCATCAACCATCAGATTTCCTCCGGAATCATGACGCGAGGTAATGTAATCAATTACCACTGCAGCTCCATCGTATC
Organism: Duncaniella sp.; assembly: GCF_029056165.1. Taxonomy (NCBI): domain Bacteria; kingdom Pseudomonadati; phylum Bacteroidota; class Bacteroidia; order Bacteroidales; family Muribaculaceae; genus Duncaniella; species Duncaniella sp. The sequence goes on along the minus strand of NZ_JAIDBW010000030.1, from coordinate 78,246 downwards.
TCATACCGGGACTGTCGTGATACTCTATTCTCCTTATATCCTCCGGCCTTATGGCAGCTATCTGTGCGGAAGTCGCCTCGACGCCGTTGATGCAGAGCATTACCTCGCCCCCACCCCTGACCTCGACACTATTGGTCAGCGGATTTACAGTGATACGCGACAGCTGCAATTTGCGAAGCAGATCCATTCCGTCAGCCGATGTCCGCAGCATTTCGCCGTCAGGATACATGACCTTCCTGTCCGTCTTGTTTATCACGGAAGCGGCCTTTACGGTAACCTCATCAAGAAGCATCGGAGATATGGAGTAGTCGGCTATTGAGTCACAAGCGATTGAATCAGCAGATATCCATTCGTGAGCACACACGACGGGGGCTGTGGCGCATAGACATGCCCACATAGTAAAAATTTTAAGCATAATGAATTTTGATTTTAGGACTGTGTGATCAAGGCATCGTAAAGATCATGGAATCTTCCGCGCAGATACTTCACAGCATAGTGTTTTCGTGAGAGAAGTGTGGCGACAGGTATCCCAGTAGCGGTGGATATGTCCTTTACCGGTATGCCGTCAAACACCGTCATGCAGAACACCTCGCTCTGTTCAGGAGGCAGATCGGCCAATGCATCGTCAAGCTCCTGCCACACCAAGCGGCGCATAAACACGGTGTCAGGCGCATCCTGTGGAGCGCAGAACAGAGTCCGGGCAATGTCATCACACACCGGATCTTCCATGTCAAACGTCACCTCCCTCTTCTTCCGCCAGAAATTGAGCACCATATTGCGGGACACGCGATAGAGCCATGCCGAGACGCGCTCTATCTCCGATCCCTCTTCGGCTGACGAACGGGCAAGTTGATAAAAGACATCCTGAAGTATATCCTCCGCATCCTCCCTATTGCTGACCTGCGACTGTATGTAGCCCAACAGTCTCGGAGAATACTCGGCGAATACATCCCCTATGTTGTCATTCCGCGTCATCCGCCGGAGTGTGATTATGATTGCGGAATCCGAAATGTCTCATATCCCTGCGCCGACGCTCGATGAATTCGCGCCGCTGCTCGTCGGTCATGCTATGCCAGTGACGGTGCCAATGCGCACGTGAATGGATTATCGCATGAAGACTCCCGAATGTCATGAAAAGCACGATTATGAAACCGCTGCTCAGAAGCTGACCGAGAAGGAACAACCCTACCCCCTGCCAGAAACTTATAGCCGCGAACCCGCACACCGGGGTGACAATGTTGTTCCAAAGCGCAGCGATACCGAGACCCGCAAGTGCAGATGCACCGGCAAGGATCATCAGCAGGAATAATATCTTGATGGTCTTTCTCATAATTCTGTAATTCTTGTTCTGTTATCGTTTCTTTAAGTTCATTAATCAGAGCTGCTCTATCAGTTAAGACACGCGAATCATTATAATATTTTACACCGGTTGAAAAAAATTTCGGGAAAAGTCACTTTTTTCGTGAAAACAAAAAAATCCGGAAGCATCGTTGAAACCGATACTTCCGGACATTACTATTTCAGATTCTTATCGAGAGAAGCTGATTTACTTCACGAGTACCTTGCGGTAGCTGCTGCTGTCCTCAGTGCGGACAACAATGATCACCACACCGGGTTCGAGGTTACCGACAGTCAACTGACCGTTGTCAACCTTGCTTGCCATGGCGATTCTCACACCGGCCACGTCATAAACCTCAACCGACTTCACTGCCGAGAGATCACCCTTGACAGAGATGCTGCCGTTTTCGCAGATCACGTCGTAAGAGTCATCGTAGATCGAACCGATAGCCGAGCTACCCTCGATAGTGATTTCGTAAGGATTGCTGAACGAGCTTACAGGCATTTCCTCGAAGCGCATTGCAGTAGCGGAGAGCATTTCCTCATCCATCGGGGTGATGAAGCGGAAGCTGATGTGATCACCGGCGTTACCGTGAACATTGATCATCACGACTCCGTCAACCCATACACCGACACCGCGGCACTCATTGCCACAGAAGGCAGCCACTGCATACTCTTCTCCATCGACCTTGCTACCGTCTCCTCTTACGAGACAAGCGGTGACAGGCATAACGGATGCATACTTATGGTTGTCGGCCATCCAGACACCACGGGCCTTCGAGGGAGCTTCAGCCCTTGCGGGAGCTTCTTCCTCCGAAGCGGGAGTGAGCGTATAGACAAACTCCTTGTCAGAGTTGCTGAAGTACATGTAACCGACACCGGGTTCGAGGCTCGAAAGCTCACCCTTCCATGTGCCCTCGGCGTCAGCCTGAGCGAAGCCGTCGAGACCGACAAGCATATCACCCTCCTCAGCCTTGAGGTCAGAGAGAAGATCGGCCACGAGCAGACTGCCGTCCTCGATAGGACAGCCGATCCAGTTCCAGCCACGCTGGAGTTTCACGGTAGCGATGGGGTCGAAAGCAACACCTGAAACCGAACCGGTCCAGCCGGCATCGGCTACGCAAACCTTGTAAGCCACGGTCGGGAGGAGTTCCTTGAGGTTACCCACGAGACCAAGCTTCGGATCGCGGATCACTTCCTGAGTCTGCGAAACAATATTGCTGATACCCTTGTCACCGGCGAAATCAGCCACTGCGACTGCGTTCTCGGCGTTGTGTGAGATCCAGTTCCAGTTCTGGGCGAGATCATAGTTCAGGTTCACTTTCTTGAGCTCATAGTCAAGCTCGATGCTTTCAGAAACATTGCCCTTGTACTCGGCGATAGCTTTCACTGTCATGCTCTCGCCTTCCATAGCGAAGGGAGCTTCATAGAGCTTTCTTGTACCGTCGGCCACTGCGGGATCGCTACCGTCGGTAGTGAAGTAGATCGAAGCGCGTCCGGTTGCGGATACGAGCTCAATCTTATCCGAGCGGTAGAGACGGGTACCGTTGACGCTTGCAGCCTCAGGATTGTGGATCCAGAGCGGATGTTCACCGATCGCAAGTTCATTCTTCGCGCTATTCTCGTTGGCGCAGAGATATGCGGCAAACGGGAGCAGAGCAGCGATGGTGTCACCCTCGGCGGGACGGACGAATGTGCTTCCATCCTCGTTGAGCGTGTAGCGCACGACAGTCGAGCGGGCCTCGCCGTCAAATGTTCCGTAGAGCGAGAAGTCCTTACCGGTTGCCACGGTCTCTTCAGGCACGGGAGTAAACACTACGTCATAAACCAGTTCGTCACCCTCTGACTTGCCTTCGGCGAAGAATGTCACGGGAACGGTAGCGAACGGAGCGCATACGTTGGCCATGTAGGGACGGTTGGCGAGGAGCGAAGCCTGCTTGGTCATGGTCTCGGCATTCTCGTCGTCAAACGAGATCAGGTTAATGCCACTGCCTTCGCGCTTGTCGAACTCGACACCATATTCCATACCGGTCGGTTCGAAGGGAAGCATGATGCCCTTCCAGCCGCCGTTCACGTCATTGAAGTCACTGCCGGGGATATCGACTGTGAATGAAATGCGATGCTTGCCGAGGCTGAAGCTTGCGGGAGCATTGAACGGATGGTTGCCGTCGAGCACGATGTCCGATGCGGCCACGCGGTGTCCGTTTTCATTGAGGATAAGGTTGATCGACTCTGCATCGGGGATCTCGTTCTCGCCGACATAGATGATACAGTTGGGGTTGAGACCCTTGAACGAAGCAGCGGTCACGCCGTCGCCGGCAGCTCTTGAAACAGCCTTGCCTACGGACGGGAGGAGGATGCTGGTAAGATTGTCGCAACCTTCGAATGCACCTTCACCGATTTCGGTCACGCCGGGAAGTGTGAGTGATTCGATGTTACCGCAATCCTTGAAGCAGCCTTCGCCGATGACGACAACATTTTCAGACACGATCACATCCTTGAGCTGATCCATGCCTTCGAATGCGTTGGCAGGGATGGTGCTGTTCTCGATACCTGAAAGGTCGAGGCTTTCAAGTGAATCGAACTTATCACGGATAGCTTCGAATGACTCCTCTGTCATGTTACCTGTGAGGGTAAGTTCTGAGAATGTTCCTACGTCCTCCTTATCCATATTGTTGAGGGCTTCGGCAGGAATCAGATCACCCTCCTCGTAGTGGTGAATACCTGAAATTCTGATCCAAGTATCGCCTTGGAGGGCAGGAATGGTGTAGATACCGTTGTTGCCCTCAAGAGTCATTTCTTTCTCCTCATACTCAGGCTTAGAACCGGTCTTGGTCATGACCTTGGTCATGAGGTTGACCACATAGTCGGTGTTGTCGTTAGTATTGCCAAGCTGGAACTTGATCTCGCTGCCCTCACGGTAGAGAACCGGAATTGTGTTTCTATTCGCAAGTTCGAAATATGTCATAGGCACATTTCTCCATTCGCAGCCTTCCGGCATCTCAACGATTTCGGCAGTGACACCCTCGCCGCCAGCCTTGTTCTCAAAGTTGAGAGCATAGTAGAAATAGATATTGATCTCATGATTCTGGAGCATTGTAGGACCGCTCGTAGCGGAATGGTTATAGCGAATGCCCAACTTACCTGCTGTCATACTCCAGTGCTGATAGGGATAGTAGTACTGGCTTCCTACATTATACTGGTATGCGCCGAGGTTGGCGAATACATCAATACCGTTATCATAGATCTTGAAGGGTACACCCGGACGCAAGTGGGTTTTATATTCCTCCTTATAAGACGAACGCTGAACGTTGGGAAGCTCAAACACAATCTCCATATCTGCTGCGCCGACACCAATACTGTTGAGTGCGTTACCGCTGCAGTCAAGAGATTTCGCACGTGACTCGTCAATCTTGATCCAGTAGTAGTCCTTGGCCTCTGCGGGAGCTTTGTAGAGCGAGAGGAGCGACCACCATGTCGAACCTACGCTATAGCTCTCTTCAGAACCCTTGGGAACTTCCAGAGAGATGTTACCTGCTCCGGAGGGGAAGGGAGATACGTTGCCGCAAGTCGGAGCGACTTTGGGCTTGGCGATGATCTTCTTCAGAGCCACGCAGGTTGAGAAAGCACCGTCACCAATGTAGCTTACGTTAGCGGGGATGGTGAGTTCAGTGATCTGTGTGCAGCGTGCGAAAGCATTCTTGTTGATGCGTTCGATGCTGTTGGGAAGAATAACGCTCTTCAGAGCCGACAGAGTGCTTGAGCTTGTGGGCGTGAATGCATTCTCAGGAATGGTATTGCCGGTCATTGCAGCACCCTTGATGGTCACGTCGGCCATATCGAGGTCAATGATTGTACCGGCATTCGCACGGAGTGCATCAAACTCGCTCACGTGCATTGTTCCGATGAGCTTGACACGTTCGGGGCAATCGGCGAGCTTGGAAGCAAGCTGACCTTCCTGAATGTTGAACACCATGTAGTCACCGGCATCGGCGTCGGTCACCATGATGGTGATGTCAAGATCTTCGAGCACGGCAGGAATGGATACGTTGGCGTTGGGAACCTTGGTAGCCTTATTCTCACCGTTGACAGCCACTGTCACGCGCTGTGCGGGATTGATGGCGGAAGCCTTGATGGTGAAAGGCATACCGCGGACAATCTGAGTTGCGCTACCCTCGATTTTTGCGCCGGTAACGCTCGAAGGCATGGTGATGTTATGGTAAATAACGGGGTTACCGATGGCCTCAAGACGGTCAGTGATGGAATCAGCCTCAGCTTGGACGAGCTGCCAGTCCTTCTTGTTGTAGGAAGTGGCGAGACGGAGCTGATTGCCCTCCTTCACCTGCGACTCCTTCACCTGACAATTGAAATTGTAGGTAAGGTTAGCGGCGTTGTTGCTGTAGTAATTGCTTATGATGGTGGAGATGAACTCCTTGATGCCTCCGTTCTTGTCAGTGAGCACAATGCCGTAGAACTTGGCTGCATCATTTCCTTGGGGAACCTTGATGGCATTGGCTCTTACGGTGAACGACTTGCCGACGGGGACATTGACAACCTCGGTTACAAGGCCGATACCACCTGCATCGCCGGTGAGCTTCCAAGTATTGTCAACCGTGGTAGCCGTGGGCTGCTTGAGCTCGACGTGGATGAGGGTGGGAGCATTGACTTTTGCTGTATATGCACCGTTGGCATCAGCATAGAGACGCTGCGCGTTGGCATAGACCTCCATGTTTGCGTCGCCTAAGGTAGCATCGCTCTCGACGCTGAAGCTGTAATCAGCACCGGGGGTGAATTCTGTTCCTTCAGTGATGGGAGTGATCTTGAGACCCTTCTTTTCCTGAATGCTTACATTGTAATGATCGGGAGCGGTAGCGTTCTCCTCGATTACTTCCTTGAAGTCCTGCCAGTACTCCTTGGCCTTATAGGCGGCAGTAGCACCGACGGGAACAACGAGCTTGTCCTGAGGAACACCGCTGAACACACACCAGTTGACCCATGCGGGCGAAGAACGGCGGACGATCACTTCTCTGAGCGACGAGCAACCTACGAAGATGTTGTACTCATAAGTACCTACCGATGCAGGGATCTCGATCGAGGTGAGACCGGTCTGTGCGAGACAGGCGTTCTTGAAAGTAGTGAGGTTCTTGGGAAGGATGATCTGTTTGAGCGAACGGTAGCCTGTGAACGCCTTGGTCGGGATGGCGTTGGCGGGATTTGAACCGGCAGCCACGATGCTCACCTGCGATATGTCGAGGCGGTTGAGCTTCATGCGGTCACGGATGAAGTTGAAGTCATTCGCGTTCATCGTACCGAAGAGTGTGAGATCGACCACTGTGGCAGCCTCCTGCTCGGTGAGGAGATTCTGGAGATTGCCTGCACTGACCCAAAGGGTGCTCTTTGAAAGCACGTCGGCAGCATTCTGCACGATGAGATCGACGGTCTGGTCCTCAAGTACGTTGGTCAGTTTATAGCCGTTGGAGGCATCGGGAGTGAGGAGGAAGCCGTTAGCCTTGACGGAAACAACCTTGTCAGCCGACTTGGGAACTACCTTAAACGTATAGTCACGGCCTTTGATGACGCGGGTGTCGGCAACCGTAACCTCTGCATCCTCGGTCGAAGCGGGAACGATCACGTTGACGTAGGGGATCTCTCCGCCCTTGGCTGCGAACTCTCCGGGTGCGAGCAGGTCACCTGCCACGGGAAGCCAAGCATCTGAATCAGATGCCTTGGTCACGAGGCGGACCACATCGCCGTCGGCAACGGCTGTGCCTGCGGGAAGCTTACCTGTGAAATCGACATATTTCACGATCTGCATCGACACGATGTTGAAGTTACGTCCGTCGTTCAGGAGACACTTCTGCTTTCCGTTTGCATCGAAAAGAGCTATAGAGAGCTTGCCTGAAAAATCGCTGTTGGAGATATTCTTCAGCGCACCCACTCTCGCGGTGAATGATGAAGCTGAAGCGATGTCGGTAACGTCGAGCGTCATACCAACCTGACACTCATCGCTGGTTACGTGGACCGGTGACCACTCGATGGCGTTGGTGGCGGGCTTGATGTTATAGACGATAGTGGTGAGGTCATTGTAGCTGTGTGCCTTGCTTACCACGGGGTTGAGCGCGTCAGAGGCATAGTAGCCGTTGGCCGAACCTCCCCAGCCCCAGTTGATGTGGAAGTAAGGAGTTCCACCTCTCATCTCGTAACCGTCACACACGAACGCGTGACCCGACGATACGTCCTGACCGCTGTAGAGCACGGGACGGCCTTCGTTGATTTCGTTGACGATCACCTCCTCCCAAGCATCCTTGGTCATTTCCGAACGCTTCTTGTAGGAGACGCCGGAGTCATAGCCGAACATTGATGTGAGAGCGTAAGGCACTTTCACCTCAAACGCGCTTGAGCTGGACATGCCGAAATCCGTACCGATAGCGATGGCGGCATCAGCCACGAGAGTGGCCACGACGTCACCTTCTTCAGCGGTGTAACCGCTGCGGTAGTTGTCGGAACGCATGCTTGACCATGAGTAGGTCGTTGCCTCACCGTTCTTGACGAGCGATGCAGGACGTGCTGCAGGGAAGGTGTGATATTTCAGGATTTCCGCAAGTGCCACGCCGACGCAACCTGTCAGACGGCGGTTGGGAATATTGTTGTTGAACGGTGCTTCCTGACTCCATGACGGAGTTTCGAGAAGCCTGCTTTCAACCTCACCGGCACGAGAGACGGGAGCTCTGAACTTTTCGCCGTTAATGCCGAGCACAGGAGTGGAAAGCACTTGGCTCGCAGCATCGGGGATCAGAGTCCATGTCGATGTGTCGGAGTAACCGATCACAGGCATGGCGTTCTCATCGGCCGATACGATCACGAAACCTTTTCCGTCCTTTGCGTTGAATACATAGCAAACCGGATTCGAGGATTCATCTTTGGCTGTGTGGACAAGGGTGAATGCATCCTTGTCGGCCAGACGATGAATTTCGCCAGACTGAAAAAATTCAGCGGCTACATTCTTGGCTTCTTCTACATTGAGCGTCGCAGCCCCCGCAATTGCAGGAGTCGAGCATAATGCAAGAATCAGCGTCTGCTGAATTGATTTAAGCATAGGTTTTTGATTAATTTATTGGTTTATTAATTTCACTTTCTATGAATCATGGTAAGGAGAGGCATTCGTGCACCTTCCGTGTGCCTGTCAGCGCGATGAAAATGCACGAATGCTTCTGTTTTTTAGAATCAGAAACGGATTTCCTGCTTCACCAAAATCTTCTTACCGTTGACGATGTAGAGTCCGGGAGCGAGGCTCACCTCTTCGGGCTTCGCATCCTTGTAGAGGAGCACTCCGTTGAGATTATAGATGGTCACAAGACCGTCCTCGTCAGCAGCGATCTCGTCGATAGCGGACGGGAGATACGAGTATGTGCCGTGGATCTCGACATCGTGATCGGGCATGGTCGCGGGGATTTCCTCTGTCCAGCCGTCAAACTTCATGTTTTCGGGAGCTACGGGGTTGGGAACCTCGATCGGTGCGCCGAATTCAAGTTCGGTTGTCATATAGACCTCATTGTCGATGTAGAAGGTCAGGCGGTAACGGTTAGCGACATAGTATCCGTTGATCTCTAGGTCGTAAGCCGGCATTGTCTCCGGAAGGTTGAACCATCCGCCGAATTCATAGCCATCCTTCTTAGGTGCGGCGGGAGCTTTGACAGATTCGCCGTAGGGAACTTCGATCGTTGAGATAATTTCATCGTCGATCTTGAAGACTGCCTTATAGACATTGACCGTGTATGAACCGGTGATCTCGATATCCTTTGCAGGCATTGTCTCCGGGACATCGGCCCAGCCGTTGAAGGTATAGCCCTCCTTCTCAGGTGCGGCGGGAATTTCAATGGCAGTACCGTAGTCAGCGCGGACGGTGGCGATCACATCATCGCCGATCTTGAAGACAGCCTCGTAAGCACCTGCGGTGTAGCTACCGGTAATTTCAACGTCGCCGGCGGGCATGGTTTCAGGAAGATTGGTCCAGCCGCTGAATGTGTGGCCTTCCTTCTCAGGAACTACGGGTGCTTCGATCGCCTCTCCGTAGGCTACATCAATAGTCGAAATCACTTCATCACCGATCTTGAAGATGGCCTTGTAGATATTTACGACGTAGGATGCGACAACTTCAATGTCATGTCCGGGCATGGTCTCCGGGAGGTAGAACCATCCGTCGAAAGTGTAACCTTCCTTGTCGGGAACTGAGGGAGCGACAATGGGTTCGCCGAAAGGCACTTCGACGATCGAGAGGATTTCGTCGCCGATCTTGAACACAGCCTTATAGACATTGACGATATAGCTGCCGGTGATCTCGATGTTCTTGGCAGGCATGGTAGCGGGAACGTCACCCCAGCCGCTGAAGGTGTAACCTTCCTTCTCAGGTGCGTTGGGAATGTCGATGACAGTACCGAAATCAGCGCGGATAGTGGCGATCACCTCATCACCGATCTTGAAGACAGCCTCGTAAGTACCGGCGGTGTAGCTACCGGTGATTTCTACGTCATTGGCAGGCATTGTTTCGGGGAGGTTGGTCCAGCCGCTGAATGTATGGCCTTCCTTCTCAGGAACTGTGGGAGCCTCAACGGGTGCACCGTAAGCCACATCGATGGACGAGATGGTCTCATCACCGATTTTGAACACGGCCTTATAAACATTGACGCTGTATGATCCCTTGATCGTCAGGTCGGATGCAGGCATGGTTTCGGGAGCATCAGCCCAACCGGTGAAGGTGTAACCTACGATTTCGGGAGCAGTGGGAAGCTCGATAGTAGCACCGTAGGGAAGCTCGGCAGTCGAAACGGTCTCATCACCGATCACAAAGACAATCTTGTAGATATTGACGTTATAGCTACCTGAGATTTCAAGGTCGTAGGCAGGCATGGTTTCGGGGAGGAGGATCCAGCCGCTGAATGTGTGTCCCTCCTGATCGGGCACGGCGGGTGCTTCGATCTTCTCACCGTAGGCCACCTCGATGGTCGAGAATACCTCGTCGCCGATCTTGAACACTACATTGTAAGTATTCACGGTATATGAACCGGTGAGTTCAAGATCCTTGGCGGGCATCGTTTCAGGCAGATCAGCCCAGCCGGCAAAAGTGTAACCTTCCACTCCGGGAACAACAGGGGTCTCGATGGTCGAACCGTAGGATACTTCAATGGTCGAGATGACTTCATCGCCGATCTTGAACACCACCTTATATGTATTGGCGGTGTAGTTACCTGAGATCTCGATATCCTGAGCGGGCATGGTTTCGGGAAGCATGAACCAACCGCTGAAAGTATGACCCTCCTTGTCGGGAGCTGCGGGAGCTTCGATTGCCGCACCGTAAGCTACGTCGATGGTCGAGAATACATCATCGCCGATCTTGAACACGGCCTTGTAAGTATTGACCGTATAAGAACCGGTGACCTCGATATCCTTGGCGGGCATAGTGGCGGGAACGTCAGCCCAGCCGGCAAAGGTATAACCCTCCTTTTCAGGGGCGGCAGGTGCTTCGATGGCTGCACCATAGTCAGCACGGATAGTAGCGATCACCTCATCACCGATCTTGAACACTATTTCATAATTACCTGCGGTATAGCTACCGGTGACCTCGATGTCACCTGCGGGCATAGTAGCGGGGAGATTGGTCCAGCCACTGAATGTGTGACCCTCCTTCTCAGGAACTACAGGTGCTTCAATGGGGCTTCCATAGACAACATCGAGTGTCGAGATTACCTCTTCACCGATCTTGAACACGGCCTTATATACGTTGGGAACGTATGAACCCAGAATCTCAATATCATTTCCGGGCATGGTCTCCGGGATGGTGAACCATCCGTCGAAGGTGTGACCTTCCTTGTCGGGAACGGCAGGTGCGGTGACAGCCTCGCCGTAGGGCACTTCAAGGATAGTCAGGACTTCCTCGCCGATCTTGAACACGGCCTTATATACATTAACTGTATATGAGCCGGTGATCTCGATGTTTTTAGCGGGCATAGTAGCGGGAACGTCAGCCCAGCCGGCAAAGGTGTGACCCTCCTTCTCAGGTGCGGCGGGAATGTCGAGTTCACTGCCGAAGCTTGCACGTATGGTAGCGATCACCTCATCACCGATCTTGAACACGGCCTCGTAAGTACCGGTGGTGTAGTAGCCGGTGATCTCTACGTCATTGGCAGGCATGGTGGCGGGGAGATTGGTCCAGCCACTGAACACATAGCCTTCCTTCTCAGGAGCAGTGGGAGCCTCGATGGTAGCTCCATAGGCAACCTCGGCAGAAGAAATTACCTCATCGCCGATCTTGAATACTACTTTATAGGTATTGACGGTATAGCTACCGGTGATTTCTACATCCTTGGCGGGCATAGTGGCGGGAACTTCGCTCCAACCGTTGAATGTGTGGCCAGCCAGCTCCGGAACGGCCGGAACTTCGATAGTAGCACCAAAGGGAAGCTCACCGGCTGAAACAATCTCTTCACCGATCTTGAACACTACCTTATATAGATTGACGGTATAGCTACCGGTAATCTCAAGATTCTGTGCAGGCATCGTCTCAGGCAGACCGATCCAGCCGCTGAAGGTATGACCCTCCATATCCGACACGCTGGGAGCATCGATCGCCGAACCATAAGGCACCTCGATAGTAGAGATGACAGCATCACCGATCTTGAACACCACTGTATATACATTTACAGCGAAAGTGGCTTTAAGCTCGATGTCACCATTGACAGTGATCTTACGCTCTGCACCCTTGTCGCCGTCGCTCCAACTGTCGAAATGGTATCCTTCAGCCGGGACGGCATTTAGAGTGATCTCACTACCCTCGACATAAAGGCCATTCTCAAATTCTACCGTACCGTTTTCACCGGCCTCGACAGTAACGTTGAAATAGCGGGTCATCACATAGGGATCAGACGGGAGTCCGACTTTCTGATCGGACTTGAAGAGAAACTGTGAGTCCTTGTCTTTTTTCAGCACTGCAGTTTCACCTGTCTTTTTGTCGCGCATCAGGAACTCGATTTCCTCGCCCTCAGGACTATTGCTCCTTATGCGCATGTAGAGACAACTGCCATTGTCAGGCAACTCTAATTTTTCGGCCAATCCCCGGCATTCATCTCCGACGAATGCTCCGATCTCATACGAATCGAGATTCTCGTACTCCTTCGAAGCGAGACTGAAATAAAGACTCATGTCGTAACGATAATCCGAAGGATTCAACGTCCACGATTCTGAACGCAATCCTGCAAACGCCGACAAAAACACTGACATGACTATCACGCACAGTGCTCCAAGCGTCTTGCCTTTTAATTTCCTCTTAAACATAAGTAATTCAAGGTTAATAAAAAAACTATAAATTATAAATAACTCTTTGCGATTCATCTAAGGCCAACAGCCTGTTCAATTCAATCGGAGGAAAGTAGTTTTCATGCATTCAGCCGGAGGACAGACGACTGCGTGCAATAAATCGGAAATAAAACATCATCTTTTGCGAACTAACATCGTGATTATAAGTCGCTCACTTTGACTTACAAGAATATGCCATGTTCGCTGAAATTGTTCGGTTTGCTGCAATTATTCGGTACTGTTCTTATATATCATTTGCAAAGTTAATGATTTTTTTGAATTATCATCACAATCCCCCCAACAAAATTCAGAAATAAAAACCGGAGGCTATACATGATAAAGCCTCCGGAAATGCAATAGTTATTTTTACAAATTCAGATATATCTGATTCAAATATCATTACCACGTGATAAACTGCCGATGTAATCCCTCAATTCCTTATCAGGACTTTCTTGCGGTCAATAATATAGATGCCGGGAGAAAGAATAGAGGGATCAGAGCCGAGATAACGGCCGTCGATCGAATAAATCATTTTAGGTTGTGAATCATCAGTGTCCTCAACGATAGAGTTTATGCCTGAGTTAGCTCCGGGCCACAGGTTCAACGCCCATACCGCCATGTCCTGAGTACCTTTGATTATCACCTCATATTTCTTCTCTGCATCGAGGGCGATTTCCAGTGCATCTGATTGCACGGTAGTCTTTTTACCTACCTCGATATTTGATTCATGCCTGCTGACATCACCGTCGGTTGACTTAACCTCAACGACAAGGTGTCCCGGTGTGGATGCCGCGCCATTGAAATATATTTTGATCTTTTGGGTAGAAGCAAGACGTAGAGTAAGGGAGCGTGATGTGCCTACACGGATAATCTTGTTAGTTCCGTAGGTGTAGCGCGGAACGGTCTGACCGGTCACCGGATCAAGCTCGATGACACCTGTACGATCACTGACATTCATACTCGAACCTGTATGGATGACCCATGAAGAATATTCATTCTTGATTTTCCATTCGTTTTTACCGGTTTCGGCGTTCGCACGCTCCTCGGCAAACTGTGAGGCATCCACGAGTTCAAATCCATACTCCTCATGAGTGATACGGGGGACATGATATGATAGCTCTTGGGGTTTGAGTTCAAAGTTTGCACAGATTTCACGGTCTGCTATAGCCTTGAAGGTATAGTCAGGGTTCGTCGAGAGGATTTCATTAGTCGAAACAAGAGTCCAGTTCTTGAACATATAACCCTCAGCCGGGGTGGCAGAGAAAGTCACCTCCTCATCGAGTAGGGCCGTGATTTCCACGGGGCTTACCGTACCACCCTCCGCCGGGCTGGCTATGGCTTTCAACAGATAGCTTTCCTTGAGAATGCGCTCCTTGATTTCGATATAGTCCGTGCGGCAGCGCATGTTGTCCCGGGCATAGAACTCGATTCGGATTTCGTCACCGGTCGCAAGTGTGATATCCTCGGAAAGGTGCTCCACCATCTTGTTGGAGTTGACAGTGGCAGTCCACTTATCTTTCTGCTCATCGTTCACAAAGAGGGCATAAATACCCTGTCCGACAGATTCATCGAAATAAGCCGTCGTAATGTCATAGCGTCCGTCTTTACCGGTCCAGACATAGCTCAGATAACCGGGGCCCTCGTCACCGACGGTGCAATAACCGTTTGATGCATTTATCCATGACGGGTCGTTTCCTTTTTCAGGGAAGCACAGACCTCCCCTGACAGCATCCTCCGCCTCATTACGTCCGATAATGGCTTTGCTGATGTCCGAACCGAATGTCCATACATCACCAGTCACTGTCGAGCCGTCCTTGGTCTTAGTATCTACGCGCCAATAATATTGCTCGCCGTGACGCAGATTGCCCGGACGCCATGATGTATTGGTCGTGGTTGCTGTAGTGGCATCCGTCATATCGCTGTTTTTCGATATGCTGACTATATAGCTCTCGTCGTTCAGCCCAGCACGCCAAGTCAGGGTAAGCGGTTCGCACGGAGATGTCGCGCCGACAATTTCGTGAAGTTCAGCATGCATATTACCGTTTTCAGGCATAGGGAAACGAGCCTTTGAGTCGGCAGTCGTGAATCGGAATACGGGAGAAGTCTTACCGTCATTCTCACCTCCGACAACCGTAACGTTCCAAAAATAGGTGGTCAGAGGCTCTAATGTGAATGATGCAGGGTTATAATCACTGAGGCTATCTGCCGATTTTCCGATCTGTATTCTGTAGGAAATTGCATTCGTTATGTTACCGCACGTGAGTTCGGTAGAGCCGATGACATTGACCGCACCGTCGCCGGGGAAAGGAATGATGTCATTCTCGATACCTTCGACACATCCCATCTTGGACACAAGACCGGGCACATCTGTCGCCTTATCCATAGCAAAATCGTATGTGAAATAGCTACTGAGATCGAATGCTGTGCTCACGTTGCCTGAGGTACTACCCGTGTTACCGGCAAATTCGTTACCTGAACTCCAGAGAAAACCCCAGTAAGTGTCATCCTCGCCATAGCCCTCGGAATACATCTGACAAAAAGCCTTCTTGACATCCTTGAAGTAGCAATTTTCAACATTGAGCCTTACACGAGCGAATATGCCGACTCCGTAGATGGAGTTACCCTCGTTGTAGTCATTGAAAATATTGCCCAGACCGTAGCCAATGCGAGGATTACGCTGAGCACAGTTGATAAAGGCATTGTGATGGTAGGTGACACGCTGACGTCCGTAATCATTGATATTGCGTGTGCCCGAACTGCAGAGCGATGTCTTGTCGTGATCATGAAACTTACACCATGACACGGTCAGATAGGTCGATCCGACCGTGAAATCCAGCAGACCGTCATAAACATCACTGTCCTCGTTGATACTCGACAGATCGCAATGGTCAATCCATACATGGTGAGTGTTTCGGACGGCGATTGCATCCGGCATGGCCTTTACGATGCGGAGATTACGGATGATAATATTCTGCTGATTCTTTACGTCTATGCCGAGATTGGTGAGCGTTGCACCTTTGCCGCCACCGATAATGGTCTTGTTACTGCTCACCGACACAACATCGTTTGTCTGATTCGACCCTACAAGGTCAGCATCAAGAATGATGACGTAGGGCTGAGAGGCTTTAGCATATTTCTCAAATTCGGAGCGAGTGTTCACATGCACCGTCTCGCCCTTCATTCCGCCGGTGGTGCCCTGACAACCCATATCACTGTAGTTTGCAAAACCGACGAGACCGGTCTGTCCGGCAGCGGGTGACACCGTGGCTGCACTCAATACAAAACCGACAACTGTTTTAATTAAGTTTTTCATCTGTTTAAGGTAAGAATATGAATAATTGTTACTTTTTGCAAAGATAGTATTTTATAATTCGATCCAAAATAAACCAAAAAATTAATTTTGTCATTTATTCTGCAAATATTTTAAATTTCTATAATAAGTTTAGATCTATTCTTCACAAAGGAATATATTTATATTCAGACCGAACAGTAAAATTGAGGAAAAATATGGTAAATTTGACTCAAAATAACCTTTTGACATAAAATTCCCTAAATCATATCACTATAATATTCATATTTATCCTATAAATTCAGCTTCGAAATATTACGCCCCTATACCATACCCCCGTATATGGAAACACGAATCTGGCGCAATTCAACACCGATTATTTTGACGGTGTTGAATTGCGCCAGATTCTGTATTCTATATGCTTTTAGTCTTCTACGGGTTCGAAAAGATCCTTGCCGACTCCGCATACCGGGCATACCCAGTCATCAGGAATATCTTCAAACGGTGTTCCGGGAGCGATACCGCCGTCGGGATCGCCTACTGCGGGATCATAGATCCATCCACAAGGTGTGCAAACGTATTTTTTGTCCATAGTTCAAGTGATTAAGTCGTTAATAATATTGTTTTATACTTGTTTAACACGCATCACTCTCCCATTGTTTACATCTACCTTCAAAAAAGATCTTTCACAGCCTACCGTCGGACCGAACTCCGAATCAAACGAAGCGGGGACTCCCAAGACGGCTTCCGCGAAGGAAATCGGCGGTCGGCATACGGCGTTTGCCCGGTGCTTGCAGACTCAGGATCTCCACCCTCTTTCCGTCACCTGATCCGACATAGAGCTTCCCGTCCTCATAGCTGATCTCGCCGGGAGTCAGAGAGCCGGCGGATGCCTCGTCGATCCGGGTCTCGAAAATCTTCACCGCACCAAGTTCCGCATCATCGTCCATGAGCGTTGACCATGCAGCGGGATAGGGCGAGAGACCCCTGACAAGATTATGGATCTTCACGGCCGGAACGTTCCAGTCGATCTTACAGGTTTCCTTGAAGATCTTCGGAGCAGGCGTGGGCTCTTCCCCTCCGGTCAGCTGATCCTGCGGGATAGTAGTGAGCGTACCGGCTATGATATCATCAATAGTCTTTATGGTAAGATCCGCGCCGAGCATCATAAGGCGGTCATGCACGTCGCCGACATTATCTGTGGGCAGGATCTCGACACGCTCCTGAGCGATGATGTCGCCGGTGTCGATCTCGTGTTTGAGGAAAAACGTCGTCACTCCCGTCTCCCTGTCGCCGTTGATCACCGCCCAGTTGATGGGAGCGGCACCGCGGTAGCGCGGGAGGAGCGAAGCGTGGAGATTGAACGTGCCGAGCCTCGGCATGGTCCACACCACCTCCGGAAGCATGCGGAAAGCTATCACCACGAAAAGATCGGCATCGAGAGCACGCAGTTCATCCACAAATTCCGGATCTTTCAGCTTGACGGGCTGCATGAGGTGCAGGCCGTGCGCGACGGCAAACTCCTTGACAGGCGATTGATAGAGTTTGTGGCCGCGACCGGCAGGCTTGTCAGGCATGGTCACCACGCCGACCACATTGTAGCCGCCATCCACAATCCTCTTCAGGCTCTCGACTGCGAAATCAGGAGTGCCGAGAAACACTATTTTCAGTTCTTCTTTCGTCATAAATGAAAATCAGATTCGTTTTGAGGTCGTTAAAACAAAACACAAACGCCCCCTTATTCCTTCGCCTCAACCGTGCCCGACGCAGCGAAGTTAGCCTCTATATCCTTGTCGCTCACGCTGTAGTTCACGAGGTCACCGGCGAGATACTTGTCGTATGAGGCCATGTCGATGAGGCCGTGGCCTGAGAGGTTGAAAAGTATCACCTTCTCCTCACCCGGTTTGAGTTTCTTCACCTCGCGTATGGTCGCGGCGATGGCGTGACACGATTCCGGAGCGGGGATGATACCCTCGGCACGTGCGAAAAGACATCCGGCTTCGAATGATTCGAGCTGTTCGATATCCACAGCCTCCATCAGGCCGTCCTTCAGAAGCTGGCTGACGATCGTACCCGCACCGTGGTAGCGCAGACCACCGGCATGGATGTTGGCCGGAGCGAACTTATGGCCGAGCGAGTACATGGGGAGCAGCGGAGTGTAGCCGGCCTCATCACCGAAGTCGTAACAGAACTTGCCTTTCGTGAGCTTCGGGCATGACGACGGTTCGGCCGCTATGAAACGCGTATGGGCCTTGCCCTCCTCACCTGCTATCTTGTGGCGCATGAAGGGGAAGGAGATACCACCGAAATTAGATCCGCCGCCGAAACATGCGATCACCATGTCGGGATACTCTCCGGCCATCGCCATCTGCTTCTCCGCTTCGAGGCCGATCACGGTCTGATGAAGCGTCACGTGGCTGAGCACCGAACCGAGGGTGTATTTGCAGTCCGGGGTTGTGCGCGCAAGCTCCACGGCTTCGGAAATAGCCGTGCCGAGCGATCCCTGATAGTTGGGATTGACAGTCAGTATGTCCTTACCCGCGCGGGTTGACATCGAGGGCGAAGGTGTCACCTGTGCACCGTAGGTCTGCATGATGCTGCGGCGATAGGGCTTCTGCTCGTAGGAGATCTTCACCTGATAGACAGCCGCGTCAAGGCCGAAGAGCGACGCTGCGTATGACAGCGACGCGCCCCACTGACCTGCACCGGTCTCGGTGGTCACATTCTTCACGCCCTCCTTCTTGCAGTAATATGCCTGCGGAATGGCCGAATTGAGCTTATGGGAACCCATCGGCGACACGCTTTCATTCTTGAAATAAATGTGAGCCGACGTTCCGAGAGCCTTTTCAAGACCGTAAGCACGCACGAGCGGAGTCGAACGGTAATACTTATACATATCCCTGACCTCCTCCGGAATATCGATCCAGCGGTCAGTCATGTTCAGCTCCTGATCGCAACACTCGCGGGAGAAGATTGGATAAAGATCCTCAGCCTTCATCGGCTCATGGGTCTGCGGATTGAGCGGAGGGAGAGGTTTCACAGGCATATCGGCCTGAATATTATACCACTGGCGGGGGATGTCCTCTTCATCAAGGAAATATCTCTTTCTCTTGTCTGTCATTGTCAAAGGATTAGTTTATCAACGAACCAACTTATCAAAAACTTGAAAATTCCCGACAAATCTTAATTTCTCAACAGATTGTAGATTAAACAACAAATCGTGGATTAATTAACAAGAAATTGAAGAATTAATACAAGAAATTATGGATTGATTAACAAGTTGGTTTATTGATGGATTAATTTATTACTGATTTTATGTGCAAATTTACGCTTTTATCCTTATAATCCCAACAATCACACACATTACCCCCATTATTTACACACATATATTATCCATTACCGAAATACCGGTATATCTATCCATTACTGAAATACCGGTATATCTATCCGTTACCGAAATACCGGTATATCCATCCATTACTGAAACACCGGTATATCTATCCGTTACCGAAATACCGGTATATCCATCCGTTACCGAAATACCGGTATATTTATCCGTTACCGAAATACCGATATTTATCCGTTACTGAAATACCGATATATCTATCCGTTACTGAAATATCAATATATCTATCCGTTACCGAAATACCGGTTGAAAACCGATATATTTGTAGGGACGCGGCGTGCCGCGTATGCCAAATTGAATACATACGCCCTTGAAAAACAACGATAAATATTCATCCAACATTCAAAATCCATATCCCAACAATTTTCCGTATTTCATCCACATTTTATTCATATTTTATTCGTATTTTATTCGTATTTTATTCGTATTTTATTCGTATTTCATCTGCATTTCATTCGTATTTCATCCACATTTTATTCGTATTTTATCCGTATTTCATCTGGCATACGCGGCACGCCGCGTCCCTACAAATATATCCGTATTTTTTATCAATCTAAAATCACAGATCGGCATCACATCAGCCTACTCATCGCTAAACCGCGAAGCGGTGATGCTCTCATAGCCCCACCACGACCGAGCAAAGGCGAGACAAAAAAATTGACCGAAGGGAAAATTTTTTGTCCGCCGGTGCGAGGGAGGCGTGGGGTCAAATGGCATCCCAACCAACGTCGGCGTCGAAGACGTCGGACAAAGAATCAATCCACATCCCCCCACGAGCATATCTCAGACCAAGATACCCACTTTCAAGCAAATTTATAGTGCGAATTATTAATGATCAAAAAATTAGCAATCCCATTTCAAAAATTCATCCAACATCCTACTAACTCTAAAATTATTTTTATACCTTTGCATTTGCAGACCGTCTCGCAGACCACGCCAGTAGGGTTAGGTTTCGCTAACCGAACCAATGCCCGGTCTGGGGTTCAGCGGAGCGGGATGTATAAGGACGCATGGAGAGCGTCCCACATAAATACATAGAAAGCGTTTATCCGCGCTGATTCTTGACCATTGGAAATTCTCGCAAAGTTTCGAATCGTAGTCAAGGATTGTGCAACGGTAGATGCCCGTGGTTATGTAATACCCTGCTTTCGGTATGGTATCTCGATAGAGATATAGCCGAATGCACTTATTGCATATACTGGCGTGGGCTTCTGCGTTGCCGTCCAACTACGATTAGGCAATGCGAGAAGCCTCCAATGGTAGGACGGTAACAGATACAGATTCCTGCGCTTTTTCGTACAATAACCAAACGCCAACGAGGGGATGACCGCGGCATTTTTCAATTTTATGGAAATAGAATACGAGATCTGTGAGAAGCAGGAAGAACAAATCGTTAGTGAGGCATGCTATGGCCGCTGCTGCAAGCATGGTGGCTATGGTAATGATGAATGGTAAAATTTACTTAGTTTAATCTTTTTGATTTGTGTGGCGAATACTGTATCGCCACACAAATAAATATTATGAAAAAAACAATATCCCCACAAACAAAATTCAATATTCCAACTGATATCAGATACATTCGATACTCTGGGAAAATATTAACGATATTTCCTAATATCGCAAAATGGATTGTACTTGACAATGAAGCACAAGTTGGATTCTTGGAATTATTGCGAGATAATAACCTACAAACATCATTAGATCAGTTTGATGGAATAATATCAGATGCACAATGTGTTGTTACGCAAATTATTGCCCGTGGAATAGAGAATCACGATGTTAAAAGTTGTATTTCAGATGATACCAAACAATTGCATTTCTATTTGACAAATGGTTGCAATTTGAGATGTCCGCATTGCTACATGCTCTCAGGTGAAAAATCACATGATGAATTAACGACAACGGAGGTATTTAACATATTAAGAGGTTTTAAAAATAGTGGAGGTGCTTCAGTCACATTTTCTGGAGGAGAAGTATTGACAAGAAATGATTTCATTGAAATTATTAAATACGCTAATTCCTTAGATCTTCGTATTCGAGTACTTACCAATGGGGTTCTGTGGACCGATAAATTAATCCTTGAAGCTTCAAAGTATATTAATGCTGTTCAAATATCAATTGACGGCTACTCGGAAGATTCTAATTCAATCGTGAGAGGAAAGAATAATTTCCAAAAATCTCTGCATACAATTAATAGTTTCATTAGCTTTGGGATATCTACTGAATTAGCAATAACGCCTCCATACTCTAGTGTTAAATACGATGAGTCCGAACAATTTATCCATTTTTGCAATGATCTAATTTCCCGGTATCCATCAAATTTATTTAAAATTAAAATAGCCGAACAAATCATTGACGGAAGAAATGTGCATCTTTCGGCGAGTGAAGCTAAATCATATTATGAATACATTTGCAAAATCAAGTCTGCTATTAATGGCTGGGAATCAGAATTGGAATCTTTCATCCGGGCATTTGATAAGAATGAAATAATGGACAACTGCATGTATGGAGTATTTTCTATTGATTCATCTGGGTTCATGTATTTTTGTTCGAGGATAAGCTCTCTAAAGCCTGTTTGCAATGTGAGAGAAACATCTTTTGATGAAATAACCAAGCTGTCTAGGATAGCACAAAAATTATCTGTTATTGATAATTTCCTACCTTGTAAAAATTGTGAAATCAAATACATCTGTGGTGGCGGATGTCGAATTGACTATTTTCAAGGCTTTACTGATATCACAGATGTTAATAACGTAAATATGAATACTATTGCTCCTCGAAATTGTACAGAAGAAATTAAAAATAGATTTTATCGACTTATGATTGATAGTAATCATAGATTGTTTAGATAATACATTCCCATAAGATCAAGAACGCAAAACAAAGGAATAAAAATCCGTCCGTGAGGCGGTCGGGGACGGCTTCACGGACGGATGACGGTGCTCGAAGCGGGACTCGAACCCGCACGGTCGCAATGACCAAAGGATTTTAAGTCCTTCGTGTCTACCATTCCACCATTCGAGCATCCTTGGTGCATGGGGTATTGACCGTTTGCGATGCAAAGGTAATGCTTTTTTTAATAAATCCAAAACATTGCGGACGGCTAATAACCATAAATCCATTTATTAAAGCTGATTCCTCACGGGGAACTACCTAAAACAATAATCCTAAATCCATTGGTTGCAACTGATTCCTTGTGGTCAAGAACCGAACACTACAACCTCGAATCTATCCGTTGAAGCTCATTCCTCACGGAGAACGTCCCAAAAAAATTTCGTATTGCTACTAACCAAAAATCAGAGGTGCATCCCACAGAATGCACCTCTGATCTACTGATGATGGTATTCCCGTAGGGAGTCGAACCCTAATCGTCGGAACCGGAATCCGATATTCTATCCATTGAACTACGGGAACATGACGGGTGAAACGTTGAGTTTCGCTTCACTGGAATGCAAAATTAGTGATTTTTTTGTATTTTTGCAAAGAAGTAAATTTAATTTTTAACCGCCAGATGCGGGGGAAGCATCCGAACGGCACAGGGCTACATTCTCTCAACCATATAAGAGACAGCCAATAGCCACTCCGGATTTTTCCACAAACTTCAGCCCCGCAAGCACCCAAACGATCACAGACAAATGGATGTAAGGATTGATCCTTCATGGAAAACAGCCCTCGCTGCCGAATGGGACAAGGACTATTTCAGACAACTCACCGACTTTGTCCGCACCCGCTATGCCACGCGTCAGGTCTTTCCGCCGGCCGGAAAGATATTCGCGGCCTTTGACTCCTGTCCTTTCGACAACGTAAAGGTCGTGATCCTCGGTCAGGACCCTTATCCGGGATTCGGACAGGCCAACGGTCTGAGTTTCTCGGTCAATCCCGGAGTGGAGCTTCCGCGCTCGCTCCGCAACATCTACAAGGAGCTTGAGGACGACCTCGGCTGTCCCCCACCCCCGACCGGCGACCTCAGCGCGTGGGCGCGTCAGGGAGTGCTCCTGCTCAATGCCACTCTGACGGTCGATGCAGGTGCTCCAGCCTCGCATCAGAACCAAGGCTGGGAGACGTTTACCGACGCGGCCATCCGCCGTCTGGCCGAGGAGAGAGAAAACCTCGTATTTATCCTCTGGGGGGCATACGCGCAGCGCAAGGGTGACTTCATAGACCGTTCGCGTCACCACGTCATCACCTCGCCCCACCCCTCGCCATTGAGTGCATCGAGAGGCTTTTTCGGAAGTCGTCCGTTCTCGCGGACAAACGTCTATCTCCAGTCCAAAGGAATAGCACCGATCGACTGGTGCGGGACAGCACAATAATCAATCCAATCTTACCATTCATAACCAATCAACACAGTCAGCAACAAAAATAATGAAATACACTCTCGAACAGCGCAAGGAACTGGCCCGCGAACTCCGCAAGCAGGGCAAGAATTGCAGCCAGTGCGTCGCACTGGCCTTTGACGATGTGATCGACGCAGATCCTATCCTCCTCGAACGTCTGGCCTCCGGATTCGGAAGCGGATTCGGCGGACAGGGTGAGGTGTGTGGAGCAATCTCCGGAGCGACTATGGTCTGCGGTCTCGTCTATGACGGCCTTGACCGTCCGGCTCTCTACTCCAAGGTGCGACAGCCTATGGACGACTTCCGCAAGGCTAACGGTTCATACATCTGCCGTGAGCTCAAGCAGCCCGGCCGCCGTCCGTGCATCGACCTCATCACCGACGGCGTGGAGATGCTTCACCGACAGCTTGAAGCCGATGGATTTTAAGAGCCGGATCAAGCGCGTCGGTGTCACTTCGGCCTGTATAGCCTTATGTATGACTGCATTGGCGGAGAGCCTCGATACGTCGCAGGGCATATTCGAGCCATCGTTCCGCACGCTCCAAGTGATTGCCGAAGGTGATGAGTTCGCACAACCGATCATAGCCCTCGGCGATCCGGCAAGCCACCTGACAGTGAGTTTCGACGAAATTGCCGACGACCGCCGATTCATGCGCTACGAACTGATCCATTGCGATGCACTCTGGCAACCGGAAGGACTTGTCGCATCGGAATTTCTCGATGGTTTCAACGAAGGGATCGTCGAGGAATATGAGCATTCGCGTGCCACCCTCGTCCAGTATGTCCACTACACCATCACCATTCCCAACCGCGAGATCACCATTACTGAGCCCGGCAACTATGTGCTCCGCGTCTATGACGAGGCCGACCCTGACCGGACGCTGCTTCAGGCACGATTCGGAGTCTGCGCCTACACGGCCGGAGTCCATGCCGGCGTCAGTCCGCTTACCGACATCGATGCCAACCGCAATCATCAGCAAGTGAGCCTGACGGTGGATCTCCAGCATGCCACAGGTGTGGATGATCCATTCAATGATCTGAAAATCATAGTCAGTCAGGACGGCCGTCACGACAACGAAGTGCTGATGACCACTCCACAGCGCGTCCTTGGATCAAATGTGATCTATGAGCATCTGCGCCAGCTCATATTCCCTGCAGGAAACGAGTACCGACGTTTTGAGACAGTCTCTACGACATATCCCGGCATAGGGGTGGATGCGATAACGTTTGACTCCCCCATCTACAATATGCGCCTCTTCACGGACACTCCGCGCGCGGGACGGCTCTATACCTACGACAGTACCCAGCATGGCCGTTTCTTCATCCGGCAGTCATCCTCATCGCGTCCCGATACCGAAGCGGACTATGTCATGACTCATTTCGCTCTCGAAATGCCCGAACTACCCGATGCTGACATCTTTCTCGACGGCGACTTCACGGGACGCAGTTTCTCACCCCTCTCCCGCATGGTCTATAACCATGCGACAGGTTGCTACGAGCAATCGCTGATGTTGAAACAGGGTGCGTACAACTATCAGTATCTCACCGTCCCCCACGGATCGGAGAAAGGGCTGACAGCCCCTGTGGAGGGCGACTTCTCACAGACCACCAACGAATACACCATCCGCGTCTATCACCGTCCGCGCGGATCGCGCTTCGACCGCCTCATAGGCGCAGGGACGGTGAGCACGGCCTATTGACCGCCATCGCAGTCAAGACCCGACCTCATAACATACTCTAACAAAAATGGAAGAAACCGAAGAAGAAATCATGTTACAGATACAGGATACACTCGTGTCGCTTGACCTCGCGGAGGTCTTTTTCTGCTGCGACATTGAAAAATGCAAAGGCGAATGCTGCATCGAAGGCGATGCGGGCGCACCGCTCACCGAAGAGGAGCGCGACGAGATAGACCGTCTGATCCCGCGTTTCGAGGACAAACTCCTCCCCTCGGCAAAGGAACGGATGGCTGAAGCCGGGACGAGCTATCTCGACCCGGACGGTGACTTGGTGACACAGATAGTCGATGGACGCAACTGCATCTACACCTGCTATGCCCCCGGCGGGATCTGCCAGTGTGCCATCGAGTGTGCCTACAACGAAGGTAAGACAGGTAGTTTCCGTAAACCATCGTCATGCGCACTCTATCCTGTCAGGTTGACTGAATATCCGACCTTCACCGCCGTCAATTATCACCGTTGGAAGATATGTAAATCGGCTGAACAGCTTGGACGCAAGCTCGGAATACGTCTGTATCAGTTCCTCGAAGGCCCGCTGACCGCCCGTTTCGGCAAGGAATGGTATGACGAACTCAAACTGGCCTGCGAAACCTATCTCGAAGAATACGGTCAGGAGAATTGACATTATATGGACGCGCGGCTGGGCTGATGGGAGGTTGATGCGCTTTCATTGAGAGGCTTGGGTCTAATTATCTATTTTGCAATGACCACACAAAGATTCCGCCGGCTTCCTGCGGGTGGTGGAGTGCAGGGAGTCGGCGGAGGAAGATTAGTGTGTGAAATTTATGATATTAGAGAGAATCTAATCATATTGAATAATTGCTTAGTCGAGCTTATCGGCAAGATTTGAGGCCGTGTCAGCAATCGAATTGAGCGCGCTGGCAGCACCTGATTTGATCTTATCGAGCAGCGGAGATGCCTTTTCTTTAAGATCATCAACCTTGTCAGACATAGCGTCCTTTGCGTCAGAGAGTTTATCGGACAATGTATCCTTAGCGTCGGCAAGCTTATCGGCAAGTGTTTCCTTTGCCGCTGCCATACTGGAGGCAGCCTGAGCCTTCGCATCGGCGGCTGTAGCCTCGATTTCCTCCTTGTCAGCTTTGAATTGTGCTTTAGCGGCCACCTCAGCAGCCTGTGCGCTTACTTTTGCAGCCTGTGCGGAAAGCTCTCCTGCACGATCTGCGATATTCTGTTGTATGGAGCTCATAGTAATATTTCTTTTAAAGGGTTTCTAAATGTTTTCTATACCCATACAACAAAAACGTGGCTACTTAGGTTGAGATCCCGATTCTTAAAGAATGTTAGAGCTCACCGTTCCATCAGCGAGAGTAGTCTCGATGGTCATTCCCGGCTTTAGCTCACTCACAGACGTGACGGCACGGCCATCCACACGGGTTATCGAATAGCCACGGCGCAATGTCGCCACCGGGGAGAGCACTTCGATCAGCTCACCTATCGAATCAAGACGGTGACGACGGCGTTCGATGATGGCCGAGGTGACCGATGAGAGCCTTTCGGCGGCCATGTCGAGACGTGAAAGTTCGGGACGCAGCCGTCCGCGCGCCGTCTCGGAGAGCGCAAGCATGGCACGGTCAAGCCTCTTACGGGCAGAATCCACAGCAGCCTGCGGAAGATAAGGCAGACGGGCCGACATATAGGCAAGCTGCTCGCGCGATTCTGCTATCATGGCCGATGCAGTGGCATGGATGTCCGAAGCCAGCATGTCGAGCCGCTCCAGAGCCACTGTGCCACGCCCGATGAGCCATTCGGCGGCGGCAGTCGGAGTCTTGACACGCATATTGGCTACATAGTCCAACACAGTCACGTCGCGTTCATGACCTATACCTATTATCACCGGGAGGGGAAACTGAGCTATGTTGGAGGCCAGATCATAATTCTCGAAAGCGGCGAGATCACTCGTGGCACCACCACCGCGTATGATCACCACGCCGTCCCATTCGTCCTCCTCGGCAGCAATAGCTTCGAGCGCGCTTATGATCGATGGGGGAGCCTGCTGTCCCTGCATAGTCGCGGGGAAAAGACGCGTCGAGAAACGCAGTGCACGCGGATTGGTGTAGAGCTGATGGATGAAGTCACCGTAGCCCGCCGCTCCGGGAGCGGAGATCACGGCTATGCGGAGAGGGACATCGGGCCATTCGAGCGAACGGTTCAGATCCACTACCCCTTCGTCTTTCAAGCGCGAGAGGATCTCCATGCGGAGGCGCAGGAGATCACCCATCGTATAGACGGGATCAATGTCCGTAATGTTAAGCGACAGGCCGTAGGCGGGATGGTAGTTGGCCGAGACGAGCACACGCACTTTCATGCCGCTTGCCAGACGACTTCCGGTAGCAGCCATGAAGTCGCTTTCAATCCGCGCGAAGGCCGATCGCCAGATCGTAGCACGTGCACGTGCTACCGGATCGCCCGTAACGGGGTCTTTCTGAATCAGTTCGAGATAACAGTGCATGTTGCGTCGCACATCGGAGGTCTCGGCCGTCACCCACACGTTTCGTAGCGACGGTTCGGATGAGATCAGCGACGAAAGCCGCGACGTAAACTGTTCAAGCGTCAGAGTATCGGGGGTCATTATCGGAAATCTGTTAATGAGTACGGTTGCACAATAAATCAAGTCTATCACACATATATTCTACGTGATCAATGTCACGTAGATAATCTGCTCCAAAATTTGTTTTATCATAAAAACAACATTATCTTTGCAGTGTTGATCCCCGGTAGCCCCTGTATATCAAGCTATCGGGTTTTGTTTTTATCATATACAAAAGTAATACTTTTATACGATAAAAGTAGCTTTTGTATTTGATTGTTCTAAAGAGTTTTCTCCCTTATTTTTAGGAGTGGTTTTCATTATCGCATCTTTTCGGGGAATGGAGGGGTGTAACTTTGTGGAAAAAAGATTTATGAAAACAAAAACCGATAATAGGGGATCTTGTAAGAAATTTCGCAGTAACGATCCTTCCGGTGAGGGGAAGAATATAGAAAAGAATGGCTCACGAAGCGGAAATGGCCGGACCGGAAAGGTTAATGAAGCGTGGGACAAACCGGTGTCCAAGCGTTATTACGTAAAGTTGAAAGAAAAAGTAAGCCGTATTATTCAGGCTCTGGGCTATGTGAGGGGCTACACGGATGAGCTGATGAAATGTATAGACCGCTATTTGGCCACCAAAGAAATGCCCGTGCGCCGTTATTGCGACGAGGAATTTCTGGCGATATTCTTCACTCTGCGCTACGAAATCGACGAGGCGATAGCACGCTCTGCATCAGCACGACTCAGAGCAGCCGAACGCCGTGTGCGCAAAGAAGCGGGAAAGGAGAAGGGATCAGTTGAAGAAACAAAGCCGAAGGGAAACACGTCACAGTCAGATACCGACGCTCACATCGCGCCGGAAATCACTGCTGTTCGGCCACGGGAGGCTCAGTTTCGACACGTATCAGGTCGAGACGGGTAGCACTGCGGGCTTTGATGGTGAAAATAATTCCGTCGATCTCGATCCTGTCATCCTGCGAGGGAAGTGAGCCGGTCTCATGGATTATATAGCCTGCAAGTGTCTGGTATTCGTCAGACTCCGGAATGTCAAGACGGAACTCATCACGGAGCATACGGACCTCGATACGGCCTGAAAACTCGAACACTCCGGGGGAGATCTCCGATGCGATAAGCCCGTTCTTGTCATGCTCATCCTGAATATCACCGAATATCTCCTCGACGAGATCCTCAAGAGTCACCAATCCGGCTGTACCGCCAAATTCATCCACCACCACGGCCATCGAACGCTTCTCGCTGAGCAGACGGCGCATCATGGTGTTGGCAAGAAGAGTTTCGGGAGCGTAGAGCACTTCCTTGATGTGCTCCTTCCAGTCACACTGGGGATCGAAAAGCTCGGAGACATGGACGTAGCCAACCACGTTGTCAATATCCTCCTTATAGACAAGAATCTTGCTTCGGCCAGACGACGTGAAGAGATCAGAGAGCTCGGCACGGGTTGTGGTATCGATATCGACAGCCACAAGTTCGTTGCGCGGGGCCATACAGTCGCGGAGCTGAGTCTTGGAAAAGTCAAGCGCGTTGTGGAAGATCTTGACTTCATTCTCCACCTCAACTTCCTGCGGATTCTCCAGATCGTCGATCTTGGTCTCAAGATAATCGTTGAGTTCGGTGATCGAAAGCACACCGAGACGCGTATCCTCAGCCTTGATCCCTGCGAGTTTCATAAGGATCTTGGAAAGCCAAGAAGTGAACCATGCGATCGGCGAGAGGACGATATAGAAGAAATAGACCGGGAGTGCCGAGATCCTGAGCGATGTGTTGGGATTGATGCGGAACACTGATTTAGGCAGGAACTCACCCGTAAATAGAATGACCAGTGTCGAGATGATGGTCTGCAGGATAAGGATTACAGCCTGATTGGTGGATATGTGTGACTCGATCCACGGTTCGAGCAACGCAGCCGCTCCCATACCGTAGATGACAAGCACTATATTGTTACCGACAAGGATAGTGGATATGAAGAAATCCGGATGCGAGTAATAACGACCGATGATACGGTTGATGAGGCCTCCACGGCTCGTGTCGAGACCGACACGCACACGGTCAGCCGAGATATACGCGATCTCGACCCCTGAAAAGAGAGCCGAGAAGCAAAGCGATACGATGGACAGGATTAGCCACGCGGTAAGTGTCATGGGATGCTTAACTTGCGGTGTTGGATTTTATATTGTACATTACTGATTGTCATTGACCGAGGCGGTCTCCTCCTCAATGACTTCCTCCTCGTCAGGATCGTCCGGATTATCACCATCGCCACCCTTCGCCTTGCCGTTGCCCCGGAAAGCGTTGGCAGGGAATATGCCGGAGACCTTACGGACATTGTAGCGGGTCATTTTCTCGTCCGAGTCGAAGCCGTAGCCTTCAAGCACACGGTCCTGACGCTCGATATGGATGAATGAATCGGAATAGATCTTGTGGAGCCGCTGATCCCAGAAAAGCTGATTGGTCAGAAACTTCTCGTTCATCACATTGGTGATGTTGACATTACCGTCCAGACGCCAGATCTGCTTGTTCTTGAGATAGACGGCAGAATCAGCGACTACCGTGGCTTCCTGACGGAAAAAATTGTCGAAACGTTCGAGATTCAACCCCTCCGGGAAACGCCAGTAAGGTTCATCGACCTCGTCATAGACATACCAGATGGGAGTCACTATCCGGAATCGGATCACACCGGAATCGGAGATAAGGGTCTCGACATCACGCGTGAGCATAGTCGGGGTCTGTTCGGGATTGACATCCCCCATTCCCACCGGGTTGCTCTCCTTACAGCCGGTCACGCCGACAGCGGCAGCCATAAGCATCAATATGCCTATGACCGGTAGCAGACGCATGGTCCGGACTGATGACGGACTGTGGGATCTCATCCTCATAGATCTACGTGACAATCAGGTTCAGAAAGGATCAACGGAGCTTATTGTGATAGAACCAGACCTGATTGAAGTTGATGCCGAGAGTGATGTGGAAATACTTCTCTTTCAGGAGAGGATCAGGTGTGGCCTGACGCTGTGAATATTCAAAACCGAGGTTTATGAGGGTCTTCTGATAGGCCGGCAGACCGACACCGCAGCTGATGCCGTAGTCCCTCACATGGTTGCCCTGCACCATCATGTAGTCACGGTTGTAGAAACCGCCGAGACGGTAGGCGATGCGTTTCAGGTAACCTGCACGATGATCGGGAGTGTAGCTGAGACCCGCACCGATGCGCCAACGGTTGTCAAACTTCGTATCCGAGAAGTCATCCACCTGACGGAACTTTGCTTTTGACCAATTCTGATAGGTGACATCTACCTCTGCCAGAAGGCGTCCGTTCCAGTCGTATGAGATACCCGCGCCCCAAGTGTCGGGTAGCGAGTAATTGCCGCGAAGATTGACCATGCCGGGAGCGATGGTATCGGGAGCGGCCGACGTGTCGTAATATTTAAGCACGTAAGTCTTTCCGAGGAGTGACTTCGAGGGTGTGTAGGTCAGACCGAAGGTCACTGAATTTTTGCGCGAGATGGGGAGAGTGTATTGCAGACCGAACTGCAGATGGTAGTCCTTGACCTCCATCACCTGCTCGAAAAGTGACTGGGTAGCCGTCCCTGACTGACTTGAATAGACATCATTATAGACGTTGCCGAACAGGTAGCTCACATTGAAACCGACCGAAAGATTGCGGAGGGGCATGATGCCGGCACCGATGTAGAGCTGATTGAGTCCGCCTGTACCCTGATGGGTGGTCACACCGTTGCTGATCTCCGATCCGAACGAATAGCCCACGGATGAATAGGGAACCAGACCGGCACTGACACCGATAATCTTGCTTACGGGGAACTGAATGGTCAGATAATCGAGACCACCGCCCCAGTCATGGGACTTTGCACTCCCGTCCTGACGCCAGAACATCGACAGGTCAGTGCCCATGTCGAAAAGGAATGTCAGCGAATCAGTAGCCGCATAGGCCGCGGGGTTCATGACATTGACCTGAGAGCCGGAACGCATGGCATAGCCAACACCACCCATCTGACGCTGAGCGGATGTGGCATTGTCACGGAGAAGTCCGTAGCCGAACTTCGAGTAAGGGCTGGATGTGTTTTGCGCCGACAGACCGGTAGCCGTAGCGGCGGCAATAAGAGCGAGGATGAGGATTGACTTAATTTTCATTGTATAGCAAAATTCTGTTTAACCCCTTGCTTGCAAGATGTTCATCGACATGAACCTCAAAATCACAGAGGGGGGCGAGATGACGGCCACAGCCTCCGCCAAGCACCACTACGGTGTCTTCGGGAAGACGGCTGCGATAATATCCTATTGAAGCCACGACACTGTAGATGGCCCCCAAGGTCATGGCCGATTCCGTGTCATGGCCGAGGAGGGTGTCATGGAGAGTTGACATGTGTTCGGGAAACGGGAGCAGAGGCAGACGCGCAGTGAAATGATTAAGTGCCTTCAGCTGCATACTTATACCGGGAGCTATGTTGCCTCCGCGATAGACACCCGACGCATCCACGAGATCATAAGTGACGGCAGTGCCGGCATCGACCACAAGGATGTTGCGTCCTTTGAAATCACTCCATGCACCGACGGCGGCAGCGATGCGGTCACAGCCGAGAGTGCGGGGTGTGCCGTAGTCTATCCTGATCGGAAGAGGAGTGGAGGAATTGAGGCGATAGACGCAGCGCGCGAGATGGCTGAGCTTGTTGATGACAGGTCCGTTGTTCTGGACCACCGAGCAGTAGATCGCGCCTGAAAGGGGACGGCCATTGACAAAACTCTCCACGGAAGCGGGTGTGAGCCGCTCTTCGATGACAGTGTCAACGAGCTGCATATCATTCCAAAGCGAGATCTTAGCTTCGGAATTACCTTGGTCTATAGTCAGGTAATTGGCCATTCGTGATGATTTGGGAGCAAAATTACTCAAAATGTGTCAATTTCCCCTCAAATTAAGATGTTTTTTGATTTTACCGCTGTAAGTCTGACTATTTAAGCTTCTGGCGGGGGATCATTACGGATGTGTAGAGGGTCAGGATGCCACCGGCGAGCGTGAACGCGATCCAGTCTTTCGGGCCGACGGAGTCAAGGAAGAGGAACACTGCGCCTACGAGAAAGATGATGGCGGTCCAGACTTCGATGTGGAGCAGACGGCGCAGACGGACGGGTGCGTCCTTGACACGCGGCGCGATTATGCGCCCTGCAAGCAGGATGACAGCACCTGCGGCATAGAGCCACCGCATCCAGCCCTGTCCGACTTTCAGCAACGGAAGCACTGCCGAGATCATGACGGCAAGAAGTCCGACGGTAGCCATAAGCATTGACACTGTCTCGCGGCGTCCCTGTGACGAGGGGGCGACGGCGGCGACTGATTTCTGTTTGTTTTTCTTACTCATATAGGTCTGTTGGGATCGGGGATCGGTCCTGACGGACAGTGTGATTCCTGTAGCATCCAGAATCAATCTCCGGAGACCGGTCTGCACCGGATATTTTTATTCGTAGATATAGACATCCTCATCGGAATGCTGCATGTGGTACTGCTCACGGACTATCCTCTCCATTGTCTCCTTGTCAGTATCAAGCGAGTGGTTGAGCTCGCGGTAATATTCGAGCGTGTCCGTAGCCTCGCTTATCGCATCCTCAAGTTCCGCGATGCGACGCTCCTGCCCGACTGTGCGGAAAAGTGAGTTTTCGTTGACAAAAAGCACGAGCACCGCCACTATCAGAGCGGCGAGCAGCGTGAAAGAGAGATAGCGTTTACACCATGCGTAGAAGTTCTTCATAATCCTGCAGATGTATGTGATGTAGGTTTAGTTTCGGAGGGATATAGGGTATGGTTATGACAGATGGGGAGATGAGCATGTATCGCCGTTCCAATCCTGTTCACGAGAGGACAACGGTCAGCAGAAAACCGACAGCATAGACAAGCATCAGCACGGCAGTCATTCCGAGCAGAGGGTTGAGCCTCGCACCGTCAAGCTGACCGAGGCGAAGCCACAGAGCCGTATGTCCCACAAGGTATATCGCCGGGACAAGCCACCACAGCTGGCTGGAGGCGAGCCACCCCGGAAGGGTGAGGATCAGGGCGAGGATTCCGTTGGCAAAATAGACAGCCCGCATGGCACGCCGCCCAAGGATCACGGCAAGCGTGTGTTTGCCGACACTGCGGTCATCCTCGACGTCGCGGTAATTATTGACTATGAGCACATTCGCGCCCATCAGTCCGATGCCTGCGGCGGCCGCGAAGAGCCACCATCCCCAGAGACCTCCCATCAGCATGTAGGTAAGGCAGACGGGGACTATGCCGAAAAAGCAGATCACGGCTATCTCGCCGAGACCGTGATGCGACAGCGGATAAGGCCCGGTGCTGTAGGCCATGACACCGAGGGCTATCATGACACCGGCCACATACATCCACCACTCACCGTAGAGAGCCACAAGCAGACAACCCACAGCGCAGGCCACGCCGAGGGTTGCGAATGTGGCACGTTTCATGGCTGCGGGTGTGATGTCGCCTTCGGTGACACCGCGGCGCGGGCCTTCACGCCCGACGCGGTCAAACCCACGCTTGAAATCGTAGTACTCGTTGGCAAAATTGGATGCTATCTGGGCAAGCAGGGCAAAGACGAGGCAAAGTATGGCCGGGACGAGGCTGAAATGCCAAGTGGCAAGTCCAAGCCCGACGGAGTAGATGACTCCTGCCAGAGAGACCGGAAGAGTCCGCAGTCTCATAGCCTCGATCCAACATGCCGCTTTGCTCCTTCCCATCAGTCTGCCGGATATAATTCGTCGTATTTAGCTGCGATGCTCTTGGCTATCGCGTCCATCTCCTCAGCGGGAAGCTGACACTTGTGACTGAAATCCATATCAGCTTCCGTGTTGATGGGGATAAGATGGATGTGGGTATGAGGTACTTCAAGACCGATCACCGCCACACCTACACGCTTGCAGGGGACAGCCTGACGGATGGCCTCGGCCACACGCTTGGCAAAGAGAGTGAGCGCGGTGTAATCCTCATCGGAGAGATTGAAAATGTAGTCGTCCTCTTTTCTCGGAATCACGAGCACATGGCCGGGAGCCACGGGGTTGATGTCGAGAAAAGCGTAGTGACGGTCATCGGAGGCGATGCGGTACGAGGGGATCTCGCCGGCTGCGATCTTGCTGAAGATGGTTGCCATATCCGTCAGATCAATAGTTGATTTCAACGATTTCAAACTTCATGAGTCCGGCGGGAACTTTGATCTCAACCATCTCGCCGAGCTTGTGGCCGAGAAGACCCTGTGCGATGGGAGTGCTCGAACCGATCTTCTTTGCCTTGAGGTCAGCCTCGGAGTCGGCCACGATAGTGTATTCCATCACCATACCGTTTGCCACGTTCTTGATCTTGACACGGTTGAGGATCTGGACTTCCTCGTTGTTGAGCTTGCTCTCATCGATGATGCGGGCGTTGGCCACGAGATCCTTGAGCTGGGCGATCTTCATTTCGAGCATACCCTGTGCCTCCTTGGCGGCATCATATTCCGAATTCTCTGAGAGGTCACCCTTATCACGGGCTTCAGCGATAGCTGCTGATATGCGGGGGCGTTCCACTGATTCGAGAAACGCGATTTCTTCCATTTTTTTCTTGTAACCTTCCTTGGTCATGTAAGTTATAGCCATGGCAGTATAAACTTTTGGGGTTTTATTTGTTTGAGTGATTAATTAAGCGTAGTCTATGTGCCGTCACTCAAGGGTGACAGCCACAGGAGGATGAGAGAGAAGAATTTCTCCGGGGAACAGTTAAAAAAGAAGAAATCCCGATGCTTGGAGCTACGAGACCCTAACGGATATGATTGATTATCAAATGTCTAATAAAATATATGGTCAGCCCTTACAGTTGACCGATACAAAGATAGTTACAATAATCCATTCCCCCAACCGAAGGGGGGAGCATTTAACAAAAATTGACTTACAGGATTGGCTTTTCAGCCTCACACATTTTCCCGTCTCTGAAGCCGGGCGGCTTTATGAAAGGACAGGGATGCTTCGGGAAAATTCAATGCGGAAAAACGGGTCAACGCCGATGACTGTTGCGAGGATGAAACATGAGGATGTCCGAACGGAGGGTCGAACGGTCGAGATGAATGTAGATCTGCGTTGTCGCAATGCTCTCATGACCCAACATCTGCTGAATGGCGCGCAGGTTAGCTCCACCTTCGAGCAAGTGGGTAGCGAAGGAGTGACGCAGGGTGTGAGGCGAGATATTCTTACGGATTCCGGCCGCTTCGGCGAGCGATTTCACTATCTGGAATATCCTCATGCGGGTGAGCTTACCGCCACGGCGGTTGAGAAAGAGGATGTCGCGGCAATCGGGCTTGATGTCGAGCATATCGCGGTCACGGAGATAGGAGGCTATCTCCTGAAGCGAGACTTCCGACATCGGGACGAGTCTCTCCTTATTACCTTTTCCCCGAACGACGAGATAACCCTCCTCGGCAAAGATTTTCGAGATTTCAAGACCGACGAGTTCACTGACACGGAGTCCGCAACCGTAAAGTGTCTCCATTATCGCACGGTCACGCTGGGCCTCAGCTTTAAGAGGGTCTATGGCGGCGATCATGTCGTTGATCTCCTCGACCGTGAGCACTTCCGGCAGATGCAGACCGATCTTGGGCGATTCAAGCAAGGCCGTCGGGTCGGGGTTCACATAGTCCTCAAGACTCAGAAAGCGGAAAAACGAGCGCATACCGGAGACGATCCGCGCCTGTGACCTATCGGCTATGCCGAGATCATGAAGCTCGCCTATGAAATAACGCAGGGTATCCACCGTGACATCGCGCAGAGCCACTCCTGACTGGGCAAGATAGTCGAGCAGCTTTACTACGTCGGCATTGTAAGCCTCACGCGTATTGTCGGCCATCCCCTTCTCCATGCGGAGATAAAGGTCATATTCCTTCAACAGACGCTCTATGTCGGTTATGCTGCGCATCGGTTCAACATTTTTCTGTAAATGAGGCTATATATCTGTTTTTTTCAGAAATTGACTTCAAAATCCTGACGAGGTAGGTCGGCACGGCTGAAAAATATAGCCGTACGACGGTTGGTGAAACTCATGCCGAATTTCATCCGGCGAGCGAGCGAGAGATATGACCTGCGGTCGGTATCAAGGATCACCACTACCCCACCCTGCGAGAAAATGCTGTCGATAAGACCGTGGCCGGTTGAGCTATCCTGAGAGGCATCCGCATCATCCGGCGTAATCTTCCTACAGATCAGCATAACCGTAGTGCTTCCGTCAGGCAGAACATCCATGCCGCCTGACTCGATAAGCCTTATGCGTGAGTCGGCAAGCCTGACAGAAGCGGAAATCACTGCAGGCAGATCAGCCTCCACGACCACCGTATCCGGAACGAACTCGCATACGAGGCGGAAGATCAGCGCGGCGCGGCGGAACTCACTCCGGCCGTCCGCAAGTGACCGCAAACGGTCATAACCGTAATAAGGTGACCGCTGACGGAGCACACAGGTGATGAACCGGAAGGCGAAAGGCGAATGAATGCCGAACCCCCGGCTACGCCAAGCACGCTTAATGCGCCGGAAGCCCGGAACGGAACGGTAAAACCTACTTACCTTCACCATCTTTGGCGTGTCCGAAATAACGACGGGCCGCAAACCCCAAGGCTACCGCAAGGGCAATGTAGATCAGGATGACCGCAACCGTAGCAAGAGTGTCGGTGGCGTGGAGCGACGGCGGATCAAAGGTCATCACGATCTCATGGTCACCGGCAGGAACGCGGAGGGCACGCAGCACGTAATCAACACGTCCGAGAGGCACTTCCTTTCCATCGATCGTGGCTGTCCATCCCCACGGGAAATAGATCTCCGAAAAGACCGCCACTCCACCTTTGAGGCTATGGCTGCGGTAGGTCAGGCGATTTGGTGCGTAGGATGTCTCTACAATCGTATCGGCAGGCGACGGGGCGAATGCCTGACCGAGTTTCGGCTCAAATTTCTTGTCGGCCACGGCTACTGTGCGGGGGTTGATCTTGGAAAGCATGTCCATTTCCTCGTCGGGAGTGGCGACATAATCTATGTGCTCGACAAACCATGCGTTGCCGTAGGCTTCGGGGTTTCGAAGCACCTGCCCGTCGAGGCTCACCACGTAGCGTGCATTGAGCATATTGAGCACATTCCAGTCCGCATCCGTCTCCACACCGCGCTGGAAATGCGAGAGGTGACAGTCAATCAGGTCCTGATAGCGGGTAAGCTTGGCCGCATGATAGCCGCCTATCATCTTATGGTAATACGACGGATCGGCACTGCCGAAACGCGGGATGTCCATGACTCGATAGTTCATGTCGGTGTCCTGAAGAATAGCTTCATCGACCGGTGTCTTGGCGATAGGTGCGCCGACGGTGAGCTGCTTGGCCACGAAACTGTCATGGTTGACATAACGCTTGTTGATCATATACAGGTCACCGAGGACGAGCACGGCAAGTACGGTAGCCGTCACTCCAGTGGAGATCTTGCGGCGGAGGAAGGCCACAAGGATAACACCTCCAAGAGCCACGAGGATGAAACTGCGGAGAGCGTCGGAGCTTACGAGACCGAGACGCAGACTCTCCACCGCAGAATAGATCGAAGGATTCTGAAGGCTGAACTGGCGTGCGGTGGCCGCATCGTAGCCCTGCTGCATGAGTGCGCTCGTGATGTAATTGTCGATGTCGCGGTCACTGTCGGAAATCGCGCTACCGAAAAATTCCGGCACGCAGAAACCCAATGCACAGATGAGGAGTGTGATACCGAAACTATAGCAGACAGGCTTGCGGTAACGCTCCCACGCATCGCCGGAGGTCAGAAGCTGCTGCAGAGCCATGACGGCAAGGAGCGGCATGGTAAATTCGGCTATGACCAGAATGCTTTCGACCGTGCGGAATTTGGAGTACATAGGGACAACCGAGAGCATGAAGTCCGTGAACAGCATGGCGTGACGACCCCACGCGAGGACTATCGAGAACACCGTCAGAATTACCAGTGCCCATTTCATCGGTCCGCGAACAATGATGCAGCCGAGGAGGAAGAAAGCAAATATGAGCGCGCCGACATAAACAGGGCCATTAGTACCTTCGGGATCGCCGAAATACTGGCTCATGTAACCGAGATATTGCTGCTGCATGGCATCAAGATTGCCTTCGTTGACCATCTTCTGTGCGTCGGGGAGATCAGTGAGGTTCATAGCCACCATACGGCCTTTCTCCGGCTTGGCCGAGGCACCACCTTTGATGTTAGGGATCAGCAGCGAGAAGGTTTCGGAGGGCTGATAGCTATACTGAGTGATATAGTCCTTGTCAAGACCGGCTGGAGAAGATGCTGACGCACCCTGACCTGACTGGGTAAGCTCGCTGTGGCGACCGCGCATGGTCTCCTTGGCGTATTCGTAGGTAAGATAGAGGCTCGGAGAGTTGGCGGCCACGGCCAGACCTCCCGCGATCACAAGTACACCGGTAGCTATGCCCCACTGGCGGAGCTTACCGCCACGGATAGCATCGATCAAACAGGCGATCATCACACCGAGAATGACAAAAAGGAAATAGTAAGTCATCTGCACATGATTGGAGGCAATCTGCATCATGGCAAAGAGGGCAGCCAACGCGCCACCCGCGAGATAACGTCCGCGATAGCAGAGAACTATACCGGCTATGGTCGGAGGAATGTAGGCAAGGGTAACGAATTTCCAGATGTGACCTGCACCGATGATTATGACGAAGTAGGATGAAAATCCGTAGGCAATCGCGCCGATCAGCGCGACGTACCATCTCATCCTCATGGCAAGAAGCAGAATGAAAAATCCGGTCATCATCATGGCTATCAGTGAGGAAGGCGACGGGAGTCCGAGCGACATCACCGTATCGATCCACTTGTAAAGGCCGCTCGACGGATAAGATGGAGAAATCTGGAAGGTTGGCATACCCGAAAAGAGGGAGTTGGTCCAGCGTGACACTTCACCTGTCTGCTCGGCATAGGCTTTGGCTTCCTGACCGATGGCTACGCCCTGCTGCATGTCGTGCTGACGGAGCTGATTGCCCTCCGATGCATCGGGATAGAAAAATGCGAATGCAATGATGGCGATGA
Source organism: Duncaniella sp. (assembly GCF_029056165.1). Taxonomy (NCBI): domain Bacteria; kingdom Pseudomonadati; phylum Bacteroidota; class Bacteroidia; order Bacteroidales; family Muribaculaceae; genus Duncaniella; species Duncaniella sp. The sequence continues at coordinate 38,138 of NZ_JAIDBW010000030.1, read as the reverse complement.
TCACCAGACCGCCGAAAAATGTGAGGAGTGAACGGTATTTATTAATAAATTCCTGCATAGGTGTGATAAGTAACTCTTAAAAAAAATCAGATGCAATATGTGTGGAGATTGCTGCTTACTCTATGACTATCCGCGAAATCATTCTGCGGGGCGCAGCTCCATAGGAAGTTCGGATTGAGTCTTGGGTGTCACGGAGTCGGCCTTAACCGTGTCGGCGCGTTCGGCAGCCGCACCGACGAGCGAGCCGTCCTGCATGGAGTCATAATCCCTAAGACGCGAGCGGAATGCCTTGGCAATAGAATCGAAATCAAGTGTGGGATTGGCTGCATGAGCCTTACGGAATGCCTCGCGCGTATCCTTGGGATTGACACTCAAAGCTATGTCATAGACATCCACAAACTTGCGGAGAGTTTCAAGATCGCGCCGTCCCTCGTGCCGCTTGGTAGCATCATTGTGGAGGGTCACGAAAGCCGTAAGCACCTGAACAGTCTGCGCGGGAGTGAAATCATCGACGAAGAGCGACATACTGTCGGCCATCACGGATGCATGCTTCAGATCGCCGGAAGTGAGAGCCTGTTCGAGCTGCGATTTCTGCACCTCGACCTCCTTGGTCTGGGTCTCAGGCACTGTCTCGGTTTTCTTTTCGCCCCCACCGCAGCTTACAGTCATCAGTCCGACAACGGCAACGAGCATTATGATAAGGAAATCTCTTTTCATAATTTCTGTCAATTTTTTAGTCCTCGCAAAGTTACGCATTTAATCCTAAAGAAAAAAGTATGTTTCCCGTCTGATTTCATGATCAGAAGGTGATATATCAGTCAACTGCTGCCGCGAGAACGCATCAAGGCCACGACCCTCGCGGGCCACGACTCCGATGCATGTCCCCCTTTCGATCGTTGACAAAGGGGCATGAAATGTTATTGTTTAGTGTATATGATCAGTGTATATGTATGTTCAGGGGGTGTTTTGTATCAAATCCAAGGGGTGGAAATGTTGCATTTTTTAATCACAGGTCATTCTATCCGAGGGTAATCAGGAATGGTCGGGAAAGGTGACTGATTCACCGCCATTACCTGAATCACCTTCAGTGACTTCATAGGGAGGAACATCATCCGTATTGGTCTTATTTTCGGAGGGAGTGATGTAGGGCATTTCAGGTTCATCATTATCAGAGCATGATGTCATGGAAATGAGTGTAACTGCTATAAAGAGGGCAGACATCAGGATGGAAGACAGCTTTTTCATTGTTCAGGGTTTTTAAAGGGGTTATTTACTTTATTCTTTTTTGGTGGAACGTGACCGTCGTTTTTTCTCCCGGTTTTCGTTCTGTTTTCTGACGCAAAGTTAGGATGAACGTATAAGGCATAAAGAATTTTTTGCCCTGATAATTTTAATCTTTACCCATGTTAATATCCTATATATCAATTGATTAGATATAGGTTAAAATTTCATTTTTTAACCTTGGTATAAGTGGCTTGTTTTCAATGTCTTAGGATTTAGGAGGCGAATATATTGATAGTCAATGTGTTACGCAATTTCATGCCGAGATTTTAATTTTTTTGAGGTAGAAATGTATTTTTATCTCGTTTTTTCGATAGATTTAGAGTTGCGGTTCCTTTGGCCGACGTCTTCGACGCCGACGTTGGCTGGAATGACATTTAACCCCATGCCTCCCTCGCATCGGCGGACAAAAATTTCCCTTCGGTCATTTTTTGTCTCGCCTCCGCTCGGTCGTGATGGGGCTACGAATGCATCACCGCTTCGCGGTTTAGCGGATGAATAGGCAAATTCATCATCCCCCGCCGGTTAATTAGATACATTACCATTTCGCGGTTTAGCGGATGAATGGGCAAATTCATCGTCCCCCCGCCGGTTAATTGGATGCATTACCATTTCGCGGTTTGATGGATGGAGTGGATGATGCGATGCCGATCCGTGATTTTATATTTGGAAAATATATTTGTAGGGACGCGGCGTGCCGCGTATGCCGGATGAAATACGGATGAAATGCCAGATTAAATACGGATAAAATACGGAGAAAGGCAATTGGGATATGGATTTGGATGCTGGGTGAATATTTATTTATCGCTGGTTTTCAATGGCGTATGTATTCAATTTGGCATACGCGGCACGCCGCGTCCCTACAATACTACACATTCCACACAATACTATACATTCAATGCAATAATACATATTCCATACAACGCTACCTATTCATAGGATGTCCGATAAAAAATTGGATCAGAAATTACGCCAAATTGCGAAATATTATGGATAAAAAAACAGGAACCGTCCGAGGGACGATTCCTGCTGATATGTTGGTTGGACGGGATTAGATCCCGACACTTGCCAATCGGCGATTTTTACTTGCCTGCAAGCTTCTGCTTGAGTTCAGCGAGAGCTGAGAGGTCACCGAGAGTGGTCTTTTCGAGAGGAGCATTGAGGGCGGGAGCCTCTTCCTGACGACGGTTGCCACCACGACGGTTGCCAGCTGCCTTCTTGGGAGCTTCAGCGCGTTCGCCCTTCTGCTCATCTTCGAAGATGCGGCTGTGTGAGAGGATGATGCGCTTGCTGTCCTTATTGAACTCGATCACCTTGAAGTTGAGCTTCTCATCGACCTGAGCCTTAGAGCCGTCTTCCTTAACGAGGTGCTTGGGAGTTGCGAAGCCTTCAACACCGTATGGGAGAGCGATGACTGCGCCCTTCTCAACCATCTCGATGATAGTTCCTTCGTGAACAGAACCAACGGTGAATACGGTTTCAAATACGTCCCAAGGATTCTCTTCGAGCTGCTTGTGGCCGAGAGAGAGACGACGGTTGTCCTTGTCGATTTCGAGAACCTGAACGTCGATGTCAGCACCGATCTGAGTGAACTCGCTGGGGTGCTTAACCTTCTTGGTCCAAGAGAGGTCGCTGATGTGTATGAGACCGTCAACGCCTTCCTCGATTTCAACGAATACGCCGAAGTTGGTGAAGTTGCGCACTTTAGCAGTGTGCTTGCTGCCGACGGGATACTTGGTCTCGATGTTCTCCCAAGGATCGTTCTTGAGCTGCTTGAGACCGAGTGACATCTTGCGGTCCTCGCGGTCGAGGGTAAGGATAACGGCTTCGATCTCGTCGCCAACCTTGAGGAAGTCCTGAGCAGAGCGGAGGTGCTGGCTCCAAGACATTTCGCTCACGTGGATGAGACCTTCAACGCCGGGGGCGATCTCAACGAATGCGCCGTAGTCAGCCATAACGACTACGCGACCCTTAACCTTGTCGCCAACCTTGAGGTCTGCGTCGAGGGCATCCCAAGGATGGGGCTGGAGCTGCTTGAGACCGAGGGCGATACGCTTCTTCTCATCGTCAAAGTCGAGGATAACGACATTGAGCTTCTGATCGAGCTGAACCACTTCTTCGGGGTGGCTTACGCGGCCCCAAGAGAGGTCTGTGATGTGGATGAGGCCGTCAACACCGCCAAGGTCGATGAACACACCGTAGCTGGTGATGTTCTTGACAGAACCTTCGAGCACCTGACCCTTTTCGAGCTTGGCGATGATCTCGCGCTTCTGCTGTTCGAGCTCGGCCTCGATGAGTGCCTTGTGGCTGACAACCACGTTCTTGAATTCTTGATTGATCTTCACGACCTTGAACTCCATTGTCTTGCCAACGAAGATGTCGTAGTCGCGGATGGGCTTGACGTCGATCTGAGATCCGGGGAGGAAGGCCTCGATGCCGAACACATCGACAATCATGCCGCCTTTGGTGCGGCACTTGATGTAGCCCTTGATGACTTCGTCTTTCTCAAGAGCCTCGTTGATGCGATCCCAAGAGCGGGCTGCACGGGCTTTGCGGTGAGAAAGGATGAGCTGACCCTTCTTGTCTTCCTGATTTTCGATGAAGACTTCAACAGTGTCACCCACCTTGATGTCGGGGTTGTAGCGGAATTCGCTCATGGGGATGATGCCGTCGCTCTTGTAGCCGATGTTAACCACAGCCTCACGCTTGTTGAGGGCGATGATGGTACCTTCGATTACGTCCTTGTCACGCACGGTGTTGAGCGATTCATCATAGGTTTTGGTGAGTTCCTCACGGGTCTTTTCACCCTTGGTCTCACCCTTTTCGTAGGCTTCCCAATCGAAGTCAGCGATCGGGGAGTTTTTTACTTCTTCAGTCATTAAAAAATGGGGTTAATAAATAAGGTTAATTCTACGTCTGCAGGCACAAGCCCGCAAAACGCTGCAAAGGTAGGAATAAAATTCCAATCCACAAGCGTTTATCACATTGATTTTTCAGCAAGTTTTCAACATTCGGCCACAGATTCCGAGGACACCTAAGCGTAAAAACCGCACTCGATACTCCGTAAAGCATACCGGAGCTACATAGCGTCCTCATCACGACGGGAATTGTAGATGGCAAAATAGGCTACTAAAGCAAGCACACTCGATGAGAAAAACGCCAGACACCACAGGACTTTCATGCCACCCGAAAGCCTGTCGTTGTTCAGACAGAGAGACATTCCGTAGATCATCGGGCCTAATGCGATCACAAGAGCCGCAATCCATAGCAGCACGAGTCCTATAGCCTCAATAAACAATAGCTCACACATAATAATTCAACTTTATGTAAAAAAATAAGTAAGTAACTCTTAAAAAGTTAAATGCAAAGTTCATCATTAATAATCACAACAGCACGCTTTCACGTTGAAATTATTTTAATCCACACAACAGATAATACACTATTATTCAATCAATTAGACAAGGACCGTCTAACAAAATTTCATTCTAGACTAATTCACTGATATGCAACGACTTACGAATTCACAACGCTATTTTACTGATATTCAACAGCTTCCAAGCTCACAAAGAAACCAATCCTTATCCTTAGCATCAGATCCGGAGATCTGATTGATGATCTGTTTCTTCAATTTGTAAGTGGAGTTGCCCTGTATTCCAAGGAAGAGACCGACGGCACGCGCGTTGAGTCCGGCCAATGTAAGGGTTACCAATGTAACATCACGGTCCTTCATCCCCGGAATCTGCACTCTCAACTTTCCGATAATGCCATCCTTACATTCGTCAACCATACGCTCTATTTCTGCGATGTTTTTCGGACGACGTATCTTTTCAAGCTCATATTCTATATTCTTGTAGAATACGAAGTAGTTTTCCTCCGATTCCTGAAGTCCGCTATATTCATTAATAATAGTATTCAGGTGCGAGAAGCGTCCACGAAGCAGATCGCTCACCATTGCTGAAAGCCGTTGTCTTTCGGATCGGTCATAGGTCATTGCAGCACTCAGCATACTTATCTCTGTTTCCTTTTCCGACAGGACACCGATCAATCTTGCCATATCACTGCTTTGTTCTTCCATCCTCTTGTCAAGAACTGTATTGTCGGCTTTCGCTTCATCCAATTCACGTGTAAGGAGCATCACTTCCGTTATTTTCCTATTGATTTCAGCATTCTTTTTCTGAATCCTGTAACGATAAAACAAAATGCCTAAAATCAGGCTTAACGTTATCCCGATCAATGATAGAACCCACTGCTTCCGCGTCTTCTCTTCCTTAAAGAGAGCCATATTTGTCTCATCTTCATAGATGTTTTGCAGGCGTAAAGATAGTGTTCTTCGTATCAAGTCATCATAATGGTTATCAAACAGACTATCCGCCACATTCTTCCATACCTTTCTATCATCCGTCATGCCTGATTTGTCAGCCAGTTTCGCCACGGCAAGTCCATAATGAAGCGAGTCACGCCAATCAACAAGATGCCCACGGGCAAGCGCAAGTAGGGCGGAAGCTCCATCATACTTTCCAAGTTCAGCTTTCACGTTGGCAACATCAGCACACGCAGCTGCATGACCTCCCCTACCCGACATGTGTATCAGCAGCGAGTCACCATAAATCTCTGCCTTGTCAAAATCACCCATGACCGCATGCAGCCCCAATCCCCCAAATGCCTTATCAATCTTAGAAGTCGCTGCGGGAATACTGTCGGTAGCAACCGTGACAGATGAGGATACAGTGTCACATCCTGCATCAAAAACAAATTTCGACAAGGTGGCCAAACGATCCAACTTACCAGCTCCTCCGACAAAATCGACCAGACAATCGATGTGGGGGACAGCATCCCTGATTCCGGGAGCGCGCCCCAACACTTCCGCCAACTCTCTCTCGGCCATAAGGCGCAGCCCCTCATTATCCAAGTCAAGAGCTGTCTTATAGGCACGCAGTGCGGGAACAATAGCATAGGAATAGTCTCCGCTACCCCTAAGCTGTTCACTCCATAAGACAAAAGCCTTTACGGCCAAAGGAGACGGCTCATTTTCACTGAAATATCTCGCACAGGCACTAAGATAGAAATCTTTCGGCACTTTAACAGACAAAGTCATGGACATACGAGCCAGCAAATACCAATAAGTTATCAGCTGACGTTGGGTGGCAGATGAGAGCATCGAATCATCTATACTATCATGGAGCAGATGGTAGGCGGTAGAGTCCGGTGCTGTCTCCAAATTTTCCTCAGCCAGTTCAAGATAATAGTCAAAATTTCTACTCTCCTGCCGGCATGACGAGACAAGGCATAACAAAAGTACACCGAACAATATTTTGGACAAACAGATATGCTTTTCCATACGCATACTACTACTCCAACGCGGTCTGATACGAACCGTCAATCCAATCCCTTACCGAAGGGGAAGAGGGCGAGTTTCATCAGCTTGAAATGCTGGAGGCCGAAGGGGATTCCGATGACTGTCAGACAGAAGATTATGCCCCATAGCAGATGAGTCAGCGCGATGGGCACTCCGCCGACAAACCACCAGATCACATTCATCACTCCGGCGAGGCAACCTGACGGCCACCCGTCATCGACAATGTCAGTCCCGAAGGGCCAGAGGGCGACGAGGGCGAGTTTCAGAGTCTGCAATCCGAAAGGTATTCCGATAATGGTTATCATCAACGCAAGACTCGACACGGCATATTCAACGGCTATCATGAGTCCGCCAAATACCACCCATATTATATTGAGAAGTATTTTCATGTGCAAAATGCTGATTAATTAGCTTTATAGTCCTTTGAGATGGTAAATTTACGACAATACCGAAAAAATTGCAAGGAAATGCGTAATTTTGCAGTTGATTGTCCATGACACTCACGAGGGAACTATTTATTATGCTTAGGATTTTTGTGCGAAATACATTGATCGTAGTCCTGCTGCTCACTTCCGTCATAGCCGGAAGCGCAGAGGCCGCAGCGGAGACTAACCCCTGCGATTCACTGCCTCGCAGCTCCACGAGGTGGATAGGCCAGCTCATAAACAACGGATTCCAGATCCATGACTCGACCATCTGCTATCCGGCTTTTCCGCGCTTCGCACTCAATGTCTATAACTGGGGCGACAAGACTTTCAATTCCTACGATACCGCTTACGTGGTCGGCACAGGCAAAAACTGGAAACTTCAGGGAAAGGCTTACAACTGGATCGAGACCCAGACAATGATTTTTCCGAAAAATTCACTGATCTCGATGCATTCCAACCTTTTTTCGGACGCGGGCGGTTATCTAAGCTTCATGGCCGTGAGCGTGGGCTATATGTGGAACATGGACCGGCTTTTCGATCACGACACACAGCGACGCACATTCAATTTTGACTTCTCGTGCTCACGATTCTTTATCAACTACAGCAAGGTATCGTCTGAAGGAGGCATGATCCTGACACGTCTCGGCGACTATAACGACGGGAAGAAAATTCATTATGATTTCGACGATGCGAAATTGATATCCACTAATCTGGACGCGTATTATTTCTTCAATCATTACAAGTATTCCCACTCGGCCGCCTATTCATTTTCAAAATATCAGCTAAGGACGGCAGGAACTGCACTCGCGGGATTCAATTACAGCGAACAGGATATAAGCATAAACTTTTCGGAACTGCCTCCCGACATGCTGGCAGAGCTTCCTCTCGGCATATCAAAATACCGGTTCCATTACCGCGACATAGCCCTGCTCGGAGGCTACGCGCGCAACTGGGCACTGAGTCCACGGAAATGGCTGCTCAACGCCACACTGTTGGGCGTGGTCGGTTACAAGCGCACTTATGAGGACGACACCGAAGGCGCGCGCAATATGCTCGCAAACGGTTACCGCTTCTCGATGAGCTGCGTATATAACCACGGCGCACTGTTCGCGTCAGCCCAGCTACGGTCATACGGATCGCTGTTCTACAACTCAACTTTCACGCACTTCAACACCATATCGTCACTGACGCTGATCGTCGGAATGAGATTCTGAAGCGCAAGACAGGATCAGCCAACGTCGCCGGTTGTCGGGATGGCCTGAGTCCGCAGTCCACGGGTGGCGAAATAGCGGATAAGGAGCGCGGTCACAAAGTAGAGACCGGTGAGAGCCCATAGACCCCAGTAATACTGGCCGAGGTCGGAGATTGTCGCGCCGTTGCTGTTGATACGGATAAGCGATTCTATGCCGAGTGTGGATGGGACGAGTTCGGAGATCATGTACCAGAACTTGTTGAACGCATAGCGCGGCCATGTGAGTCCTGAAAGGAAGAGGAACACAACGGAGGTGAACACCACCACAAGTAGGCTCGACTCACGTTCGCGGACAAAGACCTGAATGGTCTGGCCGAGGAAGGTAGTGGCGAGGAGCATGACAAACACCATCGGCATGAAGTTCCAGAATGTCCCGACATGGGGCAGGGCGAACATGTATGGGATAATTTCAAGGATGTAGTAGCTCAGCGGAAGGTAGATCATCATATAGCAGAGCGATTTTCCGAGCACAGTCGCAAGCGGACCGGCATTGTAGTCGAGGGGGTCGATGCCACCGTTGCGACGGCGGCGGTCACGGGCAGTGCCGGCAAGCATGGTTATGCCGAGGAGCATACTCTGCTGTAGGATCAGCACGACAACACCGGGCATGACGAAAGACGCAAATCCCTGAGTGACGTCGCCGAGGAAATTGGCCTGAGAATTGACCGGAAGGCCCTCGATGCTGCTCGTGATGAGACCGCCCTGCGCAAGACGCTGTGATGTAATGCGCATAGCCTCGTTCATCTGCACGTCGGTCAGCGAGAAAAGATACTGACGGTAACGGATCATCAGTGAAAGGTCGCAATAGAACTGGGCCACGGCCTGCTCTCCGCGTCCAAGACGCGTGGCATAGTCCGACGGGATCTCGACGACACCGTAACACTTCTTCTCGTGCCAAGCAGTCTTAGCCTCATTGATGTCAGAGGCATAGCCTATGATGTTGAAGGACTGCGTGGCACCGAGCTCACGAACAAGTTCGCGGCTCTCGGCAGTGCGGGAGTTGTCAACCACCACGGTGTCAATCTTCTTGACCACCTCAGGGTTATAGATGAGTGTATAGACCACCGGATAGGCGATGGGAAGCGCGAAGAAGAAGAGGATCACGCCCATGTCCGTAAACACAAGGCGTGTTTCCCGGCGCCAGACTCTGAAAAGACTTTTTAACCAGTTCATAGCGTTGAGTAAAGCTTATTCCACATAGACGGGATGCAGAAGCTGATTGCGCAGACGACGCATACCGATGACGGGAAGAAGAAGGAAGGCCAGAAGGGCCATGTAATAAAATCTTGAATAGTAGAGAGGAATTCCGTTGAGTGCCTGATCAATATAGATGAGGAAATAATAACGGATGGGGACAAGGTAAGAGAAGATTGCCACTCCGCCATACATCTTATCGACCGGGAATGAGAAACCGGCTATCGAGAAGCAAAGGATACCCGTGAGCGAAACAATGCTCAAGGCCATTCGGAGATTGGGGAGCATTTCGGTGATGAAAGCCGCGAAAGCCTGACAGGCCATGACAAGGAGGAGCATGGCAAGGAGCATGTTGACCGGCGTGCAGTTGAGCGGGAAGTGCATGAATCCGAACATCATTGCCTGCATGGCCACCCCGACGAGCGTGAAGATGACCGTCTGCGGCAGGAGTTTGCCAGCAAGCGCGACCGCCATATTGCCCTTGGCCATCGCAAGCCACTCGACAGACGTCCCGGTCTTTTTCTCCTGACAGATGCTGAACACAGTCACAAGCAGGACTATAAGGGCAAGCAGACAGGGAATGAAGGACTGCGAAAGATAGACCGAGTAATTGAGCCAAGGATTATTGAGCGGATGGGAGGTGATCACTAACGGCTGGATCAGTGATCCGGCTTCCTCCTCCCCTATTCCGAGACTTACGAGAGTGGTCTTGACCACGCCGCCGCTCGTGCCGACCGCTATGGTCTTGAATCCCTTGTAAGAGAGCGAGCCGGGGACGAAGATGGTCATATTGGAATAGAACGACAGGGTCGGAGTCTCACCGCTCAGAGCCTTTTTCTGAAAATCGGAAGGAATCAGGAAGAAACCGTAGATCTCACCGCTCCTGACCTGCTGCATGGCCTCATGGAAACTCCGTGGCGAGTGAGAAAGATCGATCAGCTCGCTTGCGCTGAGCGAACGTCCCACCTTGCGTGAGAGCGACGTCTGGTCAAGATCGACCATACCCACAGGGATCTGCAACGGCAGACCCTCACTCATCAGATTGAGAAAGAACAGGGTAAAGCCGAGGGGCACGATAAACATCATGAAGATGTAGATCTTGCGTGATGTGAGCCGGCGGAGTTCGCGTTTGATTATTCTTAGAAGCATGGAGCTATCACGTAAATGTGGAGTTAACTATTTGGAAGATCGGAGAGAGGTGGCGGATCTCACGTCCACACGGTCAGAACTTATTTGAAATAGACCACTGTCATGCCGGGACGGAGTTCAGGAATGGCCTCGACAGTATGAGCCTTGACTTCGAAGGTCTTGCTGTCCCACTGGCCGGTGGCCTTGGTGGCCTGCCATGTGGCGTAAGTGCCGAGGTCACGGATATAGTAGATCTTGGCCTTGGTCTTTTTCTCGCCGAGAGCCGGGATCATGATTTCAATCTCACTGCCCATAGGCATATCGTTGAGGAGTTCCTCGCGGACATTGAAAGTCACCCACTTGTCGCTAAGCTTCAGCAGGCTCATGATCGGCGCACCGAGCGACACGAGTTCGCTTTCTTCGGGATAGACGGCATCGATCTGACCGTCGCACGGAGCAATGAGATACTGATCTTCAAGAAGGCTCTGGACTTCGGCCACACCGCCCTTGGCGACATCCACCATGGCGGCCGCGCTTTCCTTATCTTCTCTCTGCGCGCCTGCCTGTGCAAGACTCAGCTGGCTCTTGGCAGCCTGATGTGCGGCCACGGCTGCGTCATAGGCGGCTTTCGCTTCATCGCGTTTCTGCTCGGAGATCACACCCTCCTTGAAGAGATTCTCCATGCGGGTGTAGGTTTTCTTGGTGATACTTACCGCTGCTTCAGCCTGAGTGGCCATATCGCGTGCGGCCTGAATGATCTGCGAGCGTGTACCTGCATCGATCTTCTGGTTCTGTGTACGTGCCACCGTCTCCATGCCTTCGGCCTGCATGAGCTTGGCATCGGCGAGTGAAGAATGAATGTGGACGAGCGTATCGCCGGCCTTTACCTGATCGCCCTCATGGACATAGAGCTTGACGACGCGTCCGGGGAGCTTGCCGGAAATGCGGATTGAGGTAGCGTCGGCCTGACCTTCGACGATATCCTGCGGCTTGTTGAGGAAACAGAAGCCGAGAATGGCAAGAACGATACAGATGACCACCATCACGCCCATGGCCACCATGAGAAGTTTGTTTTCGCGCTGTTCGGGAGTTGCAGCGGGGTTATTCTTTGTATCTGACATGATTCAGAGAAATTTTATAAGGTTGGGATTTCCGTTTTTTCAATAATTTAAAAGCATGGGGTTCACTTGACCACCGGTGCACTCACGTCGAGACGACCGAGCACCTTGTTGAGATAGACATCGCAGAGATATACGTCTATACGGGCATCGACATTTTCCGAATGAGCCTTGAGCCATGCCGTCTGTGCCTCCATGACGTTATCGACCGTCATCACACCGTCGCGGAAGCCAAGTGTCGCACAGCGTAGATTTTCGTCGGCCTTTGCGAGATTGGTCTCGGTCATGTTGAAAGTCTTGACAGCCTCCTGAGCCTTGAACGAAGCCTGATTGACCTGAAGATCGACGAGATCCTTGGCATTGTCGAGTTCGAGACGGGCAGCTACGGTCTGAGCTTTCGCTGCACGGAGTTTGTTGTAATTTCCACCCCAGTGCCAGATGGGGACGGTGAGCATAGCACCGACGGAGAACATACCGCTGAATTTCTTCTGGAAGCCGTCAAACATGTTAGGATTCGAGAAGGAGTATGAGCCGACGAGGGCGAGATTAGGCATCATCGACGCACGGGCCACATTTTCCTTTTCCTTATATATCTTAACGCCGAGTTCGAGGGCACGGAGATCGTCACGCGAGGAATAGACTTCCTCCATATTGTAGCTTCCGGCTATCGGGGCACTTGCACCGGCAATGGTAGCTGCATCCTCATCAGCAAGGGTGAACACCGTATGGACGGGCATTCCGCACACCTGTGCGAGAGCCATGCGAGAAAGCACCAGTCCGTTATCGACTTTAGTGAGGTCGATCTGAGCGGAGTTGAGCTTCACATCAACCGTCAGCTGGTCGCGCTTGATGGCGACTCCCTCCTTGACCATCAGCGAGACGTTGTGGCTGAGGGTATCGAGCAGATTCACGTAGCTGACCGCAAGTTTCTGTTTGGCCTTCAGCGACACTACCTGCCAGTATGCGGCATCCACGGCATAAACCACATCCTGCGCGGCATTGTCGTGCATCGCACGCGCCAGATTCTCGGCATAGCCGGTGATTTTATTCATGGCGACGATCTTGCCACCCATGAAGATGGGTTGTGTAAGAGTCACGGCGCCGAAAAATACGTTGTGAAGGTCGTAGCTCAATGCCTCCTTTGGCAGAAATGCAACCTCCTCAGGAATGGGTTTTCCATCAACCATCACCGGCTCACCGGTGACAGGATTTTTTACAAAATTGAATTCGTAGCCTTTCTTTTCGAGATCGAACGTCTTGATCGGTAGAAGCTGGTCAGAACCAAGGACTGATACACCTTTCTGATTATACATGTATCCACCGGCAAAGTCAAGCGCAGGAAGATATGCAGCGAACGCCTGATCTTTCTCATAGCCGGCCACCTTGATCTGCTGGGCTGACCGCCTCAGATTCTTATTGTTTTTTAGAGCCATTTCCCGGCACTGTTCGAGAGAGAGCACACTCCCCTCCGCGACATCGGATGTCTGCGCAATCGCTGTGCCGAAAGCCCAGAGTCCAAGTAAAGCGAGGAAAAATCTTCGTGTTGCCATGATTTTTAATAGTTGGAAACTTAGTTGAATACGTGGTGACACCCATACTGGATTTATACTCAGTAGGCGGGTATGCAAATATAACCTCTTTTAACCAATAAAAGTTTAAATTTTTCAAATGAAAATTAAGCGCATAAATTCCAATTATTGGTCAGTTTCACGCATGGCAATTCCCCCGGAGCATCATGGCCCCTCCGCGGTCTTATCTTGGAGGCCGTGTCAAAATATACAAACTTCCAATTGTAGAGCTAATCCTGACACAGCATCGCTCTAAAAAACTACTATAATATTCAATAAATCCCTCCTGTCTCCGCCCTTGTCCAAAAAGCGATCAGTCAAGCAGACATGGGACTACCATCATCACCACCGTAAGCACACTCTGAGCGATAATCCACGGGAGAGAAGCCCTGTCCGATTTAGGCTTATAATGGTGAATGCTGATGAGCACATAAACACTACATTTATTTACTTTCTTCCGAAATCGGCCGGTATCTCACCCCAGTTGGGAGTATCCCACGTGAGGATCGGGTTGGTGATCTCATGGGTCTGAAGCCAGAGGGTAGCACGGCGGATCATCTCGAAAAGCTGAGCATTTTTCGCAGTAGGTTTCAGTGATGTCTTTGGCTGACGGTTGCGCACCCACGAACGTGCTGTCTTCGAGTCTGTATATATAGGTGTATAGGGTTGACCCTGCTTGTGGAGGAGGGCAAGTCCATGGACAAGGGCGAGATACTCACCGATATTATTTGTCCCACCCTCGATCGGGCCTATATGGAATATTCGTTCACCGGTCCGTACCCATACGCCCTGATACTCGACCGGTCCGGGATTTTTCGAACATGCGGCATCAACGGCAAGCGCATCGAGTTTGATCTCCGGGATAGCCTCATAGTTCACCTTGACAGCCGGACCTTTGGCTATGGCCTGCAGGAGTTCGAGCTGTTCGGCGGGATCACCCCTGTAAGCAGCCACAGCTGCCTCCTGCGAGTCGAAACTCTTGAACTTGGCGTTGGGATAGCCCTTGATCTGCAACTGACACTCCTCCCATGAATCGAAGACTCCGGTGGCATGACCGTTCCATACGACGTAGAATTTCCTTCTCGGTGACATTATTACAAATAAGGCTTTAGGGTTTTCAGGAAAGTGTGAGATAGATGCTGATATCGACGCTGCGCATACCGATGGCACGGGCTATGCGCGGATTGACTATGCGGCCGAAGAATGTGAACGTGGCTTTCTGCATACCGGGAAGGAGTTTAAGTGCGTTGCTAACCCCTTCACAGCTGACAATCGAATTCATGAGCGTGAGGAACGTGTTGCTCAAGGCCATTGCGGCAGTGCGCGCCACCGCACATCCGGCATGGGTGAAGCAGACGCGCTCACGTATAGAGGCAGAATTGCTGACGGCAAACGCACCTGCAAGATCAACCGCAAGCATTCCGGGGAAAGCCGCCCCCGTGTCCGATGCGAGGTCAAACGAAAGTACTCCGCGCTTCATCAGTGCCGTCTGTTCACGGCTCACGGCAAATGGCTCATCGGTTGGAGTCACAACGACAACGTCGGCACTGCGGAGAGCGTTTTCAAGAGTGTGGGGATGGAGCGTGGAGGTGATGACCCACGGTCCGAGTTCCTGCTGTGCGCGACGGAGGGAATAGACGTCGTTGTCATACATCCTCACCGTTGATCCGAGTCCGACAGCCGAACGGGCCGCAGCACAGGCCGCAATTCCCGAACCGATGATGAGGGTCTCGCAGGGAATGATTCCGGCCACACCTCCGAGCAGTATTCCCTTGCCCCGCGTAGAGTCGGCAAGCAGCGACGAGGCCATCGCTATGGATGCGCGGCCATCTATCTCGGCGAGAATGTCGGCAAAGGGAGTGCATCCGCGTGAATCCTCAATAAGATCCACCGCTATGGAGATTATGTGGCGGTTAAGTAGTTCGCGTACAGCCTCACGGTTCTGATCCGAAGGTTTGAGCAAGGTCAGGAGCATGGCTCCGCGGCGCATACGCGACACATCGCGTGAGGTCATCGGCGCGAGATGGATCACGATGTCGCTCCGCAGCGTCTCGTCGCGGCTGACAATCTCCACACCTACGCGCATATAACTGTTGTCGGTATAGTTGATGCATTGGGCTGCATTCTCCTGCATTTTCACCCTGAAACCGCGCTCAATGAGCTGTCCCGCAGCCTCCGGGGTGAGAGGGAAACGGCGTTCAAACGGATAGTCACATGCAGGGAGACCGATGACGAAACCTCTGTGGGCCGTACAGGTCTCCTGCGGTTGCTCCTGCGGTGTAGGTATCTCCTGAACCATGATTTTCAGCTGATTTTATAGAGTGTTTAGCCTTACTTTTTGCGAGGGAGGTTGAAGCGGTCTATGAAAGCCTCACATTTGGTCTCGACCTGATTCTCATCCTCAAGCAGTGTAGAGTCAAAGACCTCAGCCGACTTCCCGTAATGAACCATGCGTCTGGCAAGCTGTTCGGTTATGAATCCGTCAAGTTCCTCATCAGTCAGCGAGGCTATGAGCGGACGCTTGTGGCGGCCACGTTTCAGGCGTTCAAACAGCCGTTCGTGTGATGTCTGGAGCAGCACGGTGATTCCGCGTGAGTTCATCAGCGCCATATTGTCGCCGAAGCAAGGCGTACCGCCTCCGCATGCCACCAGCACATTGTCCATATCACTGATCTCAAGGAGCATACGACGTTCGAGATCACGGAAAGCAGCCTCACCGTCCTCGGCGAAAATCTCACGGATTTTCTTTCCGGCCCGTTCTTCGATGTAGTCATCGAGATCAATGAAACTGATATCGCACCGCTGTGCGAGGGCTTTGCCGAGGGTGGATTTCCCACTGCCCATGTAGCCTATAAGGAATATTGCCTTCATCGGATTCATTCAACGTTTGATCGTTCTTTTTTTAACTCATCTGCAAATTTAGCCATTTTTTCGGCTCTTTTTTCATTATCGCATCAAAACTCCTGATATTCATACTTTACAGATATAAATTTCCCTACCTCCTGCGTGGGATGAGGTCGCGGAAGGTGATGTGTTCCATGCGCATGGCCATGAAAATGTAGGCAAGGAGAAGGGGGGTGCGGATGATCATGTTGAGCCACGGACGATTGCCGAACGCTATCAGTTCGGCAATAAACCACAGCAGGACGGCACTGAGAAAATAGAATGTCAGACGCGGAAGATTATAGTTGATCGGATATTTGATCTGTCCCATGACATAGCTTACCACCATCATTGTTCCATAGCAGGCAAACGAAGCCCAAGCACAACCCATGTAGCCGTAGCGAGGCACGAGCACTACGTTGAGCACCACCGTTATGGCGAGGCCGAGAAGAGAGAACCACATGCCCCAAGCCGTTTTGTCGGTGAGCTTATACCAGAGAGATAGATTGAAGAATATCCCGAAGAAAAATTCGGCAATCATAACTATAGGCACTACTTTCAGACCGCTGAAATAACTCGCGGCGATGAAGTGGCGCAGTATGTCGAGATAAAACATCACGGCAAGGAAAATAATCATACCGAAAATGACAAAATATTTCATGGCATCGCTGTAGCTCTGCAGCTGATCCGCACCGCGCTCTTTGGCTCTCGCAAAGATAAACGGCTCGTAGGCGAAGCGGAATGCCTGAATGAACATCACCATCACAATGGCTATCTTCAGGTTCGCACCATAGATACCCAGCTGCGACATTGCCTCGGACTTGTCGGTATATAGCAGCGGAAAGAGGATGGAGTAAAGTGTCTGATTCATCACACCGGCTATTCCGAGCACGAGCAGTGGAGCTGAATAAATAATCATCTCCCGCCACAGACGCGGGTTGAACTTATAGGGGAAACCACGGAGTTCGGGCAGAAGCAGCACGACGTTGATGACCGATGTGACCATATTGGCAAGGAAGATATAGCCTATGCCGAAATCCGGATCATAGAACCACGCGATCCACCCCGGTGCCTGTTTCCACAGCCACGGACAGATCAGGATGAAGAAAAGGTTGAGCCCGATGTTAAGCCCTATATTTATAAGTCTCAGGGCCGCGAAACGCATAGGCCGCTTACGGAAACGCAGGTAGGAAAACGGCAGAGCCGTGAAAGCATCGCAGGCGACGGCAATGGCCATCATCACCACGTATGATTCATGCAAGGCCGAGTGCATCGCTCCGGATATCGGCTTGATGAAGATAAGCACGAGTGCAAGAAATGCTGTCGAACTTACCGCCAACGAAATCAACGATGTCGAATAGACCTCCATCGGATCTTTGTAACGCTCATGATTTGCGAAACGGAAGAAGCCTGTCTCCATTCCGTAGGTCAGGACTATGAGAGCAAGAGCCACGATGGCATATATGTAGCTCACCACGCCGTATTCCGACGATGGAAACATCTGCGTGTAGAGCGGCACCAGACACCAGTTGAGGAAACGCCCGATGATGCTGCTCAAGCCATAGATGGCCGTATCCTTGGCAAGCGATTTTATTCCAGCCATTGATTAAAAAATATACTTGTTTGAAATGGGTTAATCAATCACAATACGGCGGCCGACATTTCCTTACCTATAGCGATAATGCCGTCACGGATCTTCTTCAAAATTGATTCTGAAGCCTTTACAACTCCGAATTTCAAGCGTGCGAGCAGAGTCCAGTGAATACCGATATAGTCGGCAAACGCTTTCATGTCAAGATACGGAAACCTTGAAAGCAGACGGTTGACCTCATTATCATAATCAACCGTTTCTTCCTCAAAGAAATTCGAAATATGGATATCCTCGTCAAGTCCATCCCAACGTATGCTCCTGTTTTCATCCCACAGATAAAACGCATTCCTCTCAGCATCCGTAGCATAGAACAACGCCGGAAACACCTCCAAGGGAAGGGCACGCTCCTGATCATCAGAAGTCAAGATCCATATCCGTCCATCGGCAAACCATAATTTTTGTATGGATTGTTTCATCTTAATACCTTTTTAACCAAACACTTTATGCCATTCGGCGATTATATCATCCTGATAGAACTCCACAGTTTCCATGGCCTTCTTTATAGTCTGGGATTTCAGTCCATTGTTCTCTATAAGCTCAATCTCAGGTGAAACCTTGATCTTTGCTGATTTTCCCTGATACTCGATATGAACATGAATCGGTTCATGATCATTAGGATAGAAGAAAAATCGTATTCCGAATATATAAAGTACTGTCGGCATTATACTGACCTGATTTTGTGGTTTATTATCTTAAATGGCTATGATACAGGCTGTAGGGACGCGGCGTGCCGCGTATGCCGTATGACCTGCGAAACGTTTGGTTGGACCAACTTCCACTACTGCGCTATCAGAACAAAGCTCCCATGACCGTCGGGGGATTGATCTTCAGATGTGTATAGGCAAGTGATGTCACCTCGCGTCCGCGTGGAGTGCGCCGCAGGAATCCCTCCATGATAAGGAAAGGCTCATAAACCTCCTCGATTGTGTCCTGCTCCTCACCGATAGCAGTGGCTATGGTTGAAAGTCCGACAGGGCCACCCTCAAACTTATTGATCATGGTCAATAGCAACTTATGGTCCATCTCATCGAGTCCGTAGCGGTCTATGTTGAGGGCTTCGAGTGCAAAACGTGCAATCTCCGGTTCGATGTCACCGTTGCCCTTGACCTGCGCGAAATCACGCACACGGCGCAGAAGTGAATTAGCTATTCGGGGAGTACCTCGGCTGCGCAATGCAATCTCGTGGGCCGCCTCAGCCGTGCATTTGACACCAAGAAGAGCCGCCGAACGGAGTATGATACGTTCGAGCACCTCATGGTCATAATATTCAAGATGACAGTTTATGCCGAAACGCGCACGCATCGGAGCTGTCAGCATACCCGAACGAGTGGTCGCACCGACAAGTGTGAAAGGCGACAGCGAGAGCTGCACCGAACGCGCTCCCGGCCCCTTGTCTATCATAATATCAATGCGGTAGTCCTCCATTGCCGAATAGAGATATTCCTCCACCACCCTGCTCAGACGGTGGATCTCGTCGATGAATAGCACATCGTTCTCCTCCAGCGAGGTGAGTATGCCAGCAAGATCGCCGGGCTTGTCAAGTACAGGTCCGGATGTCACCTTGAAATTCACGCCGAGTTCATTGGCTATAATACCGGCAAGCGTGGTCTTGCCGAGTCCGGGAGGGCCGAAGAGGAGCAGATGGTCAAGGGCCTCGCCACGCATCCGTGCAGCCTGCACGAACACTTTGAGGTTCTCGACCACTTTTTCCTGACCGTTGAACGAGTCAAAGTACGAGGGGCGCAACGCCTTCTCGAAATCTTTGTCAGCACTCAAGCGGTCATGTATGTCAAATTCTGAATCCATTTGCTTAGTTTTGCTACAAAGTTACACAAAAAGCGTGATTTTCCACACCTACCGGCAGGAAAGCATCTCCATACCGCCGCTTATTTTGGAGATAATTCCAATTTTGGCTAACTTTGCCTAACAAGAATTTACTTTGGCTTAAAGCTCCGTGAAAAAAATCCAATCATTTTGCCACACACCCAAAGCCATCCATACACAGCAGAAGTAATGAATAGAAAAGATTTTGAAATAATGGCTCCTGTCGGGAGCTACGAATCACTCCACGCCGCCATCGAGGCCGGAGCTGACGCAATATATTTCGGAGTCGAGGGTCTCAACATGCGTTCCCGTTCCTCCGTCAATTTCACTCTTGACGATCTCCGCAACATCGCATCGATCTGCGACGAAGCCGGAGTGAAAACCTATCTCACCGTCAACACCATCATCTATGACGGCGAGCTTGACAAAATGCGCTCGGTGATCGACGCCGTAAAGGAAAGCGGCATATCCGCCATCATTGCAAGCGACATCGCCGCCATCTCATACGCCCGCAGTATCGGTGTCGAGGTCCACATATCCACACAGCTAAATGTGACGAACATCGAGGCCGTGAGATTTTTCGCACAATTTGCCGACGTGATGGTGCTCGCCCGTGAACTGAATCTCGATCAGGTCAAGGCGATCGCTGATGCCATCGAACGTGAGGATATCCGCGGACCGAAAGGCGAGCGCATACGCATCGAAATGTTCTGCCACGGTGCGCTCTGCATGGCCGTGTCCGGCAAATGCTACCTCAGCCTCCACGAGATGAATTCAAGTGCCAACCGTGGTGCTTGCACACAGATATGCCGCCGAGGCTACACGGTAACTGACCGTGAGACAGGCGATGAGCTTGCTGTTGAAAACAAGTATATCATGTCGCCCAAGGATCTCAAGACCATCCATTTCCTCAACAAAATGATCGATGCCGGGGTGAGAGTGTTCAAGATCGAAGGTCGTGCCCGCGGACCGGAATATGTGAAAATCGCTGTACAATCATATTCCGAGGCTATCGACGCTATCTGCTCAGGCACATTCACTGACGAGAAGATCCAACGCTGGGACAATGAGCTGTCGAAGATTTTCAACCGTGGATTCTGGGACGGTTACTATCTCGGACAACGCCTTGGCGAGTGGTCGGCAAAATACGGCTCGTCGGCCACCCGCGTGAAACGCTATGCCGCCAAAGGTGTGCGCTATTTCCCGAAACTCGGCGTAGGCGAATTCGTGATGGAAGCCGGCGAACTGCATGTCGGCGACGAAGTTGTCATCACCGGAACTGATACCGGGGCAATCATCCTCACGGTCGAGGAGCTGCGCCTCGAATACGACCCTGTCCCGATGGTCAAGAAGGGTGACAACTTCTCCATAAAAGTTCCCCGCAAGATACGTCCATCCGACCGCCTCTACATCTGGGAGAAGACTGGAATTGACAATTGAACGTGATCACTTGACATTCGTCCGGAGGAAATCGAAGATCTCCGGATTGCCCGGACGCGGTGGATCGTTATTGACAATCGATCCGTCGGGAGCTATGAGATAAAACGAAGGGAAACCTCCGGCAGCCAGACGGCTCATGATCTGCTCCGCCGAATCGTCGTCAGGAATGATATAGTGAAAACTATTGGACGGAAATCCTGCCATCAACATCTTCCGCCATGCTGAAGGATCGGACTTCATGGCCACGCTGACAAACACGACGTTGTCATCCTTGAAGAACTGTGCGACTTCAGGCAGACTTTTATGCGCCATGAGGCAAGGACCGCACCATGTGGCCCAAAGGTCAAGATAGACATACTTTCCGGCATATCGCTCTTTCAAGAGCTCAGCAAGATTATTGAAGTTTGTCGCCTTCGATTGCCCGTCTGCGAACTCATATATGTAGTCGTTCAGGATCATATCTGTAAGTTGTGGATTCGTATCATCCTCCTGCGCGGGAGCGAGGGCGGCAAGAGAAAAAAGAGCGGGATCGATCGTTAAAGGTTCATCTGCACCCTCCAACAGGTAGGAATAGAACAGGTCGCGTGTGAGGCTCTTGGGATAGGTCTCGGTAAATACTGTCAATAGTGAATCTGCATTCTCGGTCGTATGAAACAATGATGAGAGATAATTACTTACATGAGGGAGGTACATCAACTCCTTGCAGTTCTCATCGTTACCGATTTCAAAAACACTGTCAGTGAATATCGACAGTCTATCACTGTACGGCATCCGGCCGATATTATCCATGGCTGTGTTTGCTACAGAAAAGAGGGCACAGCGTTCGATCAGCTCCCGCACGTCAGGACGGAGCCCGACACTGTCGGAATATGCGGCAATCACCTTCCGATCCGAGTCGATTTTTCTGTACAGGTCCTCCCTGAACTCATCGGTACTCCTTGTCGGGTCGGAAAATTCCTTATAGAACCCACCGGTGAGAGATTTGTATGCTTTGCTGAACTGATTGTTGAATTCAGCTCGGTCACCACTGAATTTCGGCGCGGAATTGAGATCGGTAGCATCAATTTCAATGTACAGTGAATCGCCCGGCTCTGCGTATGCCCCGTAAAACTTACGGTCATAATATATAGTGAAGTCATGGCCGAAAGGAATATTCATTTCCGTTGAGAAGCGTCCTAAAGAGTCAAGGTTCGTCGCATGACGCTTTATCTTTACAGGGTTACATTCAATCGGCGTGATGACCCGCGCTGATTTTTTCTGGAGATTTTTGACCTGACCGGAGATCTTCACCGGAGGCACTGTTTGTGTCTGTGATGACAGGACCGGTATGGATATGAGGATACCCACACCGGTCAAGAGAAGCTTAAATATGTTTGAAATCATTTCACAATAAGCCTAATTAACAAATTATTTAGATGACGCAAAAATAAGGAAAAGTCGCATCAATTCAAATTTATCCGTGCAACTTCTTTATAATTGCCTAATTAATTCGGAGTATTGATCGGAGTTAGCTCCGATGGCTGACTTACAATGATATTTAGAGTAGCTTTTGCGTTCTCAGGCAGCCATTTCAGTGAACCGACATTGGCCTTTGTCAAATAGAGTTCAGCGTAACGGTTGTTCTTCTTACTGCCACGTACTTCCATGACCTTTATGAAACCACTGTCGTCACAGCAATCCACATTTACTTCATGTGATGGCATGGACATGGTAAAAAGTCCTATGACTGAATTTGAAAGTTTCAAATCACGCAGATTCCTGCCGTAGCAGCGGACGGTATCGATGTCACAACCGTCAAGTGTCAGGTCCGATCCAGTGCGGACATTAAGGCCCGGTGCATGAATATCATTGAGCCACACGGAGGTTGAACGATTGGTCACACTGCCAAGTTTCATGTCAGTAGGGAGGATCACACTCAAAGGCAACATCTCTGACCCGACTACCAGTCGCTTGATCTTTGAAAGTTTCATGATTGAATCGTTTATGGATGAGAGATCGGCTGCGAGGAAAAGCGTGTCATTTCTCACTATCATGGTGACAATCTTTCCTCCTGATTCAGCTGTCCTGAGGAGCGGGGTGCTCACCGAATCGGACATACTGACGGCCACGCCCTTGAAAGTGATTCTCTGACGGTCCTTAGTGACATCCTCATAGACTATGTGGCCGAACTGAGCTTCGATCGGCTCTTCAACTGTCTTGACATCAATCATTTTGCTGATATCCCCCTCTTTATCATATTCAGTCATTGGAATCTGATGGCTGATGCAAAACAGACAGGAGACGGCGATAAGCAGGAAGCCGGCTATGAAAGCCCCCAGCATTATATATGTTGTACGTTTCATTTACTTTTTTCCTTTAGATAGTTTTCATACATTGTTTTCGCTTCTTCGGGTGTGATGTCGAGAAGCATCAGTTGATGGAAGAAATACTGCACCTCTCCGTTAAGGAAAGTCTCGCGGCGACCATTTATTATTACCTCACGGGCATTGTCGGCGATGAAGAATCCGATGCCGCGACGGTTGAAGATGACACCGAGACGTTCGAGATGCTCGTAACTGCGCATGACGGTGTTGGCGTTGACCTCAAGCGAGGCCGCATACTCACGGACAGAGGGGATGCGCGCTCCGACCTGCAGAAGTCCGGTCAGTACATCGTCAGAGATCTTGTCGGCTATCTGGAGATAGATGGCCTTGTTATTTTCCTTGAATACCATATATGATTTGCCTCCTTTCTACCAACGCACTATTGTTTCCGCCTCACGGAATCGCATGAACGTCAGGCAATAGTTGAACAGACTCAATACTGTCAGTGCCAATACTACCAAAGTAGCGACCAAATCACCGTTTTCAAGCCATTCGGGTGCGACAAACATAGTGTCGGGCTTTTCAAGCAGATCGTAAAACCAAAAGTCGAACCATCCATATATTAATCCGAGGGCAAACAGCGAGACAAACGTCTTCAGGAACGAGACACGCGGCCAGACAATGGAACCGAGAAGGAAAAACGACTGCACACAAAAGAAAGTCATGATCCCGATAAGCGAGAAATGTTTGAAAGCTATCTCCTCGGAATGGAAAAAGAGCTTATTCCAGTCAAAGGTGCTGACCTCAATATGATAATTCATGTCAATGAACGCTACCCTCACCCAATCGGCGAACATGGCGAAAGCCACATAGATTATGAAAAAGCAGGGGACGGTAACAAGCCATTTCACCATGAATTTCTCGAATTGAGAAGCCGGAATCATGATTGACGAGAGGGCTGAAGGAGCAGAGGAGAATGATTTGAAAGCTGTGGATGCGACATAAGCCCCGGCGAAAAACATAATAATCGTAAAGAATATCACTTCCGTCAATGCCATCCGTTCACTTATATGCCTGAGCCATTCCGGATCAATGTCATCCCCTCCCTGAAAATTGGTTACGGCATAAAAAAGTCCGATGATGATGAGTGCACCGAGGAGGCCGCCGAGTGACAGGAGTATCTTGCGCCAGTTCTCGCGCACATCATGGTTGATCAGCAGACCGAAACGCTGCATATTGAATATCTGATTCTGGCTCATTGGTTCAGGTTGTTACGGTTAAACATATCTTTGATTATCTCCGGCTTGGCAAGCGAAAGCTCAAAGAGGATTTCAAGATTGAGTTCGGTTTCAGCACCGTCATCGTTGACCGTGACGACGGATGCTCCTTCAAGCGACGGCTGCGAATAGAGAGCCGATTCAATGACCGAGGGTGATGCTGTCTCAAAAAATTTGAGTGTATCCGTGACCCTATCGACGCGCTCGTTGAGAAGCACATGGGAGTGATCCATGATGATCACGTGGTCGAGCAGACGGTCGATGTCGCGCACCTGATGGGTGGAGATGATGATGGACCGCTCGTCGGTCATATTGCTTGCAATAAAGCGGCGAAACGCGCTCTTACCGGGAATATCGAGTCCATTTGTCGGTTCGTCCATAAGCAGCAGCGACGTATTGCAGGCGAGGGCGAAACTCATGAAAGCTTTTTTCTTCTGCCCCATCGAGAGCGCGCCGAGATTAAGATCCGTGTCCATATCGAAGATCTCCAGATGACGGCGCAGATCCTCGTAAGAGAAACGGGGATAGAACGAAGCGTTTGCTTTCAGATAATCCTTGAGTGGAATGCGGGGGAGCACGAATTCTTCGGGTACAATAAAAATATCGGAGAGGGTTTCGGGACGGCGCAGACGGGTATCGACATCATTGAACAGTATCTGTCCATTTGTCGGCGTAAGCGCACCGGCTATAAGATAGAGCAATGTTGACTTTCCTGCACCGTTTCTGCCAAGGAGTCCATAGACGCCACCGGCATTGACCTTCAGAGAGAAGTCATCCAGAATCCGACGATCATTGCGCCGGTAGGAGAATGTAAGGTTATCGACTTTAAGCATGATGGTGTATTAGTATAATAGTACACCGCAAAGGTAGAACCGTTTTTTGAATTATGCAATAGCCGGAGGGAATTTTTTGCGTCGTCAGTAAATTTTTTTTGCAAGGATATTCCGATCGTCCTATAAAACTAATCTAAATCAAATCTAACTATCATTTTAATTCAAATTCTTTGATTTAAGCATAAAACCACCTATATTTGCAGGCTGATAGGAATTTACAACCTTGCAACCGGATAAACCGCCGGAGGCCGTGACCGCCATGCACGACAGATATTTAATATAAAGCATATATGAAATGAAGCCATCCAATATTCTCAATCCCCACCGCATCATGATCACAGTACTGCTGTCAGTCATCGGGACTGCCATTGCCGGAGCTGCGATACTGCGTGTGGTGTTCCGACAGGAACGCCCGGAGAGGATCATGGTCGAACGCCGGCTGACCGACCGTGAGAATCCCTATTCATATCATTACTTCCGCGACACCGTCAAGGTCAGGGACTCCGTGGTGCAGCTGCGCCTCAACATCACCCAGCCCTACGACATCTCCGTGAGGGCCATAGGTTCGGACAGGCCGGGTTCACGAGTTGTCCCGATAGGCACGGATGATGAGTTAACCCTGACAATCGACTCACTGATAGAGCGTGGCCACTACAGCGGTACTGAATTTACTGACAGCCTTTATTCATTCTTCCGTCAGGAAAGCGAATTTCTGAAACGCAACGAAAATTCCGGTGAGAACATGATGGCTCTGCGCGACCGGTTTTTAGGACCGTTCGCCCTCTCCCACAAAGCCACTCCGGCCGGTATCATCGCCCTCTCATATTCGTCGGACTCCGTCAAGGCCAGATATTTCGACGAACTTGATCCTGCCCTCGAATACAGCGTGGCGGCAAACGAATACGTGAGTCTGCGCAACCGTGCCCGCGCCGTCCAAGCCATCATCAATGCCCACTCCGGCATGACAGTCGGAAAAGTAATGCCTGATTTTGCCCTCCCCGACTCCACCGGACGGATCGTGACTCTCAGCTCCATGCGCGGCGGTTGGGTGCTCGTTGACTTCTGGGCCACATGGTGCGCGGTGTGCATCCGCGGATTCGCTGACCTGCGGCAGTTCTCGGCGGAGTGTGGCGACAGGTGCAAGGTAGTGACCATCGACATAGACGATCAGGATGTGATCTGGCGTCCCTTCATCGCCGGTCACGACATGCCGTGGATCAACCTCCTGAATGATCCTACCGATCATAGTGAATCTAACCCTGTCAATGCCCTCGGCATAAACTCCATCCCCGTCACCATGCTCATTGATCCCGACGGAAAGATAGCGGCTCTTGAACGCGGGTCAAAACCCGGATTTCTCGACAAAGTAAAGCATATTATAGGTATAGATTAGCCGTCCCTAATTGATTTCAATTAGTAAAATGACCCTCCGGCCACGAAATTACTTAAATTTAGGTATGGTGGAGGAGGAAATATGGCAGTAATTTTGCATCATGTAAGAGGAACATTGTCAGATAGACCTCTTCACAGACTTTACAAGATTAATTTATACGATAATTTATACGAAATTTGATAAAAAACACTTGGACAATACAAGTCAGGCTCAGTCAATATGACGCTGACAGAGCGTCAAGACGACAGACTTCTGTAATCTATTTTTGAAATTGATGCTATTGTTTAAAACGGCGTGGCCGATGGTTGTGAAACCCTCCCCCACGCCGGTTTTTTATTTCCCAATTTTAAATGAAATTCAGTATCAATTGTAGGGACGCTGCGTGCAGCGTATGCCATGTGGCCTGTGGTTCAGGCAGATGTATTTCATCCGGCATACGCTGCACGCAGCGTCCCTACAATTATAAATATTATGAAACGGCCGACGGGGCTATCAGTCGTTCAGGTTATAGACCGTGCGGCGGATGTAAGGCCGGAGGGCGGGGACTTTCTCGGCAATGCCGTTGATGGCAAGACGCGACACCACTATACCACCATATACATTAAGGTGAGTGTTGTCGATGCGTCCGTTGGGTGCAAATTCATACTTACCAACCGGCATCCACATGAACAGAGCCTTCGAACTTTCAGGTCCGAGATCCTGAACGAGTTCATGAGTCAGGGCATTCATATCGACAAAGGGCACATTCAATTCCTCGGCCACATTGCGCGGAGCTATGCGGTAATCGCCGTGGGTATCGGCAAGAGAGTCACCTTCCATCGGATAACCTTCAAGCCCTTTCTTCCATGTCTTCTGACGGTCATCGGTCTCGGCTGCCGCAATACCGTTGGCCGGGAAATTACGGCGGACAATCGAGTTCATGAGTATGGGGTTGCCACCTTTCTCACGTGTCTCATTGACAAACTTCTTCAGGTTGGCATCGAAAGTAGAACCCGGATCGGTGTGACGGTCGGGCTTCGGTTTTTCGTCATTATGGCCGAACTGAATGATCACATAGTCACCGGGACGTATCTGATCACGCACCTTATCCCAGCGGCCTTCATCAATGAAGCTCTTGGAACTGCGGCCATTGACGGCATGATTATCGACCTTTATTGCCCCTTCGAGATAAATGGGAAGCATCTGTCCCCAGCCACGCTCCTGATTTTCCTTGTCGAGAGGTTTGTTGGCCATGGTCGAGTCACCGATCATAAAGACAGTTATTGTATCTGAAGGAACTTGTGCCACAGCCATTGCCGGGAGCGAGAGGGCTACTAAAAGGGATGAAAGAAATTTCATGATAATGAAGTTGATTTTATTTAAGGTGGAGTTAACAATTCCGGTTTGTCGCCGAAGCCAAAATCGATGCAATCTGACCGACGATTCTGCAAAGTTAGCCATAATCTCAATTTCAAGCCTCATAGATATCATAAGAGGCTTCGGCTGATTAATATTTTTTAACACGATGGTAAATTCAATCCACTGCGCAGCTCAACTGATTGATTATGTATATTGGATTTGATTGCTTGGAGGAAAAATGTTATCTTTGCAGAGAATCTAATCAAGGAATGCCGTGGCCGAAATCTCCGACGGCTTGTGACGGCTATGATTTTTTCACCTTAAAACTGACCATTTTTCATAGACTTATTAAGACCGATGACATTAAAAAATCTATTTTACGCCGCTGCGTTCTCGCTTTCGCTGCCGGCTTTTGTGGCATGTCAGAGTGGCATTGACCGTCATGCTCTCGTTGAGCGCAACAATCCTCACATTACAGAAATTGACACTCTGGCCTCACTATCCGTAGGCAACGGCGAATTTGCCGTCACCGTCGATGTGACCGGTCTTCAGTCATTTCCCGAACTTTACAGCAATGGTGTGCCCCTGGGCACTCAGAGCCAATGGGGCTGGCACAGCTTCGGCAATCCCGACAGTCTGAAATTTGAAGAAACTCTCAAGGACTACGATTTCGGACGCGGACGCATGGAGCCCTATTCCGTACAGTTCAACGAACCGGGTCGCAACCGCGACGCCGCCAACTGGTATCGCGTCAATCCCCACCGTCTCCATCTCGGCGCGCTCGGCTTCGCTGACCTGAATCCTGATCAGCTGTCCGATATAGACCAGACCCTCGATATGTGGAACGGAGAAATCCGCTCTGACTTCAAGGTGGATGGGACTCCGGTCAGTGTGCGCACCTACGTGCATCCCGACAAGGATATGCTTGCCGCATCAATCAAGTCAGAAAAACGTCTGCCCGTGGCACTGCGTCTCCCCTATCCCACCGGAGGCCACTGCGACGATGCCTGCAACTGGGACGCCGATTCACTCCACATCACTGAGATCATAAGTTCGGACGATAACCATGCCGTGATCCGCCACACACTTGATTCGACTTCATATTACATCAACCTCGCGTGGACCGGAGCAGAAGCTCCCGTGATGACAGGCCGCAATGTGGCCACAATCACTCCGACAGCCGACGAGTGGACCATAACAGCCACCTTCACTCCGGAGGAAAACAACGAAGTCAATCCCTCCGTCGCCGATACACGCAAAGCTTCGTCGGATTACTGGACAGCTTTCTGGAAGGACGGCGGAGTCGTAGATTTCAGCCACTGCACCGATCCCCGCGCCGCAGAACTCGAACGCCGCGTGGTCCTCTCGCAGTACCTCCTCGCCATCCAGTGTGCCGGTTCGACACCTCCGCAGGAGACAGGCCTGACCTACAACTCATGGTTCGGAAAATTCCACATGGAGATGATCTGGTGGCATCAGGCACAGTTCGCCCTGTGGGGTCACGAGGACCTTCTCAACCGCACTCTCCCTTGGTATGAAAGCTCTGCCGGAGTCGCACGCGACATTGCCGAGCGTCAGGGATTCAAAGGTCTGCGCTGGATGAAGATGACAGATCCCTCAGGTATTGAAGCCCCCTCGAAAGTAGGATCATTCCTCATCTGGCAACAGCCCCACCTCATCTATCTCGCCGAGCTTGCCTACCGTGCCGGTCAGGACACAGCCGTGATCAACCGCTACTATGATCTCGTGCAGGGAACGGCTGAATTCATGGCCGACTTCGCCGACAAGGATTCACTTGGCCGCTACACTCTCCACGGAATCATCCCCGCGCAGGAGACCCTCCGCGCAGCTGAGACCGTCAATCCTCCTTTCGAGCTGTCTTACTGGCATTTCGCACTCAATACCGCACAGAAGTGGCGCGAACGCAAAGGTGAACCCCGTATCGAGGAATGGGACGAGATCATAGCCAATCTCTCGCCCCTCGCCGCCAAGGACAGCCTCTATCTCGCCGCTGAAACCGCCCCCGAAACCTACAGCGACATCCGTCTGACCTCCGACCACATGGCCGTGCTTGCAGCCGTAGGCATCCTGCCTTCATCGCCCCTCGTGAAGCCCGACATCATGGACAACACGTTTGACTGGGTGTATGACAACTGGAACTGGGACAAGACTTGGGGTTGGGACTACCCGACTACTGCAATGAACGCCGTGCGCCTCGGTCACCCCGAAAAGGCTATCAACGCACTGCTCATGGACAAGCGCACCAACACCTACCTCCCCAACGGTCATAACTATCAGGACAACCGTCTGCGCTGCTATCTCCCCGGCAACGGCGGTCTGCTCACAGCCGTTGCACTCATGTGTGCCGGCTGGGATGGTTGCGAGATCGAGAATCCGGGATTCCCGAAGGACGGCACATGGGATGTACGCTGGGAAGGCATCAAACCCATGCCATAATTTCAGTTCAGAGTTTAAAGTTTAGAAAATCGAGTTATCTTTAACGGTATAACCATTGGAATCAGGCCGCGGCTTCAGGTACAACTTTCACGCACCTGAAGCCGTCGGCTTAAAATCCGATAAACAAGCATGATACAGCGAATCATAACCACAATTTTTCTTGCAGCTACGATCACTATCGTTTCCGGAGCTGAATCCCGTCCACGCCATTATGTGCCTGACGGCAATTCAGTAGTGACAACCGACGGCGGAGCGCGTTTCAACCGCGCTCTCTACGGCGCACATTCCGGATTCCGTATGGACTGTTCCGACACTCCTGAATTCGGCATCTATCTCCCGCGCATGGGAGGCAACCTCCTCCTGACATTACCTGAGGGGAAATGCACCGCGCGCTACACTCCGGGCCGCATGGACTACGAGCAGGGTGGCGTCAAGGTCGAAGCCCAAGTGATGCGCAGCAAGGATATGGCTCTGTGGGCAATCACCAACACTACCGATCATCCGGTCAGTGTGCCTGTACGCTTCGGAGGCGTGGCCGAGAAGAAGTTTTACCGTGAAGGTGACCTCGGAGTGGATGATCCGACATGCTTTGATCTCAAACCGGAATACTGCAAAGGCAACGTATATACCGTTGACGGAGACCTCATCAACGTCGAGTATGGTGCAAAGGAACGTAAGAACCTCACACTCGTCATACCTTCAACGACTTACCACATCAACTCTCTGCCGGCCTACGAAGGTGTCATCGACCTCAAGCCGGGCGAGCAAAAGATTATAGCTCTCTTCCCTCCCGGTAATGTCCCGTCGGAATCGCTTGGCCAGCTGCTCGCACAGGCCGAAAAGGAACGTGCCGAACTGGCTGCAAACGTCGAGTTCTCCACTCCCGATGCATGGCTCAACCCTATCGGCGGGGCACTTGCTGTTGCTGCCGACGGAATATGGAGCGGTGAGGCATGGCTTCACGGCTCGATCGGATGGCGCACACCTCATCTCGGATGGCGAGGCGCATACGTCGGAAGCGCAATCGGCCGTCATGATCGTGCGCTGACCCATTTCAACACTTACGCGTCCAATCAGATCACCGACATACCACCGGTGCTCAGCCATCCGCGTCAGGACTCTACCCTCAACCTCGCGCGTGCAGAAAAAAAGTGGGGCACACCCATGTACAGCAACGGCTACATCTGCCGCCGTCCCGGAAAGAAAGATGAGATGTCGCACTACGACATGAACCTTGTCTATATCGACGCCATGCTCCGCCATTTCCGTCACACAGGCGACACGGCTGCCATGCGAAAGCTGTATCCGGTGGTGAAACTCCATCTCGATTGGGAAAAACGCAATTTCGATCCCGACGGCGATCACCTCTATGATGCCTACTGCTGCATCTGGGCCAGCGACGCACTCTATTACAGCGGAGGTGCCGTCACCCACTCGTCTGCCTACAATCTTTTCGCCAACAGACTCACGGCTCAGCTTGCCGAGGCCATCGGTGAAGATCCGACTCCCTATCTGCACGAAGCTGAAGGAATAGCTGCTGCCATCGACAGTGTGCTCTGGATGCCCGAACGCGGACACTGGGCCGAATACCGCGACAAAGGCGGACACCAACGCCTCCATCCCTCAGCAGCATTGTGGACCATCTACCATGCCATAGATTCCGAGATAGCCGACCCCTTCCAAGCATACGCTGCGACTTGCTATGTCGATCGGGCCACCCCTCATATTCCTGTCAACGGCGAGGGGGTCGAGGATGGTCTCTACACCCTATCGACCACCAACTGGAAGCCCTATTCATGGAGCATCAACAACGTAGCCATTGCCGAGGTTATGCATACGGCCCTCGCCTATTGGCAGGCCGGACGCAACGAGGAAGCTTACCGTCTGATGAAAGGCGTGGCGATGGACAACATGTATCTCGGAGCTTCACCGCTCAATTTCGGACAGATCAGTCACTATGATGCAGCCCGTGGTGAGTGTTACCGCGACTTCGCCGACCCGATCGGTGTGTGGGGCCGTGCGCTGACCGAAGGTCTCTTCGGAGTGCGTCCCGATCTGCTTGCGAAAGATCCCGTTGTGAGACTCATCCCCGGCTTCCCCGCCGAGTGGAATGAGGCTTCGGTCAATCTTCCCGACCTGTCCTATTCATTCAGGCGCGACGGAAAGAAAAATGTCTATACGGTCAACAACCGTTACGGCAAAGGCTCAACACTTGAACTGACAGTCCTGGCCAACGGTGTGAAGAGCGTGAAAGTCAACGGCAAAAAAGCTGCTTGGAAAGTAACTGAAAACTCTATCGGAACTCCACGTATAACAATCAACGCCGGAACTGCCCCTGAACTCGTCATAGAAATCACGGAAGCCGCAAGCTTCAATCCGTCGGCTACCGGACGCACGCGTCAGGAAGGGCCGGTGACTTTCAGCGAGATGACTGACGGCACTCTAACATGGTGGAATGCGGAAGTCGCCGCAGATGCACTATCCACAGCCGGTCCGGTAGCACCCGACGGGTTCGATGACATACGTGCCGAACTCTGCGAGACCACTGACCTTACGCCGTCCTACAATGCCTCTGTCACCGACATATTCCGCAATGAATATCTGTCACCCCGTCCCGATGTCACCACTCTCCAGCTCCCCAAACAAGGCATCGGCGAATGGTGTCATCCCAAGCTCACAGCCGACATCGATGACTCCGGTCTCCGCGCACGTCTCGCCGCCGAGGGTGGCATATTGAAAACCGAGACCGGCATACCGTTTGCCCTCCCGGCTGAAGGAAGCAACATTCTTTTCACATCACTTTGGGATAATTATCCTGACAGCGCGAAGATCAATCTTTCGGGACGCGGATCTCACCTCTATCTACTAATGGCAGGTTCGACAAACCACATGCAGTGGGGCATTGAAAACGGACTGCTCCGTGTCCGCTATACCGACGGAACAGAGGAAGTGACACCGCTCGTCAATCCCCACAACTGGACACCGATCGAACTCGACTTCTATCACGATGAAAATGCCTTTGCGAAAGCTCCCGGCACACAATCGCCCTACCGTCTGCATCTCAAGAGCGGCCGCATGAGCCGTAATCTCGGTGACGAACTTGGCATCAAGGGAGTGGCCGACCGCTATATCGAAGGCGGTGCGGGCGTGGTTCTCGACATCCCTGTCGATCCCTCGCGTGAACTTGAATCACTCACCCTTGAAACCCTTTCGGGCGACGTAGTGATCGGCCTCATGGGTCTGACCATCCAACGTCCGTGAGACATTAACATCAACCCTCTTCATCAAAACAATGAATAATCATCTGAAAAGCCTCATAGCATTAGGCCTCCTCTCGTGGAGCGCGGTAAATGCATCGACTCCCGCCCAGACCGCTTCCGATATCACCGACTGGTATCCGGTGACGGTTGAGAACCGTCCATTCGTCCGCTGGTGGTGGCTCGGCAGTGCGGTAGATCCCGAAGGGCTCACCTTCAATCTCGAAGAATTTTCGAAAAAAGGTCTCGGCGGAGTTGAGATCACACCGATCTACGGAGTCAAGGGGAATGAAGCCAACGACATCCGTTATCTCTCCCCGCAATGGATGCAGATGCTTGACCATACTATTTCCGAAGGCAACCGCCTCGGACTGCAGATCGACATGAACAATGGTACGGGCTGGCCATTCGGAGGACCGGAAGTCAGCACGGCCTACAGCGCGCGCAAACGAGTGGTGGAGAAACTGACGGTAGCCCCCGGAAAGAAATTTACCGGAAAAATCGTCCCCTCGGATGCCAAGCAAGCTCCGGTAGCCACTCTGCAGGCCATCATAGCCTGCAACGGGGACAGGCGTATAGACATCACCGAAAATCTTCGCCCCGATTCCGTTCTCGTATGGAAAGCTCCCAAAGTCAAGAAGCAGAAGGGTGAGAAAGAAGCGGCTGACTGGACTATATATGCCATATTCTCCGGCCGTACATTCCAGAAGGTGAAACGCGCTGCTCCCGGTGGTGAGGGACTGGTCGTGAATCACTACGACAGTGTAGCCGTCAACCATTACCTTGACCGTTTCGAGAAAGCGTTTGCAAGCTCAGGCTGTCCAGTGCCCGATACCTTCTTCAACGACTCGTATGAGGTATATGGATCAGACTGGGCCGACAATATTCTTGATGAATTCCGCAAGGACCACGGCTATAGCCTTGAACTCTACATGCCGGAATTTCTTGACGAAAAGAATCACGATGATCTCCGTTCACGCGTGGTCCGTGACTATCGCGCGACACTCGCACGGATGCTCCGCGACAATTTCACGGATGTATGGATGGCCCGTGCCCACGCCAAGGGTGCGAGAATCCGCAACCAGAGCCACGGATCGCCCGCTAACATCATAGATCTCTACGCAGCCGTGGATATTCCCGAATGTGAATCCTTCGGACAGACCGACTTCAATATTCCCGGACTGATTCAGGATGGCCCGACCCGACCGAGCGACTCTGATCCGGCTGTGCTCAAATTCGCCTCGTCGGCTGCCCATCTTACCGGTAAACCTCTGACTTCGGCAGAAACACTGACATGGCTTACTGAACATTTCCGCACATCGCTCTCACGCTGCAAGCCGGAACTCGACCAGATGTTCTGCTCAGGCGTGAACCACGTATATTTCCACGGAGCACCCTACTCGCCAAAAGGAGCGGCTTTTCCCGGATGGATGTTCTATGCCTCCATCAACATGTCGCCTACCAACAGCATCTGGCAGGACGCCGATTCTCTTTTCGGCTACGTCAGCCGCTGTCAGGCATTCCTCTCAGCCGGCAAGCCGGATAATGATTTCCTCCTCTACTTCCCCATCGAAGAGATATGGCAGCGTCAGGGAGGCAATCCCTACCTGATGTTTGACATACACAAGATGCAACAGCGCATGCCCGACATAAAGCAGGCGATCGCCGACATAATCGAGGCCGGTTATGATGCGGATTATATCTCCGATGCCCTTCTTGATGGACTTCAGGTGACATCTGACGGCAACATCAATTCACGCGGAGGAGCCGATTACCGCGCCATACTTGTCCCTCCGGCCAAATTCATGCAACCCGAATCATTGAAGCGGATCATGGATCTCGCCGAGGCCGGTGCGACAGTAGTGTTCGTCGCAACCCTTCCTTCCGATGTCCCCGGTCTGGCATACGTGGATCAGCGCCGTCAGGAGCTCACAGATCTAAGGGATAAACTCCCCGCCGTAGGACGCTACGCCACATCCACCCCGTTCGGAAAGGGCCGCATCATCACTTCGCCTGATTTTGCCGAAGCGTTGAGCCTTACAGGTGTAAAACCGGAAACAATGCGTACGGCGGATGGCCTGTCGCTCATCCGCCGCCGAAACGAGGCTGGCGGTCACAACTATTTCATTGCCCTGCTCCAGAATCGGCCTCTTGACGGCTGGGTCACTCTCACCGCTCCCGCCGCCTCTGTGGAGATTTTCGATCCTGTGAGCGGTCGCAAAGGAATGGCGCAGACACGCACATCCGCTAACGGAGAGACACAGGTGCGTCTCCAGCTCCTGCCGGGTGAATCCACCATGCTCAAGACTTTCCCAAAGGAGGTTTCGGGCGAGTCTTGGGCCTATGTCGAGGATCAGGGTGAACCTATAGTTATCGACCGTGGCTGGAACATAAGCTTCCCAAAAAGCGAACCGGCGATAGAGGGTACATTCGCAACCGACACCTTGACCCAATGGTGTGCATTGCCAGATCCGAACGCCACGATAAATTTCGGAACAGGACGCTATACAGTTGAATTTACCATCGATGATCCGAACGTGGCTGACGAGTGGCTTCTCGACCTCGGCGAAGTCCGCGAGAGTGCCGATGTGAGGATCAACGGTATCCCCGCAGGTAAGGTCTGGAGTGTCCCCTTCACTCTACGCGTGGGGAAATATCTGCGTCCGGGCAAAAACACGCTCGAAATCGATGTGACCAATCTCCAAGCCAACCGCATAGCCGACTTTGAACGCAGAGGAGTGAATTGGCGCATATTCAAGGATGCTAATATCGCATCCGTAACCAATGCCAAGCAGTTCACTTTCGGCGATTGGCCCACTATACCTTCCGGTCTCAACTCGCAGGTGAAACTCATCCCGCTCACTCTTTCAAAGTGAACTGTTTCCGACATAATAAGAATCAATAATTTACCTTTTCCATTATAAACCACATCAACCAATGAAAAAGTTACTGCTATCAGTCCTGACACTGATCTTCCTGCTCCCGGCGACAGCTGCTGACCAGCTTCCGCCCCGCGAACAGACATTGAAAACTCTCATCAAGGTCAACGATCTCTATCTGAAAAATCATCCTGATCCCCTGCTCGGCATACCCTATTACTCCCGCAAGAAAGTTTATGAGGCCAACATCTGGACCCGTGCGGTCTATTTCGAAGGTCTCATGGCTCTCCATTCGATCTACCCTGACAACCGCTACTATGACTATGCCTACAAGTGGGGCGACGGATTCAAGTGGGGTATGCGCCGCGACGATACCACAACCCGCAACGCTGACAATTACTGCTGCGGACAGACCTACATCGATCTTTACCGCCTCACTCCCGAACCCAAGATGCTCACCAAAACAAAAGCATGCATGAACATGCTCGTCAACACTCCGCAGGTGGATGACTGGACTTGGATCGACGCCATACAGATGGGTATGCCCCTGCTTGCCAAGATGAGTGCCGAGACAGGCGACCCGCGTTACAACGAAAAGGCTTGGCAGATGTATGAATGGTCACGCAACACCCTCGCCGGCGGTCTTTTCAACGAAAAAGAGGGCCTGTGGTGGCGCGACAAGGATTTTGTGCCTCCCTACAAAGAACCCAACGGCAAAAACTGCTACTGGTCACGCGGAAACGGCTGGGTCGTAGCGGCTCTTGCCAAAGTCCTTCAGGAACTTCCTGAAGACGCTCCTCACCGCGATGTATATATCAAGGATTTCAAGGCTATGCTTGACGCAGCCGTGAAATGTCAGCGTGAGGATGGTTTCTGGAATGTGAGTCTCCATGATGAAAGCAATTTCGGAGGCAAGGAGACCACCGGTACAGCACTTTTTGTCTATGGTATGGCTTGGGGTATCAACAACGGCATCCTCGACCGTAACAAATATCTCCCCGCCCTCACCAAAGGCTGGAACGCTATCGTGAACGAGGCTATCCACCCCAACGGATACATCGGTTATGTACAGGGAACCGGCAAAGAACCCAAGGACGGCCAACCGGTAGCCTACGATTCAAAGCCCGATTTCGATGATTACGGCACCGGATGCGTGCTCCTCGCCGGATCGGAAGTCTATAAACTCCAGTAATAATGTAGGGACGCGGCGTGCCGCGTATGCCGAATGAAATAGTTACAGCCTATGTTTCAGGCGGATGTATTTTATTCGGCATACGC
>NZ_JAIDBW010000003.1:0-87809 GCF_029056165.1 Duncaniella sp. | reverse complement strand
ATGATACTGCGAAAGTGGGAAAGTAGATAACCGCCCCCTCTACGAGCCGGAGCTGAAATGCAAAATGCATATCAGCTTCGGCTTTTTTTATATTCATACGGCCATGGCGGGAGAGGATTCTTTTCAGGAAATTATCCGGTTTCAGAATGCCCGGAATGCCTTTAGGGTGGCATTATTGGGTGTAAAAGGTCTTATTTCATGAGTTTTGTTTGACGTTCCGTAATTTTATTGTAATTTTGCATGGGAATGACTGTCAACAGCCATTTTAGCAATATACTTATCAAGAATTTTAACCTCACATACATGGAACTCACTGCGTCACAACTCGCTGCAATGGTCAACGGAACGGTTGAAGGTGATGAAAATGTAAAAATCAGTACATTTGCCCGGATCGAGGAAGGTCATCCGGGAGCATTGTCGTTTCTGGCTAATCCAAAATATACACATCATATTTATTCGACCGGATCATCTGTGGTTCTGGTCAAGCGTGATTTTGTCGCCGAACAGCCCGTGAGCGCAACGCTCATCAGGGTGGATGATCCGTATGCTACCGTGGCTCATCTTCTTGACATGGTTACGAAGATGACCAAGGTTGAGAAAGTCGGGGTGGAATCACCGGTGTTCATTGCCGAGGGAGTAGAAGTTCCTGAGGACGCTTACATCGGAGCATTCGCCTATATCGGCAAAGGCGTCAAGCTTGCACCCGGTGTGAAGATTTATCCTCAGACTTACATCGGCGACGGCTGCGAGATCGGTGAGGGCACAATCCTCTATGCCGGCGTAAAAATCTATCATGGATGTAAAGTCGGCTCGCGCTGCATCATCCATTCGGGTGCGGTCATCGGTGCTGATGGCTTCGGCTTCGCTCCGGTGGAGGGCGGATATGAGAAGATCCCCCAGACGGGCAATGTCGAGATTGAGGATGATGTCGAAATCGGAGCGAATACGACGATTGACCGTGCGATGATGGGCGCGACGCGCATCTGCAAGGGCGTGAAGCTCGATAACCTTATCCAGATTGCCCATAACTGCTCTGTCGGTGCTCACACAGTGATGGCCGCACAGGTCGGCGTGGCTGGATCGGCCAAGATCGGTGCGCAGTGCATGGTGGGCGGTCAGGTCGGTTTCGTCGGTCACATCGCTATCGCCGATGGCACACAGATCGGTGCGCAGAGTGGTGTGAGCAAGCCCACGAAGCCGGGTGAACGCGTGATGGGTGCGCCCGCCGTGGAGATGGGTGAATATGCGAGAAACCTCGTGTATGTCAAGAAGCTCGGTTCGCTTTATGACCGCGTCAAAGAGCTTGAGAAGAAGATAAAATAAGGAAATTAATAAACCACATATATGAATCAGAAGACATTAAACGGCGAGTTTACTCTCACCGGCAAGGGCCTCCACACAGGTCTTGAGATCACCGCACGCTTCCTTCCCGCGCCTGACAATCACGGCTACAAGTTCAAGCGTGTCGATCTTGAGGGTGAGCCGGTGATCGATGCTCTCGCTGAGAATGTCGTTGCCACCAACCGTGGCACCGTCATCGCCAAGGGTGATGCGCGCGTTTCAACTATCGAGCACGCAATGGCCGCGCTGTATGCTGCGGGAGTGGATAACGTACTTATCGAGGTGAATGCTCCTGAGCTTCCTATCCTTGACGGCAGCGCACGTTTCTACTGCGAAGCCATCGAGCGCGTGGGTCTGCAGGATCAGAAGGCCGACAAGGATTTCTTCTATATCAAATCGAAGATCGAAGTGCGCGACGAAGCCACCGGCTCGTCGATACTTGTACTGCCGGACGATGAATTTTCAGCCGACGTGAAGATCGACTTCAATTCGGTTGTGCTCAACAATCAGTTCGCAACCCTTGATACGATGGAACGTTTCGGTGAGGAGATCGCTTCGAGCCGCACATTCGTGTTCGTGCGTGAGATCGAGCCTCTCGTGAAAGGAAATCTCATCAAGGGCGGTGACCTCGACAACGCAATCGTCATATACGATACTCCGATGGAGCAGGCAGAGCTTGACCGTCTTGCCGACCTCATGAACGTGCCTCACAAGGATGTCAGCGAATTCGGTTATGTCAACGATTCGCCCCTCTCTCATGAGAACGAGCCCGCCCGCCATAAGCTCCTCGACCTTATCGGTGACATAGCTCTCATAGGCCGTCCGCTCAAGGGTCGCGTCATCGCTACCCGACCCGGCCACTCGATCAATACGACTTTCGCCAAGAAGATCCGTCGCGAGATCAAGCATCAGGAGGTACAGGCCCCTGTCTATAATCCCAACAAGGAGCCGCTGATGGACAACAACCGCATCCGCGAGCTCATCCCTCACCGCTATCCCTTCCTTCTCGTCGATAAGATTATCGAGAAGGGTACGAACTATATCGTAGGTGTCAAGAACATCACTGCCAACGAACCTTTCTTCCAAGGACACTTCCCGCAAGAGCCGGTGCTCCCCGGAGTGCTTCAGGTCGAGGCTATGGCACAGACAGGCGGTCTGCTCGTGCTCAGCGGTCTTGACGAGCCGGAGCGTTACTCGACCTACTTCATGAAGATCGACAATGTGAAGTTCCGCCAGAAGGTCGTCCCCGGAGATACTCTCATTTTCCATGTCTCATTCCTGACGGAGCTGCGTCGCGGCTGCGCCATGATGAAGGGCTATGCCTTCGTCGGCGAGAAGATCGTCACCGAGTGTGAATTCATGGCACAGATTATAAAGAACAAATAAGATTCAGAGATGAAACAACCATTAGCATACGTCCATCCCGCTGCCAAGATCCACCCCAGTGTGGTGATCGATCCGTTTGTGACAATTGACCAGAATGTCGAGATCGGCGAGGGAACGCGCATCGGTTCAAACGTGACCATCATGGAAGGCGCGCGTATTGGAAAGAACTGTACGATTTTCCCCGGTGCTGTCATTTCCGGCCCTCCTCAGGATCTGAAATTCCGTGGCGAGGAATCAGTTGCCATCATCGGTGACAATACGGTGATCCGCGAATGTGTCACCATCCACCGCGGTACGGCTTCGAAGGGTAAGACCGTCGTCGGCAGCAATTGCCTCATCATGGCTTACTGCCACGTGGCTCATGACTGTGTGGTCGGTGACAATGTCATCATGTCCAATGCGGTGCAGTGTGCAGGCGAGGTCGTTATCGATGACTATGCCGTGATCGGCGGCGGTGCGCTCATCCACCAGTTCTGCCACATCGGTCCTCACGTGATGCTTCAGGGCGGTGCGCTTGTCAACAAGGATATCCCTCCCTACGTCAAGGCTGCCCGCGAGCCTATCGCTTATGCCGGTGTCAATTCAATCGGTCTGCGCCGTCGCGGATTCTCCAACGAGACTATCCGTGACATTCAGGAGACTTACCGCTACCTCTATCTTTCGGGTCTTAACAATTCGGATGCAGTGGAGCGTATCGAGGCTGAACTTCCCGCTACCAAAGAGCGCGACGAAATCATTCTTTTCGTCCGTAATTCAAAGCGTGGCATCATCCGCGGCTACGTCTAAGTCTCTGCAGCGGTCTTGACGGCCAAGTAATGGCCCCGTCGTCACATTTCCGCTCCATATCCACATATACGATTGCATAATGAGACGTCTTGTCTCCATGATAATGATACTGGGCACTTCGGCTTCCACCCTTACGGTGGCCGAAGTGCCCTTTAACGGTAAAAGCGGACGGGCATTGCAGCAGGCTGTAGCGACCTATGCACGTCCGGTCAGGATGGCTGACAGGAGCGGGCTCAATTTCACTATGTGCGATGAATTTTCAGCCGTGCAGATCGAGGTGAAGTCTGGGCAATTGCCACAGGGCTATGTGTGGAGCACATTCGTTCCGTCCGCATGGTGGAGCGAGGCTACGGAAAAGTACGGGGAGGCCGTCGGAAACGATGTTTACAATCTCCTGCCGCTGACGGAGGATGTGGATACACGGCGCGGGGATCTCACCCCCGGTTATGTGACGACTCCTTCGTTTGACGGCCTGCTGTGGAGCGTCGGGCGCCGTGAGATCTATGGAATTGAGACAGATCTCTATTCTCCTCCCGAAGCCCTGCGCGGGGAACTGGCGCGTGCATTTTTCTACATGTCGATGATCTATCCGGCCGGAGTGTGGACACCGCGCGGCTACATGGTCATGACCTCGGCTGCCTATCCGGGTCTCACGGAATATGCCGTGCAGTTGCTTCTCGGCTGGCATCGTGAGCATGCACCGTCGGCAATGGAAGTGGCTAAGAACAAGCGTGGCGAGGAGCTGCAGGGCAACCGTAATCCGTTTGTCGATTATCCGGAACTCGCGGAGTATCTATGGGGGTCGCACAAGGGTGAAAGCTTCATAATCGAAGGCGAGCCGCAGCCGTTGCGTTCGGCCTACGCGTTGAGAACAGACCGTGTGGATCTCTGTTCACCGGAAATTCCAGCCGATGCAGAGTGGACCGTCGATGGGCTTGCAGTCACGTCGGCATCCATCCCGGCGATTGATCTCGGTGCGGGAAGCCATAAGCTTGAATACAGGGTGCGTTCCACCGGAGAGCGCGGAATGGTAATGATCAAAATCGAGGATAGATGATGGAGACGGTTCATTTTTTCAGAAATATCTCCGGTAAGGTCAGCCGTTATGTGCGCGTATCGGCATTCATCGGGGTAATCTACGCCGGATTGCTCTGCGGAGGGTGTGAACGCGGTTCGGATAATGTCCGCCGTGAGCCTGAAAAGGAAGAAAACGGCGGCCGTGATGAAGTGAAACCTAACAAGCCCGGCGATGATCCCCGGCCCGGTCCATCGGACAAAGAGCCTGATTTTTCAGTCGAGCTTTCCGACGACGGTGTCCGCTATAGCGGTCCGGAATTGGTGATGCGTTTCGACTACGGAGGAATACTTGTGAAGATCCATGCTGACGGCAGGCGTGAGATGGTGGATCTCGACGGTGATTCGCGTGTGGTGTTCTCAGCCGGTGAGCGTCAGCCGGATTCGCTGCATGTCGGACCGACACTCACGGTCAACGGCATCGGTGTCTCATTGAAAACCGTCAGGATGAAAAAACAGACCGCCGAAGCGGTCTGGTATCATATCGTCGATTCGGATGACAAGTCGCATGTCATCGTCGTGCCGTAAGGCTTATTTCTGCATCATGCGGGCCATGGTGACCTTGTCCTCACGCTCCTTGATGGACTGACGCTTGTCATATTCCTTCTTACCGCGGGCCACACCGATGACGAGTTTGGCCAGACCGCGGTCATTGATGAAAAGACGCAGGGGGATGATGGTGAATCCCGTTTCCTTGCCGTTCTTTTCCAGTTTTGCTATCTCCTTCTTGTTGAGCAGGAGTTTGCGGTCGCGGCGTGCGGCGTGATTGTTGTAAGTGCCGTAGAAATACTCGGCTATATACATATTCTTGACCCATACCTCGCCCTTATCGACATAGCAGAAGGTATCGGCAAGTGAAGCCTTGCCCTGACGTATGGATTTGATCTCCGTGCCTGTGAGGACGATACCGGCAGTGAAAGTGTCGCCGATAGCATAGTCGTAGGTTGCGCGTTTGTTCTTTATGTTTATGTCTTTTGAAATCATAGGTCGGTTGTGTGAAAATTGTAAGCTGGGTATTCCCGTTTTATATAACAAGTGAGAAGAGGAAATGGAAGATATATGGAGGTATGAGGACTCCGAATATGACAATAATCATGAAAAT
Organism: Duncaniella sp.; assembly: GCF_029056165.1. Classification (NCBI taxonomy): domain Bacteria; kingdom Pseudomonadati; phylum Bacteroidota; class Bacteroidia; order Bacteroidales; family Muribaculaceae; genus Duncaniella; species Duncaniella sp. Next base: position 82,120 of record NZ_JAIDBW010000003.1, on the reverse strand, counting down.
ACCGGTACATTCCGGCTTGACTCCCATGTAGCCGCAAGCCTTCCACTGTATCAGAGCCACGTAAAACGGAAGGAAAAAGAGCATGGCCGACGTGACAGGAAGGACGTTTATGATAAATGAGATGATTGCTAAAAGTCCGAGTGTGTAGAGGACGAAGGTGTGTGTGCGTTTCTCGTCATAGCGTCGTTCGAGCGTAGGCTCGACGAAAAGCGACATAGCAAAGACGCCGAAGAAGTATGACACGAAATAGACGAGAAACGTCACTATCATCCTCATGAAAAGTTCGAGGAACTCGATGTGATGATAGAGACCTTGGATGAAAACGCTTATGGCTGTGACAGCAATGAGCGGATAGTAGCCGTGGACAGCTATGTCGCGCGTAGGGATGGCTGCTTTGTCAATGTCCTCCCAGCCGTTTCCCGGCGAGAGGATCAACTGAAAGAGATATTGCAGATAGCGTTTCATGTGATGTTGATGACTGTTATGATTCTTGCATCGGTTGGCATAAGTGCAAATGCACTACAAAGGTACATAAAAAACGCGATTTTTATGTACCTTTGTTATCTCTTAACCTTGATTTTTTGTATGCTCGTTAAGTGACTATATACTCGCATTGCGTAAATAAATTAGAATATGGATCCAAGTGTTGATAATCAGAAGTTTGAACTTCGTTTTTCAGAGAAGGCCGTGAGGAATAACACAATAACGGTAATTTTATACACTGTTATTATAGTGCCTCTCATCTATGTCGGCGCTAAATCTGTAGGCGGATGGGTAAACGTTACGCTTATGTTGATATTAATGCTTACAGCACTCTACAGTGTTTGTTATGTAAGAAGATTGGTAAGAGGAAGCTATTTTGAGATTACTTCTGATAGTCGGTTGATATGTATCTACAAAGGTAGAACCAAGATTGAATATCCAATCAATGAAATAATAAATATAGAGGAAGCGACCCTTAAACAGGCTAAACGGAAACACGCAGCCTTTCCGGTAATAGATAGCAGAGGGATAGAATTATATCCGTCGAGAGGAGTGTTGATCACCTTCAATCGCTCATGGATAAAAAGTGTCTTTCCTGTATATTTCAATCCGGCGGATGTTCAGGGATTCATGTCTGCAATCAAGCGGCGAATGGAATCGCAATAAAGATTTCCAATGTGGATTGTAATATGGATTTTAAAATCAGTGTTGAAAAGTTTTTGTTGAAAAATTTTGTAGATTCGGAAAAAGTTTCTACCTTTGCCACCGCAAAAGCAAAGGAATATCCGAGAAACTAATCAAAACCGGAGTCCTTTACTTGGTCAGATGGCGAGATAGCTCAGTTGGTTAGAGCGTCGGATTCATAACCCGGAGGTCCCGAGTTCAATTCTCGGTCTCGCTACCAAGAAAATCGGTCAGGCTCACGCGAGTATGGCCGATTTTTCTTTGAAATTACGAAAATAAGTTGTAATTTTGCCCCGCAATTTCAGCCAATCATATTCACAGTCTCCTCCATGGAGGTGAAAATGAATAAGAAACAGGTGCTGAAAGCATAATATTAACTAAAACCAACTAATCAAAAAACCACAACAATGATCATCGTACAAGTAAAAGAAGGTGAGAACATCGAGAAAGCACTGAAGAAATTCAAGCGTAAATTTGAAAAAACCGGTGTCGTACGCGAACTCCGTTCACGTCAGGCATTCCAGAAGCCCTCTGTCACCAACCGTAAGAAGATGATGAAGGCTATCTATGTTCAGCATCTCCGCGCTAACGAGGAGTAATCAGAGTATCCCTCGTCCAATCCGCTAAAGCAGACGATTTTTTCAAATCAATCGAAAGGAGGCTGAATACCCCCAAGCATCACCCGAATTTATTTGATACATATTATAGAATACGCTATCAGATAGCGATGAGGATTGGCCGCAATGCCTTTCCCCATCGCTTTTGTTTAATGTATAGTTCATAATTCACATATAATGTGTCAAAATCAGCCCTACAACCCGCAATTTATCCATTTTGACACAGCCATATTCATAATGCATGATATATTGCATATATATAATGCATAATCCATAATTTCCGAAACGATTTATTCCTGACATGCACCTGATCCTCCGAAAACTTTCGCTCATGATGGCTCTGCTGTCTCTCATGGCTCTTGCCACCGGTTGCAGTAATGTGGCCGTGGAGGAGAAGGAGAGCCTTTACAGCAGTGGAGGGTTTGAACTGTATGCCGACAGTATTGTGCGTGACGGAACTGTCTATAAGGCTCTGTCGGATACCTGCATTGGCGAAGTGTGGTCGGCTACGTCCGATACCGGAAGACGGTCACCGCGTCTGATCACGGCCTTAAAGATGGCCGATGCACTTTTCGCAAAGGCCGTCGCGTCGCCGTCGGGCATGAGCGCGGAGGAAATTTATCTTAGTCTCGGACTCATGCGTCCTGAAGAGTCAATGGCGGCTCTCCGCCGTCTCGCCTCTGCCCCTGTGGATGACAACGAGGACTTTCCCCGCTCCTCGCTTCAACCATATTGGGCTTCAGCGGCATGGGAAGTCTATTGCGCCACCGGTTCGACGGAGTGGCTGCGTGAAGCTTACGACTATATTATCAAGATGCTTTCGCGCCAGTCGGCTCTCAATTCATCTCCGCTCTGCACGGAGCTGAAATGCGGGATTCCGTGGAATATTACTGACCCGTCCGTAGCATATCCTCCACGAATGAACGATATGTCGCGTTTCCAGAGCTTCAGTTCATCGGTAAATATCGCGCGTGCGCATACGTTGGAGATCGCGTCACGGATGGCCGCCGAACTTCACCTATCTGCCGAGCGTGAACTGCATGCACTGAGTGAAAACATCGGAAATAATGTCAACGACCGGCTCTGGCTTCCGGACCTCCAGCGTTACGGCCAGTATCTTTATGGTGACTACTTCCCCATAGTTTCAACCGTTACCGACAATGAGGCAAATCTGCTTGCGGTCATGGCGGAGGTAGCTACGCCTGAGATGAGTTCAGCCATAGTTGCGAACCTTCCTTTAGGTGAGCTTGGTGTTCCACATACTTATCCTTATCTTATACCGTCAGCTCCGCTCTTGGCATGGCTTCAGGGACTATATGGACTCGCCGCCTCCACGGTCAGGAATCCGGCGGCATTTCTCCACGCCATGGCCGCAGTGTGGAGCGTCACGCTCGACGGTGACCAAGCCGCCGTATGGCCGGCGATGGTGATAAAGGGTCTGTTCGGGATAAAACCTGAAAGGGACTGCCTGAACTTCCGTCCGATGGTCCCGGACATATTTCCCGGTGAAAAACGCATTGAGAATCTTGCCTATCGCGGAGCTACATTTGATATCGCCATTCACGGCACAGGTGACCGCATAGTGTCGTTCATGCTGGACTCGGTCAGTGTGACTCCCTATCGCGTGGCGGCTGATATCACCGGACATCACCGGATAGATATAACCCTTTCCGGAAATGATCTTAATGCTAAACCGTTGCGTATCATGGAGCCGCTTGCCGTCCCTGCGACTCCGGATGTGAAGTGGGCAACCCCTTCCGATCTTAGGATAATAAATTTTGACGACCGTCTGCACTACGAGATATACACAGACGGGGTAATGACGGAAGCTATAACGACTGATGCCTACAGAGTGCCTGACGGATGTCTCGTGACAGATATAGTCCCGACGCTCGAAAGGGGAGTTTCGGGCTATTCGCCCGCTTCACATATAGATGCTCCTGAAGGATCGCTCATAACAGTAAAGGCATCTTCAATAACGCCACGCCGTCCGCCGGTCCATCTGATAAAAGATCCGGCCACAGCGACAAACTACATAGAACTTGCCGCACGCCACAACACACGCATCACCTGCTATGTCAACGTGGCCGAGGAGGGGGATTACTTCCTCACCGTCGGCTATACCAACGGATCGACCCGCTGTGCGGTCAGGACACTTGGGATCAACGGAAAGGATGTTGGTACGCTGCTCTTCCCGTCGCGCCGTGCCAATGACTGGGTGCGCGTCTATCCATCGACCACGGCGGTGGTTCATCTGAAGGAGGGTGTCAATAAACTCTGGCTCACATACGTCCGCGGTACGATACTTTTCAACAAACTTACACTTCTCAAACGCTCATGAAGACAATAGGAATCCTCTCCGATACCCATTCATGCTGGGATGACCGTTACGCCGCCCATTTCAAGGACTGCGATGAGATATGGCATGCCGGTGACGTTGGTGATATTGACATTATCCGCAGGCTCGAAGGAGTAGTGCCCGTAGTGCGTGCCGTCAGGGGCAATATCGATCACGGAGATGTGTGCCGTCGCTGCCGTGAGGCCGAGATATTTGAGGTTGAGGGAGTGCGTGTGTTCATGACACATATAGGCGGATATCCCGGACGCTATGCTGCGGGGATGAAACAGCTCATGAGGGAACACAGGATCGGGCTTATGGTGTGCGGACATTCGCACATACTCAAGGTCATGCCCGACCATGAACTCGGTCTGCTCCACGTCAATCCCGGAGCGGCCGGTTATCACGGCTGGCAAAAGGTGAGGACACTCATACGCCTGACTCTCGACGCCGGAAAGATCACCGGACTTGAAGTCATAGAGCTTGGAAAGAGAGGTCAGATGAGTGACATTCAGTAACCGGACGCAGGACAAAAAAATACGCATCCGTCAGGCCTGAGCGGCGGGGGACTCCCGATCCACATTCCCTGACGGATGCGTATTTTTTCAATCTGTATTTATAACGATCGACTGTCTGAATTGTTCACGGGTCAGAACGAAAATTGTGCGAGTGCGCCGATACGGCGTGCCCAACCGTGCTCACCGTTGAAGTCCTGACGCTTCCCGACATTGGCTTCAGCTCCGAAGCGGATACGCGGAGTCACGTCCCAGAACACATTGACGGCACTGTAGAGACCATATTTGTAGTCCGTACCCTCGACACCGGTCGATGGCAGGTAGCGACCCTGACCGAAAGTGGCCGACATGAAAAGCTGAGGGAGGAAATTGTATTGCAGACCTACGAAATAGCCCCAACCGGGAACTGTGGAGAGCTTGCCGGGATTCTTGGAGTCGGCGACGAGGTCATACTTTCCGAGAAGGAAGTCACCGCCGAAGTTGGAATATGACTTACCGGCGTTAACCGTGCCATAGACAGTCAGAGGATAAGCCGGACGGAACACGGTACTGAACTGGAAGCCGTAGCCCACGGCCTGATGGTTACGTCCGTTGACGAGATCGCGGTAAGGGAGGAAACGAGTGATGGCGGAGAGACGGATATGCTGGCCGGTAGCCCATTCATACTGCACCATAGCTGCGATGTTGGGAAGAAACTCACTGCGCGCGGCTGTCTGAGTGCCGTCTGTCTCAAGGCTCATGGACGGGGTCTCGATCGATCCTGCGACAGAGATTCCGCTCTTACGGAAAGTGTGGAGGTAACGGATAAGTACGTTTGTACAGTCCATCTTCATTGTCGGGCCGGATGAATCGACTGTAGGAGCTACCGCTGCCCCGTCGCCGAAAGTAGAGGCGGCATAACCGATGGTCCAGTCATTGATGATGGCGTAAGCCTTCTTCAGATGGAGGTCACGCCCCTGATAGCCGTTGAAATTTGTTTCGATATAGAGCTGATAGGTGCCAAACTGCTTATTGCGGCCTATGACGCGGAAAAAGAGAGCCGTACCGGCAGGGGTAGTGCCGAGCACCTGACGCTGGAGTTCATTGCGGGTCACGGGTATGAAGTAAGGGGAGAATCCTGAAATACCTGTCGAACCACCCCAGTCGAAATATCCTCTCATGCGGACCATACCACCTATGCCCATAGCGAGCTGTGTGTCACGGCTCATGAATAGGAAATAAGGTGCCTGAGGGTCTTGGAAGCTCCGGAACTGATCATAATAGAAGTTCTCGACGAGATTGCGGATCGAATCGGCCTTCGGATCTGCACCGGTGCCGAAAAAGATCACTTTATGATCATTTACGAGGGCTTCGTGTTGCGCTTCAACAGGGCTGGTAGCCATTGAGGGAAGAGCTGCGAGGGTTGACAGCGCAAATCCCGCGAGGATACGGCGAATGTTCATGATTGAATGGTGTTGTTTTGTGGGGATAAATAGTTGGGAATAAGCCTTAGTGTGTGATGCGTGTGATCCTGCAGAATATCTATATGCTGTTGCGGAGATCACCACAAAATATAAGCAGTATGAAATATATTTTTACTTTTTATAACACTCTATTCCCCGATGAGGTTCATTCGACAGTAAATTTAACAGTGGGTATGTGACATATCGAAGTAAATTTTTTGAAAAGATGTGTAACGTTTGCACACTTTTTACGTCTATATTATAAAAGACATTCTGAAGCTACCGTCGGAAACATGAACCGCAACGAGTTTGAACGCATGGCCATTCCTTTGAGGAAGCGCATTGTCAGCATGGTCAGAGGGATGTCGGCCGAGTCCGACCCTTCGCTTGCCGACGATGTGGCACAGGACACCCTGCTCAAACTGTGGACCATCCGTGATAAGCTTGAGGAGTATCGCAGCGTCGAATCGCTCGCTATGGTCATAGCTCGTAACAGAGCCATTGACATGCTGAGGGAAACGGCCGGGGTCACGGTCGGGCTTGACACCGTTGGGGAGCATGGTTCGACCCCTTCACCGGAGGAGGCCATGATCCGCTCGGAGAGTGCCGACGATGTGCTCGGTATCATCGCATCACTCCCTTCCGTCCAGCAGGCGGTGATAAGGATGCGCCACCTTGAAGGAATGGAAATCGATGAGATCGCACGGATCACCGGTTCGACCGCCGGCTCGATACGCGTGGCTCTTTCAAGAGCCCGACAGAACATTAAAGAAATTTTCATGCAGAAGCAATGAATCAGATAGACAATTCAAATATTATCCACACAATCGAACGCTTCATGGCGGGCGAGACCTCGATTGACGAGGAGAAGGCTCTGTATGCTTTTTTTGCGCGGCCTGATCTACCCGACGGTCTGGAGGATTATCGCCCGATGTTCGCTTGGTATGCCTCTCTCGGCGAGAGTGAGGCCGTCAGCCAGAGCGTCAGTCCTGAAGTGGCGGCTGAAAACCACACGACCGCATCTGAATCTAAAGTGCGTTTGCTCCCATTCCGGCCATGGCAGTGGCTTAGTATCGCTGCCATGCTGGTGCTCCTCTTTTCGGTAGGATTTTTCCTGCGCGACACCGGTTCAAAAATACCTGAGGAATATCTCAGCTATGAGGGCAGTTATATAATCCGCGACGGCAAGAAGATCACCGATCTGCGCGTTGTCGTCCCTGAAATCCTCCGGACGGAAGCAATCGTCAATGATCGGCTCGATGCCATAGACATGAGTCTTGAAGAAGGTGAGGATATGTTTGACCGCTCGGTCCTTGATGGCTACGACACTTCCGACCCTGAAGTCAGGGATCTCATCTATGCCACGCTGGATTACTGATCATATTCCCCTCTACTGTCCGCCGTTCTCCTCTCTCACCTCTCATTACTCCTCTCTCAGATTGCAGGCTCAGCTCTTCAGTCATGACAGTTGATAAACCTAATCAAACATTACTCCCACATTTTAATAATCCGACATGAATTTTATCCGTCTGACCGCCCTCTCCATTCTCCTTCTCTCCAGTCTCAGTGTCGTGGCCCAGCAAGCTATTGACTCTGCCATGAAGGCACTTGAGAAGTCAAAGAGTGTCACGAACGAGGTCTATTCCGAACGGCGCGATCCCGATTCCAAGACCGTCGTCAGTTCCAACAGACTCTATGAGTTCACGGATAACGCTTTGGCAAATAAACTTATCGATGCCATCCGTAAGGAGCGTGGCAACGCATCGTCGTTTCAGATGAACAATCGTAATCCGAACGCCGGTTATGCGATCACGTTTGAATCGAAGGACGGACGATCGTATGCTAAATATGCTCTCGTGCAGAAAGGGGAATTGTGGGTGTTTTCTGTGATCAAATCTACAGTCAGGGTCAACTCGTCAAAGAAACGCGGAAAGGATCGCAGTGAATATCATGAGATCCCCGGTGTGTCGTTGAGCTTCGACGGGGACCTTGACAGACTCGACATGGCTCTGCTCGACAACAATGGCTGTTCGATGCTTACAGGTGTCACTCCCGGAGTAATCTATGACTCAAAGGGCAACCGCATATCTGTTGAGGGGACAAAGGGGGACGCATTGACTTATACGCATACCACTACTACCGTGTCGCGTGACGGAAAGACGATTGTCACCATTACAAGTAGCGATCCGGTTGTAGAAGCAGCAGCACAGACCATAAAGGAGGCTAACTGTATGGCCATACAGGCAAGGGCTGAGGCCAGCAAGGCTGCTTTTGAGGCCAGTTCCAAGGCCAGCAAAGCTGCCGCCGAAGTTCGTGCGGTGGCCTTACAGTAAGCGGCTGAGGCCCGCGCGGCGGCTGCTGAAGCGAGAGCGAAGGCTTTACGGGAAGCAGCTGAGACACGTAAGAAGGCGGCCGAGGCTCGAAAGAAGGCAGCTGAAGCGAGAGCAAAAGCCGCTAAAGCACGCAAATCACAGAAATCATCATCTACCTCATATTATTATTTCTCCAGTATTGACTGATGAGGTGGGAGGATTGACACCAAAGATATGGGAGTTACTTAACAAATATAGTTTTTAGTGAAGTATCACCGGGTGGTGATAAAAGCAATATGAAAAATCGGCCTCTTGATGTTTCTAAATTTGTAAACTTTTAATATCTTTGCAGTGTTAAACTACTGAATATGGATAGACCACTTTTCAATCTTGTATTGCTCAAGGAAGCAGAAGATTTCATACTATCTCTTCCTGAAAAGGTGCAAAACAAGGTCCTGTTTAATATCCGTAAAGTCCGTTTCGGTGTTAAAGACATAGATCTTTTCAAGAAGCTCGGTGATACCGATATTTGGGAGTTCCGTACTTTATATCAGGGCATGGCATACCGTCTGTTTGCCTTTTGGGATAAAGAAAATGAGACTCTCGTTGTTGCGACACATGGGCTTATAAAGAAAACACAAAAAACACCTAAAAAAGAAATTGACAAGGCGAAGACAATAATGGCAGAGTGGTTTGACAACAAATACAGGTAAGTTATGGCACAAATGAAATACATATCAATAGAGGCTCTTGAGGATAAAATCCTTGGCACTGTCGGTACGCCACGTCGTGATGCTTTCGAGACCGAGGTTAATAAAGAAATACAGGCTTATCATGTTGGAGAGGCTATCAGGCTGGCCCGGAAAGGTAAGAATATGACCCAACAGCAGCTTGGCGACCTGATGGGAGTCAAGAAAGCGCAGGTTAGCCGTATTGAAAATGGAGAGACATTCAACCTTGCAACCGTAATACGGGCATTTAAGGCGATGGGGTTACACACTAATTTAGAAATCGAGGGCGGTATAAAAGTCGCACTTTGGTAAATGAAGACAGATATTCCCGTCAATGGAATTTCTGCCCGTTACTTACTATTGTAGTATGTGCGAACTTTAGATTGGGATGCTATGTTAGAACTTTATAAACTAATGAATACTAACATATCATTCCATGGACAAGATCATAAAGAATCCGGAGGATAGAAATCTCCAGAAAGAACTCTCACAGATGAGTCCCTTTGAGATCAAGGGTACGCTTATCAAGCTTGCCGAGAGAGACGCACAGCGTTCGACAGCAACATTTCTCAACGCCGGGCGTGGCAATCCCAACTGGCTGTTAAGTTTTCCGCGTAAAGCATTCTTCCTTTTGGGTCAGTTTGCCATGGAGGAGGCGGACCGCAATAAGTTTGACTATGATCTCGGCATTGTGGCCTCACCCACGGAAGGGGGTATGGCCAAACGTTTCGAAGAGTTTATCGACGCTCATTCGGACGATGTCGCCGGTAAGGTGTTGCGCCATTTCTACACCTACGTCACCGGTGAACTGAAGGCTGACCCGGATGAGTTCGTCTATGAACTTGTAGATGGTATCATCGGCGATCACTATCCTACGCCTCCGCGCATCCTGAAATATACCGAAATGATCACCCGCGACTACCTGCGCTGGGCAATGGGTGGCGGCGATGACAGGACGGAGTATGATCTGTTCGCAACCGAAGGCAGCACGGCAGGTATGTGTTATGTCTTTGACTCGCTCAAGGCAAATTATCTCTTGAAGCCGGGCGATAAGATTGCGCTTCTCACTCCATGTTTCACCCCGTATCTCGAAATACCCGAACTTTCGGAGTTCGGTCTCGAAATTGTGGAGATCAGTGCGAATAAGGTTGAGAAAGACGGCTATCATGACTGGCAGTATCCCAAGGAGGAGATCGACAAGCTCCGCGATCCGTCGGTAAAGGTGGTATGCGTGACCAATCCGTCCAATCCGCCGAGCGTGTGCCTCTCACCTGATGTGCTCGCCCAGTTTGTGGATGTCGTAAAGAACGATAATCCTGATCTAATGATCATCACTGATGATGTGTATGGTACTTTCATCAAGGATTTCAAGTCACTGATGTATGTACTGCCTTACAACACCATCTGCCTGTACTCATATTCAAAATATTTCGGAGCTACCGGATGGCGTGTAGCAGCGATAGCACTGCGTCCCGACAATGTGTTCGATGCACGTCTGGCCAAGCTGTCGGCTGAGGAGAAAAAGGCTCTCGACAAACGTTACAGCTCGCTGACACTGAAGCCCGGTAAGCTGAAATTCATTGACCGTCTTGTGGCCGACAGCCGTCTTGTGGCTCTTAACCATACAGCCGGCCTTTCAACCCCGCAACAGATACAGATGGCACTTTTCTCGGCTTTCGCTTATCTGCACCGCGAGGAACTGCAGCCCAAACTGATCTCCATGATCACCCATAGACTGGAAAATCTGTGGAGTCCGACAGGCTTCAAACTCCTGCCTGATCCGTATCGCGCAGGTTACTACAGCGAGATCGACATGATGGTGTGGGCTACGAAATTCTACGGCGAGGAGTTTGCCGAGTATATGCGTAAGAACTACGAGCCGCTTGACTTCGTGGTGCGTCTTGCCAGTGAGACAGCCATAGTGCTTCTCAACGGTGATGGTTTTGACGGCCCTGAGTGGTCAGTCAGGGTTTCATTAGCCAACCTCGACGACTCGGCCTATCTGAAGATCGGCACGGCTATACGCCATATCCTTGACGATTATCATGCCCGCTTCCTTGAATCACTCAAGGGTAAGTGAGTGTCCCGTCGATGACATCCTCTCCTCATCCGTAAAATAAAAACCAATAACCGATTTTTATTCTACTCCCCACGGAATTTCAAAGTATTCCGAAATAAGGGGTTGATAAAAATCGGTTATTGGTTTTTATTTTGAAAAAATCTTACGCGTACATCAAAGATCAGAGACATCCACATCCATTGAATTGCCATCAGATGTCGATCTTGATTTTTCGGAAGCTGCGCCGGGAGGCACTTCGGCCGGGCCGGAGAGATTTACTGAATACCTGTAGCGTTTTCCCGAAAGCCATCTGTTGTCAGGCAGTTTGTCGCCAAGTCCAAGACGTATCTGTCCGTAGCCGGGATTGTCTCTGGACAGGAGACGATAGTCGGTCGATGAATCGGGCCAAGCCGTAGAGCCGTCGGGATTTTCTATGCGGTAATCGATCTCAAGATAGGAGGAGTTGAAATATGCATCGAAATCGAACACACCGAGGCGTGAGGGAATGAAAAAATTATATCCCTGATTGTCCGCTTCAAGCGGAGAGTCGAGAATCGGAGTTCCGTTGTCGGAGAGGAACACGGGAATTCTTGTTGACTGGCCATAGATGTCCCAACATTCCGAGACCTGCTCCGGAGTGGTCGAGGAGTTAAATCCCTCGGATGGATAGCGGAACTGCCCGACATTGCTGACATTGACTATTGTCGCACTCTTTACCCTCACGCTCCCGGAGGGGAGAGAGGAGTGGATAGTGACACCTACCATTGAAAGTGCGTGATAGAAATGCAAGCGGAGACGACCGGAAGTCTGCCTGATATTGGTCACGCGGCATACGACCAAGTCCTCCTCGCCACCGTTCTGATACTGCAACATGTCAAGCCACCACGGATTAGTATTTATGTCGATCGACGCAGGACTGACGGCGGTGAAACACATCGGATTGCCTGTCCAATCAACAGCCGGGGAATAGCTCCAGCTGTTAATGCCCGTGCGCACCACCTTAACTCCGTTCATTACGTAGGAATACAGGCTGTAATCGTATGCCCAAATTCGGAATTCCGGGATATTCTCGGTGGTGGTTACGTCGGCAGCCCGCGACTGCGTGATGAATGAGGCTGTTTCCGCATCGAAAGAGATCAGTCTCTCCTCCTGCGGGGATGGGGAAAGGGGTTCGTCAGAAGACGAGCAGGCGGCGACCGCACAGAGTGCCGTCGCCGCCATGAAGCTATATGGTATGCATATAAAGCTCTTCATCAGTTGTTGATTTGCGAGTCAATGAAATCAGGATACTCCTCCACTGTCACGTCAAAGTCGATCTTGCTTGAAGTGGCGGGAGCATCGATGTTGAGAGTGTAGCGATAAGCCTTACCGAGCTGCCATTCCGTATCGGATGTCTGGTTGGCGTTGAGCGGGAAATAGATGTAGCCGGCTCCGTCGGCAACCACGTCTGCTGTCTCAGGCCAGATCTTCACACCGGTATTGCGGTCAAAGATCTCGCAGAGCACGCGGGCGTAGGCACCGGAGTATGACGTACCGCTGATGTCAGACTTCGGAAGAGTCTGCGGGATGGAGAAGATATAGCCGGTGGAAAGGAGTTCCTTGGGGGTATCGGTGGCGAGCATCTCCGATCCTTCGAAAATTCGCTTTTCGGCGGGAGTGCTCTGATCGGTCCATTCACCTGTCACCTGATTGCCGATAGTGGTGGAGTTATCAGGGAAGTTAAACGAACCGACGGTGTTTGTGCCGAGAAGATCAAGAGCCCTCACGTTGACCGACAGAGCTTGTTCGCCAGCCTTAGCTACGCGGGGACGGAGCTGGAAGCGCACCTGCGACAGTGCATGGCGGAAGTTGATCTGTACGGGAGTGGCCAATGATCCGCTTCTGGTCTCACCGATATTCACCGAGTAGAGAAGATCGGTAGAGCCGCCGTTGATGAATCCCGGAATGTCGGGATTTGATGAGTCTGATTCCGTGGCGGTACGGATGGCCGGGCTGTAGCTGTAGAAGTTAAGGGGAGTTTCAGCCGGCCAGTACATGGTCGGAGAGTAACTCCAGCCGTTTGACGTACGATCTACGGTCACGTCACTCATGTAAGGCTTTCCATCGGCAAAAGCCCAGACCTTGAAGTCCTGAAGCGAATTGGTCGTCACAACCTGACGTCCGCTGAGAGGAGCGGAAGCGTTGAAGGATATGATGTTTCCCGATGAGGGAGCGTCTGAATCGTGGTCGGAGCAAGAGGAAAGAGAGAGTGCTACGCTTGCAGCGATTGCGATGTGTGTAAGAATTTTCATAGTGTCTGTATGTTTTTGATTGTTAGTGTCTTTATTATATACTCTAATAGGGATACAAATATCATGCCAAAAAGGTTTAGATCTGACGGCATATTAATAATTTGAGTTTCATTAACGTCCGTTATGGATTTCGTGTCAGAGTTCGATGTCGATGAAATCCCAGTCATCGATACCTACGTCAAGACCTCCGCCACCGCCTCCCTCACCCGGTTTGATTTCAGGGAGCGATGGCCCTTTTACGCGGATCACGAGGTTCATTGAGTCGGGAGCTTGGAGTATCTGGTCGGTTACATCATATAGATATACTTTCCGCTCTCCGTCGGCAAGCCACATATAGACGGCAAGACGGCTATGCGGGGAGTCTGATGCCATGCCGAAACTGGTGACGGTGGAGGAAAGAGATGATGAGTCAAGCGGCGACATGAAACCACCCATCGAAACCGCCGGCCCTGTCTGCCGTTGTCTGATTGGACTATAGCAGGCTGTAAGGTCGGAAAGCACGGCATAGTATCTGAGGGCAGATTGGAGATTTGTGATATCTGTCATCTCGATATGATAGTCGCGCGTGATTCGCTTTGGAATAAAACTAACGGTGTCTGTTGCAACTGTTGATCTAATCTCAATCTCCCGCTTTATGTCACACCACATCCTGTCTGGCTGTCCGTAAAGCTTCTGAGGAGGAAAGGGAAGCTGTTCAGCAGGTATGTCGCCGATCACGATAGGGGATGTGGAGAATGAAAATTCCGAGATGTTGTCGATATCGGAGAAAAGTATGTTTTCTGTGTCGTTGTTGAACGTTACGGCATCGTATGCGCCTTTTGGCATCCTCACCGTGCCTCCTGCAGGGCGGAAATCACTTCTCCAGTAGCTGCCCGGATCATGATCGATCGGATAGAAAAGGTTGGCCATTCCGTCGGGCAGGGTTGTTTCCGTCTGATTCCAGTCATAGTCCACGGCTATCAGAGGATTTTCAATTATCCCGATGTCCTCGATGAGTTCCTTGTGGGTGCATCCTGTAAGACATACAGACATCAGCAGGGTCATCAGTGACGATCCTCCGAGGGTGGCTATATGTAGGATGTGATGCATTGTTTATCGTGGCCTTAATGAATGGAGACTTCTTGTTATTTAAACGTTTATGAATAAGGAAAGTTGTAATAAAATATGAGCAGGAAGGCATAAAAATCAGATAGGTTGTATGGCTTGAGTTTGTGCGAGCCATACAACCTATCTAATTTAATTATTCTTTTTCCACCATCCCTGTGGCGTGTGTTATCAGAAGGGGAGATCGTCGGTGGCAGACGGGCTGAGGTCGGGCACGGGAGGAGCGGGAGCGGCTGCGGGGGCTGCATAGCCTTGCGGCATGTTTTGTGCGGGGCCGTAAGCAGCGGGTGCACCGTAGGCTGCGGGCTGAGGTGCGGCCATGCCGACGTTGGGATCTTCAGCTTTCCATGCACGCACTTCAACATACCAACGGCCGTTGTATTCACGGCTGTCGATATCGAAACTGATCTTGACCACCTGTCCTACCTGAAGAGGGTATTGATCGACGCGGTCACCGAAGAAGTTGAAGAATATCTTACGGGGATATGTCTCCTGTGTTTCAAGTACATATTCACGCTTTTTCCAAGCGTTTCCCTTCTGGGAAGTGCCGCCTACTTCCGGGAGGGCGACAATGATTTTTCCTGTTACTTCCATTTTTGGATATTGAGAGTTTTTTGATTATTCGACTGTGTGGCATCTGATCCGCAGACTGTTTGTATTGCGGGCATTATAGGTCACCAAAATCAGAGGCTGACTACAAAAGTAGTCAAAATTCCCCGACTCTCCAACAAAATCACCCCCTCACTTTTCAACATTCGGCTGGATATTGTAAAATCACATCATATCCGGGATGATATTTTTAGCCCATTCAGGAGGTTCGACGACATACATCTTCTCGATTTTCCCATTGGTTAGTCGGAATTGTAATTTTGCATCTTGATCATTTATGGAGTTGTCATAAATATATAGCCTATCTATAAGCGGAGCAATTGTTCTGCAATTCTGTATTGATTTCTGGTAACGTGATATTATTTTTCGTATAGGCACATCATGTCCACCTTCCATTACTCTTTTTGCTATGCGGGCCGCGTTTATTGATGGATGAGAGGTTGAGATAAAGAAAACACGGATAAAGAAACCGGCCTTTTTGGCACGTATTAGAAAGTCTATTTTATCATCTGCAGAAAAAACGGTCTCAAATACAAAACTTAATCTTTCATTCAAGCATTTCTCTCTCCAATTAGCGCAGAAGTTGGCGGCTTTAAGAACTGCATCTTCAGAGTTCCAGTCGCCGAACATCTCGTTGGCAATTAGATCCGGATTTATATAGGTGATGCCATTGGCCCATTCATGATGCAGAAATTTTTGCGTAACAGATGTCTTACCAGATCCGTTAGGACCGGCAATAACGATTAGTTCGGGTTTACGACCGGGTTTAACCATTTATGGCACTGTTTATTCTTTCAGCCCATTTGGCAGCTTTTATTTTCGCTCCACAATGTAGCTCTTTGAAGTATTCATCAGTAGCCTTTTTTTGACGGATAGAAGCATCCTGAGCAACCTCTTTCATTAATTGCTCAAGCATCTCGTCGCTCGGTTCTTGCCCCGAAGTGAAACGATATGAATTCATTTCTTGTTCCGACATACCTATTATGTTATGTTTCATTACAAAGATACAACAAATATTTCATATATTGAACTAATGGTAACTTATTACAAAATAAACTGGAAAATTTAATAAATATATAATTTAAGGTTAATTAACTTGACAAAACTACCATCATGTTGTATTTTTGTTGGCAAATAGCCAATATGAGGATTGCATGTTCCCTGTCTATCCCTGAGTGGTTGTTTTTTTACGATTCGTTTTTAATGGTTTTTTGTTTTTTTATTTTTTTCCATTATCGTTAATCCTTAATTCTCCCTCCACTGACTATGAACACTGATTCCCGTCGCACAGAGGCCATCATAGGCCGTGTGCGTTATCTGATGGAACTGCGCCGTATGTCGCAGAGGCAATTGGCGGCATTGCTCCGGGTGGATGCCTCCAATCTTTCGAAGATACTCAATTGTAAAATTCCTTTTTCGGACGGTATGATAAACCGCATAGTGGCTGATCTCGGTGTCTCCAAGCAGTGGCTGACCGATGGGGTAGGGCTTCCATTCGACAAGAGTCCTATTGCCAAGGAAATATCCACTGATGCACGTGTGCTCACATCATGCAGTCTGCGTGGGACACCTGTCTATGATCTTGACGTGACGGCCGGCTGCCGCAGTCTCGAAGAGCTTTTCGGTGAAGTCAATCCTGTCGGGATGATAGACATTCCGGGAATACCTAACGAGGCTAAGATCGTGAAAGTGTATGGCGACAGCATGAAACCGCGCATTATCAATGGTGGCTATGTGGCAATCCGCCGTATAAAGGATATGCGCAATATATTCTGGGGGCAGATCTATGTGGTGGAACTCGCTGACTTCCGGATGATCAAGTATCTCCGCCGTCATCCTGATCCATCAATGGTGATTCTCCACAGTGATAATCCTGAATATGACGATATGGATGTGCTCCGCAGCGACATCCGTTCGCTCCACGTCGTGGAAGCGATACTTAACTACGAGATAAACTGACCTGCTGCAATGGCTACGCAGATGATCTCTTCGGTGGCCGGAGCGTCGTGGAACGCGAGGTCATACCGCTGACCCCTCGCATTGGCTTGTGTGAAGTCCTGACTGATGCTTATTTCAGTCAGGCCGAGTCCGGGTGTACGTGCGGCTTTATACACGGCTTCTTTTGCCGTCCAGCATTTCAACAGAAAATTCATGGCTGCGCTGGCGGTATTGTCCTCCTCTGTCAGACGCAATTGTTCCGCAGAGTTGAGGAAACGGGAACATACCCGCCGGAGTTGCGGACGCGGACTTTCGATGTCCGCCCCTATGACCTGAGAGTTTTTGCCGACGGCAAGCAGGCATGAGGATGTCGAGTGAGAGAGCGATACGGGGATATCAGTGTATCCGGTGATGAAGGGTGCGCCGTCAGGGTAATGCGATTTCTTGGCTTCAGGACCGAATGCCGTATGGATGAGGTCGGCTGCGGCCATCTGTTCGCGTTCATGTCGTGTCAGCGATTCCGGTCCGGATTCTATACCGGTGAGATAGATGGTATAATCATCAGTCTCGATCTGTGGTTTCATAGACTCCGGAGATGTTTTAATGCATGGATCATGTCGCGTCGGACAGTCTTCACTATCGGAGCCACGGAATCGGCCGGTGTATCAGCGGGAAAGTTGAAATAGAGCACTCCTGACAGCACTTTGTTTCCATCGTGAGCCAATAGTTGCACCGGTGTGGTCAGCGAACTACGGGTCACTGCAAGCAGTCCCTCCCATCCGCCGTCGGATGTCAGTTCCGTCAGTTCCGTCACCGCGCCGCCCGTATTCAGTTCCATACGTTCACGCCTGTTGTCGAGAATCGCTTTCAGGTCATCAGGTGACTTTGCGCCGGAGAGTGTGAGATAGAGGTGCGCGTTCTGAAACGTCGGGTAGGTGATATTAATCCACGTTCCTTCATCTTTAGCCTCTCCGCTGACAATCGCCACGGAGTTTAACGTAAGACTGACGTTGTCAAAACTATGTTCGGTGTATTCTTCAGCCGGAACTTCTATGCGTGGCCAAGCTTCAGGTTTCGGCACGGTGGCGTCGTTGCCACGTGTTGAGCATGCGCATATTCCGGCTGCAGCAAGAGCTACGGCAAGAGTATGAAGGAGCGGTTTGACAGTCAGATTGAGAGACGGCATCGGAAGTGGAGATCTTCTGTAGAAGGTAGTATCAGGCTGTGTGCGTGGGTGTCATCTGATCGGCCTGAACTTCAGGCATCACTTTTACACGCACGTTGACGATACGGTGTTGCTGAATTGACAGTACGAGGAAGCGGCAACGCCCATAGACGATGGACTCTTTTTCTTTAGGGAAGTCACCTTTGATGGCCAGAAGCATACCGGCAAGAGTCTCGCAATCCTCGGTGACCTCGGAGTAGTCCTCCTCGTCGAGATCTGTCACGCGGAAGAAGTCGTTAAGAAGAGTCTTACCCTCGAAAATATATGTGTCGTCGGGGAGGCGGCGGTATGTTTTCTCCTCCACATCGTATTCGTCGTCGATATCGCCGACAATCTCTTCGAGGACATCCTCAAGTGTCACGATGCCCTGTGTGCCACCGAACTCATCGACTACAATGGCCAGATGGACGCGGCGCGAGCGGAAATCCTCCAGCAGATCGTCGATCATGCGCGATTCGGGGACATAGTAAGGCTCACGCATGAGTTTTTGCCATTCAAAGCCCTCCTTGGTCTTGCCGATGTAGGGAAGAAGGTCACGTGAGTAAAGCACACCCTTGATGTTGTCCATCGAATTTTCATAGACAGGCAGGCGTGCGAAGCCGCTTTCGATGACAACCCTCATGACCTCGGCAAAATCATCTTCGATATCAAGACCGGTGACATCCACGCGGGGGGTCATGACCTCGGAAGCGGTGGTATCGCCGAATTTGAGGATACCTTCAAGCATGTCCTTGTTGTCGCCGTCGCTCACCTGTGCTATTTCGAGAGCCTGCGACAGATCGTCGGCTGTCACGGAGGTATTCTCCTTGGTGACGACTTTCTTCACGATGCCGCTGCTCTTCACGAGGATTGATGACAGGGGATAGAAAAGTTTGACTCCTGCTTCAAGGACCGGAGCGGCCATGCGTGCCCAGCCGAGATTGTTAGAATTGGCGTAGAGCTTTGGCAATATCTCACCGAAAAGCAGGATCAGGAATGTCAGCAACACTGTCTGGAGGATGAAACTCCACACAGGACTCATCCCGGAGAATACCGGGCCGAGGGCGAAGTTACAGAGCACGACGATGGTGACGTTGACCAGATTGTTGATGATGAGGATGGTTGCCAGAAGGCGTTCGGGCACACGGAGCAGACGCAACACACGTTCGCCGGAGGGTGATTCCTCCAGTTCGTCGCACTGAACGGGTGTAAGCGAGAAGAATGAAATTTCACTTCCCGATACGAAGCCTGAGATCACAAGAGCCAAGATTGCCAACGCGAGGGCCACCATCTGGGCCGTCGTCATGGCTGGTATGCTCAGGAGGGGATTATTGATGATGTCAAGAAGAAGGTTTGCCACCTGTTCAGTGGCCGGTAAAGGATCTGTGTCCAAGACTGTAAATATAAGTTAGACAATATCGCGGAGGTTCACCGCAGGTTTATCGCTGCAAAGATAGTAAATTTTTGCTGATTGACATTATAAATTATAAAAACGCATTATAATTCTGGCCGGAGTGGATGCTTCATCCGCATTTCTCGGCAATAAAGACTCCGCCGATAATTGCGGCAGCCCCGATGAGGGTAATGACAGTGAGCGGTTCGCCGAGGAGGATGGCCGAAGCAAGTATGCCGACGAGAGGGACGACATAGATATAGTTGGATGCTTTGTCAGCACCGAGGCCTTTCACGGCTACATTCCACATGAGGTAACACAGCATAGAGGCAAGAAGTCCGAGGAAGAGCAGGTTGATCCATACGTTCTGATGGGTGAGGAGAGCGTAGTCGGAGCTGTCAGTGGTGATGAGGAAAAACGGCAGGACGGAGATAATGCCGTAGAAGAACACTTTGCGCGTGATGAAAAATGTGTCGTATTTCTTACTCAATCTTTTTACCACAAGGCAATAGGCGGCCCAAAGGATGGCTGCGATGATGGTGAGGAAATCACCGAGCGGACTGATTGAAAACTCCATGCTGGCGTTGAGCACCACCATTGCCACTCCGGCGAGCGCGAGGACTGAACCTCCGAGCAGGCTTTTGCGCAGAGGCGTGCCGAAAATGGCGCGTTCGAGCAGGATTGTGAAAATGGGAGTGGTTGATATGAGCAGTGACACATTGGAGGCAAATGTGATTCCGAGTGCCGTATTCTCGGTCAGGAAGTATAACGACCCGCCTGTGAGTCCGCCGAGCACCATCAGCAGTTCATCTTTCAGATTATCTGACCACAGACGGCGCATGAGCGGGAGCATACAGATATAACCGATGGAGAAGCGATAGACAAATATCTGCAACGGGGTCAGCCCCTCACCGATAAGTGTCTTTGTCGAGACAAACGTGATGCCCCACACTATCACAGAGAGTGATGCGAAGAGATGAGGGATGAATTTATTGCTGCGTTGGATATTACCGTGTTCCATGATTTTACTGTAATCCTTTTTCCTGCTTACGTGGTTCAGAGATCTGAATGTGGTTCGGGGCGGAGGTTGTAATTATTCCGGAGCGATTCGAATGTCACCGGGAGCTTATCCGCCGGGACGGATTTCAGGGTTGCGGTATCGGCCTTGATATCATAGTCTATATCCTCCTCTCGGATAGTGTGCGGGACGGGATGGACCGTCGGGAGTGATGCCTTGAGCTTTTCGGCTGTTATGTCAAGTCCGTAGCGCGACGAGAGATGCGGGGCGAGAGCATCGAGAACCATTGACGTGGCGCGTATCTTGCCCTCTTGGGAGTAACCGGCGATGTGTGGTGTGGCCACAGTCGCAAGTGCGAGCAGTTCGGTGTCGATGGCCGGTTCGTCTTCCCAGCAATCGATGGCTACGGCTGAGATCCTGCCGTCGCGGAGGGCGTTTTTCAAGGCGGATGTGTCGGTGACGGGGCCTCGTGCGGCATTGATTATCATCGGACGGCGCGTGGTTCCGGAAAGGAAAGCCTCGTCGATCAGATGATAGGTCGGATGGTCGCCTTCGCGTGTGAGGGGAGTGTGGACGGTAATCACATCACAATTGCGGGCAATTTCGTCAAGACTTACGAACTCCCTGCCGTCAGTACCTTTCTCTTGCAGAGGAGGGTCGTTGAGCATCACTTTCATGCCGAGCCCGCGCGCCCAGCGTTCGAGGATCGAACCGACGTTTCCTGCCCCGATGATTCCGATAATCTTTCCTGAAAGCGTCTCGTCAGGCTTCAGGGTCGATGCGATGGCGGCTAGGACATATTGGGCTACGGCAGGAGCATTGCAGCCGGGGGCATTGGCCACCGTGATCCCATGCGATTGACAATAGGGCAGGTCTATGTGGTCAGTACCGATGGTGGCTGTACCGATGAACGTGCAGTGTGAACCGGCAAGCAGAGAGCTGTCGCAGCGCGTGCGTGTACGCGTCAGTAGGATGTCAGTTCCGCGCATGACCTCCGGCGTGATCGCGTCGCCGGGCAGATAGAGCGTTTCGCCGAGGCTGTCAATAGCCTCACGGACAAAAGGAATGTTGCGGTCAGCTACGATGCGTAGTGTCTTTCCCATAGTGCTTTTTTTCTGATTATATCGTCATTGCCCATATATAGATTCCAAGATAGGCTATCATTACGGTCATGACAGCTATATAGCCGCGTCTCATGACAGTCAGACGGAAGAAATGTCCTACCTGAAAGGCTACGCAGGCATTGAGGACAGTCATATAGAAGGCGATGTTTGTGAAATTGACTATAGCAAATATGCCCGTTGAGATGGATATGAGAGCCAAAAGCCCGTTGTAAGCGCGGGCCTGTGCATTGAAACCCATTATCTTCAGGAGATTGAAGCAGCCGAAGAAAAATCCTGTGAGAAGTGTCAGTGCTGCTGATGCGAGGAGTGGCCATAGCGTCGGCGTAGATAGAACCAAGGCCGGAGGAGTGAACTCGAAATGCGGGGCTTCCGGAACGGGCACTATATCCAGTCCCCATGCGATCCAAGCCGGAGTGATGATGCCGAGGGAGGCCGCTATGATCTTCTTGACGCGCAGGATCTTCATGAGGCCGAGTCCCGCTATGAAGAGCGGGATGTAAAGAGCGAAGGTGTATTCCACCATAAGTCCCAGACCCAGCAGGAAGAACGCGAGGAAAACCCTTCGGCTGCTTGGACGGATGTCATAGATACTGAACAATATCCATATTCCGCCCATGACAAACAGGGCAAGGATCGAGGATGCGCTGAGCTGTCCCAAGACGGCCGGAGTGGCTGCCATCGTGAAGGCGAAGTAGGCTACGAAAAATACTGACGTGGTGCGCAGAAGATTGAAATGCCGGTTGATCAGGATCATTACTTCTGCCGTCGCTCCGACAAGAGCCATGTTGACCCACATCGAGATCAGTGATGAGGAGACCCACTCCGAAGGAGTAGGGAAGGCTATGGTGCGGAAGTCGGGTATATGCGGTATCTTTCCGAACGCGTATGCCTGTACGGTCATGAAAATGGCCGCGAGGGCAATGATGATGGCCATGCCCCGCGACCTGATGATTCGTGTAAATGTGACTTCCTTACGGGTCATAAACGAAGTTTAGAGGAGTGGAAGGTGAGTGTTCGACGAGTGTGTGATGCTTAGGACAATTTCTTGAGATCCTGTCCGATGTCACGACGCATATACCTACCTTCGAAGTTGACGGTATCGGCTGCCGCATAGCTGTTGGCGAGAGCTTCGTCGATATCGTTACCGTAGGCACTGCATGCGATCACGCGGCCACCCGAAGTCACGAGTTCTCCATCGGCCGCACGGCTTGTGCCTGCATGGAAGAGGATGGCGTTGACGGTATCCTCCGCGCCGGTGATGACTTCGCCCTTGGAATAGCTGCCGGGATAACCGCTGGACACGACCATGACTGTTGTGGCGAAGCGCGGATCCTCGGCGAGCGGAAGAGTGCCGAGGTTGCCGGCGGCGGCGGCTTCGAGGAGGGGAAGGAGATCGGAGGCGATGCGGAGCATCACTACTTCGGTCTCAGGGTCGCCCATACGGACGTTGTATTCAATCACCATCGGTTCGCCTTCTACTTCGATAAGACCGAGGAAGATGAAGCCACGGTAAGTGATGCCCTCGGCAATGAGGCCGTTGACGGTCGGGAGGATAATGCGTTCTTCAACCTTACGCATGAATTCCTTGTCGGCAAAGACCACGGGGCTGACAGCTCCCATGCCGCCAGTGTTGGGGCCTGTATCACCTTCGCCGATACGCTTGTAGTCCTTAGCCACGGGGAGGATGCGGTAGCCGCCGTTGCCGTCGGTCAGCACGAACACTGAGCATTCGATGCCCTTGAGAAATTCCTCGATGACCACTGTGGCTGATGACTTTCCGAACATTCCGCCGAGCATTTCGCGCAGGGCTTCCTTGGCCTCGTCGAGCGAGTTGATGATCAGCACGCCCTTGCCTGCGGCAAGGCCGTCGGCTTTAAGCACGTAGGGAGCTTTGAGGGTTTCGAGGAACTTGCATCCGTCCTCGACTGTCTCTGCCGTGAAACTCTGATAGCGGGCGGTGGGGATGGAGTGGCGTACCATGAACTGCTTGGCGAAATCCTTGCTTCCTTCAAGTGCCGCTCCGGCTTTGGACGGACCGACGATGAGGGGCGAGCCTTCACGCGAAGCGAAGAAGTCATAGATTCCGGCCACGAGAGGATCTTCGTTGCCGACGACTATCATGTCAATCTCTTTCTCGGCTGCGAAATCGGCGATGGCATTGAAGTCAAGGGGCGAGAGCTTTACATTTTCGCCGTAAGCACCTGTGCCGCCGTTGCCGGGTGCGATATAGAGCTTTTCGAGGCGGGGTGAAAGGGATATTTTCCACGCCAGAGCGCATTCGCGGCCTCCTGAACCGAGGAGGAGCACTTTGAGCTTATCGCCCTGCTCTACGAGTGTCTCGCCTGCGTTGAACGGGCTTTTTTCCGGAGTGTTGCTTACGGGGTGACGTAGCGTGTTGAGGTTTTGCTGGATTGACATGGTGGGATTATATGTGAGGGGTGATGAGTTGAAAAATTAGGGGAAAAGCCTTTGTGGTGGCAATGCGGGTGAATTTGTCCGGACATTATTCCGCACCGTTTTCCGGCTGATTGTCGGCATCGGGACGTTTCCAGCGGCGACGAGTGCGCATGAACGGTCCTTCGGGAGCGGGGATTGACGGCTGCTTGGGTGACTGGCCAAGTGATTTCAGCGCATTGGGATTGCGGTGGCGCGAGAGGAGTTCCTCGGCCTCGCTGCTGGCGGCTGTCTCTTCCTTGAACTTGCGGCGACGCTCCTCATTGCGTGCATAGCCGCCTTTCTTGGGGCGGTACTTGTCCTCAAGCGGGTTGGGCTTGCGGCGCATGGGGGAAGCTTCCTTGCCTCCCATACCCTTGGCGCGGGCATCGCGTTTCCATTCGCTGTCGCTCTTGCGGGCCGGACGCTTACGCTCATTACGGTCGGTCGGACCCTCTTTGAGGACGCCTCCTTCTTTACGGAAATCGCTCTTTGTACCTTCGAAAATGATGTATTCGCGCAGTTCGCAGTCAAGACCGCCGTTCTGCATGGCTTCTTTTGTCGAGGGGGAGAGGCCGATGGCTGTGAGATAGTCGGTGTTTGATGATATGACCCAAGCATGGTAGCCGAGGAACACTCGTTTGAGCTTATTGCCGATGAGCTTGTAGAGCTGTTCCATATCCTGCGTGTTGATGCGCTCGCCGTAAGGGGGATTGGTGATCAGAACGCCGGGCACGCCGTCGGCAGGTGCTGCATCCCACTGCTGGAGCGATTTGATGCGCAGGTTGACATATTCATCCACACCGGCTGCAAGGATATTGCGTTCGGCTATGGCTACAGCCTTGGGCGATACGTCAGATCCGTAGATCTTGAAGGGAACTTCGCGATGTTCGGAATATTCCTCAAGGATTTTTTCGAAGAGTTCGCTGTCATAGTCATGCCAGTGCTCAAACGCAAAGCTTCTGCGGAAACTTCCGGGCATGATGCCGGCGGCGATCATGGCTGCTTCGACAAGGAATGTGCCGGAGCCGCACATGGGATCGACGAAGGGTGATTCGCCGCGCCATCCGCTTTTGAGGATGATGCCGGCGGCAAGAACCTCGTTGATCGGAGCTTCCGTCTGAGCGACGCGCCATCCGCGCTTGTGGAGCGACTCGCCCGACGAGTTGAGCGAGATGGTGACGCGGTCACCGTCGATGTGGACGTTGATCATCACATCTGCGTCGCTGAGGCGCACGCCGGGACGCTTGTCGGGACCGAAACGGTCCTTGAAGTAATCCACGATCGCATCCTTTACCTTGTAGGTCACGAAGCGCGAGTGAGTGAACTCACTGGAATGTGAGGTGGTGTCGATTGAAAAAGTCTTTTCGAGAGTGAGGACATCGCTCCAGTCATATTCCTTTACCATCTCGTAAAGCGAATCAGTGTCCTTTGCTATGAACTTATAGATAGGTTTAAGGATGCACAGTGCGGTGCGGCAGCAGATATTGGCACGGTAGAGTATGTCAAGATCGCCTTCGAATGACACCATGCGGCGTCCGGGCTGTACGTTGACAGCTCCGATCGCGCGGAGTTCTTCGGCGAGTACTTCTTCAAGACCTTTGAAGGTCTTTGCAACCATTTCAAAACGATGTTCCATTCTTTATTCTTTGACTTTCTGTATTGTTTTCTCTTTTTATGGTGTGGCGGAGAGAGTGTGGCGGGAAGGGCCGGGCTTTTCGAGAAGCCGGTATCATCCGGCCATTGACTCAGCGGGAGGAACGGAAATTGTCCGCACGGGCCTGTATGAGTTTCTCGCCGGATTCGACGTCGCGTGTCACCCAGAGGTTACCGCCGATGATGGCGTCGTCACCGATGTTGACGCGTCCGAGGATGGTTGAGTTGGAGTAGATGACCACATTGTTGCCTATGATCGGATGGCGTGCTATTCCCTTGATGGGATTGTTAGAGTCGTCGGTCACGAAGCTTTTCGCTCCGAGTGTCACGCCCTGATAGATCTTGACGTTGTTGCCGATGATGGCTGTCGCTCCGATCACCACACCCGTTCCGTGGTCAATCACGAAGCTGTGTCCTATCCTCGCTCCGGGATGGATGTCGATCCCGGTGTCGGAGTGGGCGAGTTCGGTGATCATTCGTGGAACTATAGGGACTTCAAGCTCATAGAGCCTGTGGGCTATGCGGTAGCTGATCGTTGCTCTCAGGCCGGGATAGCAGGCTATGACTTCGTGGGTGGAGACTGCCGCCGGGTCGCCGATATACGTGGCATCGATATCCGTGTCAAGCAGATGGCGCAATTCGGGAAGGGTTTCGATGAACTGATCGGCACAGCTGACGGCCCGGTCGCGGATAGTGGTCATGGTGCGCTCGCAGTTATCAGCGTCAAAACACAAGCCTGCGGATATCTGTGTGATCAGGAGTTCGCGCAGCTCATGGCATTCGAGGGTCATGACAGCGCGCATGACTGACGCTCCGCGATCACTCTCGGTGAAAAATCCCGGAAACATCAGGCGGGATGAAAGCTCGATTATACGGCGGACATCATTATTGGACAATAAGGGTTCGCCCTCACCCGCGCGGGTAGGACATACGTGGCGCATTTCATCAATGCTACAAAGGTGACCTATCACCTTGTCGATACTTGGACTTTTAGTCAACGACTTTTCCATAATTTCATTGCTGTTACGCCGGATCTCCCTTACAGGAAGCCGCAGTACGGTTTTTTGAGTCTGTGCAAAGTTACGATTTTTTTGCGTGAGGAGGGAAATTTATCACAGATAAAATTTCAATATGTATGATTGTGCCGGCTTTGAAAAATCTCAGCGAAACAGATGATCATGCCTTATGGAATCATAATAGCGTGACAAAATAATTCGATGGGACTGAAAAATGACGCGAAAACACACTGCCGTCAACAGTATTATTAAGATGGTTAGAATTTATAGGCTACGGCAACGAATACTGAATGAGTGAGGTAATTATCGTTGTGAGGTTGGGGATGATGGCTTATTGGCCGTCCGGAGTAGAGACTGAAATTGGTTATGCCGTAGCCGATTGTCCATATCCAGAAGTCGGTCTGAACATTGATGCCTGCGCGGAAATCATGGGATGCTATGCGGGCTCTCTTACTTCCGTGTGCTCCCGGCGAGAGGATGATTCCGGCTTCGCCAAAAAGATGGAAGCCCATCTCCTGCTGTCGCCAGTATAGCAGCCGTGGCGTGCGCAGGACTGCGGCCGGCGTGAATTTGAAACGTGCTGTGTAGTCGGTGGATTTTTCCCAATCCTCGGCTCCCCAGTCGCCCATTTCCTCGATTTCAGCGGCAGTGCCGAGGCTCATTTTGAGTCCGAGATATTCGATGGGGAAACATGCGATGCTGAAATCAACCTGAAATCCATCATTATTAAGACCCGCACTGACAGCTCCCTCCCAGTGATAGATCCCTTCTTCTATGTGTATGCGCTGGGCAGATACGGTAAGAGATGAGATGATGAATACTGACAACAGGAGTAAGCGAGTGATGAGTTGAGAGGTGAAAGTATGCACTGCGAAATAGAATTGATGATTTCTTTGGCAAAAGTAATACTTTTGTAGGTAAAAACAATAAATTTGTCGAAAAAAGTCAGTATCTCTATCAATTTGATATAATTATGGGCTTTTGTGCATCGGGATGAAGGAAAAATGCAACAATGGGGAAAATAAAAATGACCATTAGACCAATGAAAAGGTATAGGAAAATAAAAAATCCACCCGCACAAATCGTGCGGGTGGACTATGGATGATTGTCCTTTCATTTCATCGGAGGCTGATGCCATCCAATGATTCTGTCAGATCAATTAGAGAACTGAAGAAAGGTTGAAAGAAGCGAATTCGAGGTCGTTGGCAGCCTGCTTAGCGAGCTTGTTGTCAAGCTTGATAGCCTTGCTGAGGTTAGAGGTTACCATCTGCTCGTTGTTGGTGCGTGCACCGAGGATAGCCATGAGATAGTAAGTAGTGGCATCGGGAGTCTTGATGGCAGAGAGTGTGTTCTTAGCCTTGCTGTAGTCCTTGCTGAGGATCTGGGCGAGAGCAGCGTTGTTGCTCTTGTCGTCAGCAAATGCCTTAACAGCAGCGTTTACGTCGCCCTGCTGGAGGTAGTAAACACCGAGAGCTGAGCCGAGTTCGGGAACACCACCGGCCTTGCCGAATGCCTGATTGGCAGCCTTGAAGTCGTTGTTGAGGAGGGCTACGAGACCCTGGTTCATCTGAGCTTCACCGGCAGCGGGGTTGAGGGCGGCAGCCTTCTTGAAGTTGTTGAGCGCGCCGTTGTAGTCACCCTGCTGATAGAGAACCATACCGAGGTTGTTGAAGCCACGGTAGTCGTTGGGGAAGTACTGAGCGGCAGCAGCGTAGATAGCCTTCTGACGGTTGAGGTCGTCAGTAAGAGTACCTGCATAGAGGATTTCGTCGATGGTGAGTGAAGAGGGGTTGGCGTCGAATACCTGATTGATTTCGGCGTCGCTCTTACCGATCACGTCGATAGAAGCAGTGAGACGAGAGTAACGGAGACGGGGGAGGATGGTCTCAGCGAGTTCGTCGAATACGCTTGTCATGTTGCGGATCTCACGGTCACGTACTTCGGGATCCTTGTACATCTTGAGGACGCTGAGGATGAGGTCCTTGTCCTGAATGTTGCTTTCAGAAACGAGCTTCTGGAAGCCTTCCCAGTCCTCAGGAGTGAAGTTGGCGGTAAGTTCGCCGAATTCAGTGATGTTGTCCTTCTTGAGCTGCTTTTCGAGGTAGCCCTTGGTGTTGGTCTCACGCTTCTGAGCGAGCTGTGCGTTGAAGTCGTAAGGACCGTCAGGTGAAGCGTAGGACTCGATGTTGAGTTCCTTGATCTCGCGACGGTTGTCAGCGTTGGCCTCAGCCACCTGCTTGTTCCAGTCCTTCATCTGATCAGAGTTGAGCTGGCTTTCGCGGAGGTTAGCGACGTTGATGAGGAAGAGGATGTCTGCCTTGTACTTTTCGTTGATAATGCGCTGGAACTTGTCGGCAGCGAGAGCGGGATTAACTGAACCTGCGTCAGCGAGAGCAGCTGTTGCGATCACGCCGTCAGCAACCTTCACGCGGGGGAGGACATACTGCTTGCCTTTCTGATCTACAGTGAAGCCGAGGTAGAGCTCTGACTTCTGCATTTCGGGCTGGTAAACATAGTTTACGGGGATGGTCACTGTACCGCCATTGTCATAAGAGATGACACGATTGTTACCGCGAACCTTCTCGCCTTGGAAAGTCATAGAGCTACCGGCGAGTTCGGTGTTGTCGAAAGTAAGGTAGGGAGTTACAGTTACGGTGGCATTCTTAACGAAGAACTTCGGGGGAATGTTACCGGTCACGGTAGCGGGTACGTTCTGACCTACTACTTCGAGGGGATTGGGGTTGGTTGAGAAGTAATCAGCAGCGAACTGATTCATCTTCTTGCCACAACCGGTCAGCATGACTGCTGAACCGAGAAGCATTGAGAATGCAATTTTTTTGTCCATAGCAAAAAAAATAGTTATAATATAGATGAATGTGAGCGTTGAAAAATATAGGCGGACGCAATTCAGTAGCAAAGATACAACCTTTATTGAAAATAAACCAAATTTATGAAAATAATTATGTGAAAAATGGATGATTTCATAAAATAAGTTGTACTTTTGTTTGTTTAATCACCACATCACCACGATGTGGCAGCATAAAAGCTGCCTGTTTCCGTAAGTTTTAAGTAAAATTTTATAAGCACATCAGCCGATGAGAAAATGGCGAATAGAGGACAGTGAGGAACTGTATAATATTCAGGGATGGGGACGCAAATACTTCTCCATCAATTCCAAGGGAAATGTAGCCGTGACACCCCGCGAGGGTTTTGCCTCGGTTGACCTCCGTGAGGTCATGGACGAACTTCAGGTGCGCGACATCACGTCGCCGGTGCTTCTGAGATTTCCCGACATCCTCGACAACCGTATCGAGAAGATTTCCAACTGTTTTGCCGTAGCATCGAAGGAGTATGACTACAAGGCGCAGAACTACATCATCTATCCTATCAAGGTCAATCAGATGCGCCCGGTGGTGGAGGAGATCGTCAGTCACGGCGAAAAGTTCAACATCGGTCTTGAAGCCGGCTCTAAGCCTGAGCTCCATGCGGTGCTTGCGACCAATATCAAGGAAAACGCCCTTATAATCTGCAACGGATATAAGGATCAGACTTATATCGAACTCGCGCTTCTCGCCCAGAAGATGGGTCGCCGTATATATATAGTGGTGGAGAAACTCAACGAGCTCCGCATCATCTCCGAGGCGGCCAAGCGGATAGGTATCGATCCCAATGTGGGTATCCGCATCAAGCTTGCCTCGTCCGGTTCGGGCAAATGGGAGACGAGCGGAGGTGATGTGTCGAAATTCGGTCTCAATTCATCGGAGCTGCTTGAGGCACTTGACTTCATGGAGCGCAACAAGATGAAGCATTGCCTGAAGCTCATCCATTTCCACATAGGTAGCCAGATCACCAAGATCCGCCGAATAAAGACAGCTATCCGCGAGGCCGCGCAGTTCTATGTGCAGCTTACCCGCATGGGCTTCGACATTGATTTCATGGACATTGGCGGCGGTCTGGGAGTGGATTATGACGGCACGCGCAACTCCGCCTCCGGAAGCTCGATGAACTACAGCATTCAGGAGTATGCCAATGATGCTGTCTCGACCATCGTCGATGCATGCATCAAGAACAACATCAAGCAGCCGAACATCATCAATGAGAGCGGACGTTCGCTCACGGCTCATCATTCGGTGCTCGTGTTCGAGGTACTTGAGACCACTCAGCTTCCTTTCTGGAAGGATTCGAAGGATATACAGGATACCGACCACGAACTTGCAAAGGAGCTATATGAGATCTGGGACAAGCTCGATCAGCAGCGTTTGCTGGAGAGCTGGCACGATGCCCTTCAGATCCGCGAGGAGGCTCTCGACCTTTTCAGCCTCGGTATGCTCGACCTGCGCACACGCGCACAGATCGAGGAGCTGTTCTGGAGCATTGCCCGTGAGGTGGGCGATATCGCCGCCGGAATGAAGCATGCGCCTGAAGAGCTGCGTAAGGTGACCAAGATGGTTCCCGACAAGTATTTCTGTAACTTCTCGCTGTTCCAGTCGCTCACGGACTCGTGGGCTATCGATCAGGTGTTTCCCATCATACCCATCTCACGCCTTGACGAGAAACCGACGCGCACATGTACGCTTCAGGACATCACCTGCGACAGCGACGGCAAGATATCCAACTTCATCTCAACCCACGGCGGTGTGGCCAACTCTCTGCCTGTCCATACAGTGAAATCAGGTGAGCCTTATTATCTCGGAGTGTTCCTCGTCGGCGCATATCAGGAGATACTCGGCGACATGCACAATCTGTTCGGCGACACGAACGCCGTGCATATCTCGGTTTATAAGGACCGCTATGAGATCGACCGTATAATCGACGGCGAGACGGTGGCCGATGTGCTTGACTATGTGCAGTTCAATCCAAAGAAACTCGTGCGCAACGTCGAGGCATGGGTGACATCGTCAATGAAAGCCGGAAAGATCACTCCGGAAGAGGGACGTGAATTCCTGAGCAATTACCGTTCGGGTCTTTACGGTTACACATACATCGAAAAGGACTGAACCGTGGAGGAGGAACTGACAGCAGGACAGCCGAAACGCTACTTCATGCGTCTGGCTTATCGCGGCGCGCCGTTCCACGGATGGCAGTGCCAGCCGGGTGCTGTTACCGTGCAGGCTGTCATCGAGGCCGCGCTATCGACAGTGATCCGTAAGAATACGAAGATCGTCGGTGCAGGGCGCACGGACACAGGTGTGAATGCACGCATGATGGTGGCGCATTTCGACACTGACGAGCCTCTGCGCGATCCGTCGCGGCTCGTCAGACAGCTCAATGCACTTGTCGGCAAAGATATAGCCATCGAAGATATATATGAGGTCGAAGCGGGGAAACATGCCCGCTTCGACGCTACATCGCGTACGTATCATTACTATGCAGTGACATGCAAGTCGCCATTTTTCTATCCTCTGAGCTGGAAAGCTCCGGAGGGACTGGACTTTGCAAAGATGAATGAGGCGGCCGAACTCCTGCTTCAGACGTCGGATTTCACTTCCTTTGCCAAGCTGCACACGGATGTGAAGACAAACATCTGTCACGTCACCAAGGCGCGTTGGGAGCAGATCGCTCCGGATGCGTGGGTGTTTGTCATCACGGCTGACCGTTTCCTGCGCAATATGGTCAGGGCTGTCGTCGGTACGCTGGTTGAAGTGGGCCGCGGCAAAATGACTGTTGAGGATTTCGGACGGGTAATAGCAAAGCGCAACCGTTGCGCCGCCGGCACTTCGATGCCCGGTCATGCGCTGTATCTTTGGGAGGTGACTTATTAAAAATCGGCTTTGATCGTTCTTTCCTGTTGAGTTTTTTATGGACTATAAGAAGATACTGGAAGAAATAGCGGTGGAGATAGAGCCGCTTCGTCATGTAGGGCGGCAGGCTGACTATATTCCCGCACTCGCCAAGGTCAATCCGGACCGTTTCGGAATCTGCATCACCACCACTGACGGCGATGTGATAGAGTGGGGAGATGTGAGCGAGCCTTTCTCCATTCAGAGTATCACCAAGGTGTTTTCGCTTTCAATGTGTCTCTCGATGCTTGGCGAGAAGCTTTGGAGCAGGGTCGGGAAAGAGCCGTCGGGGGCGGCGTTCAATTCGCTGATTCAGCTTGAGCTTGACCGCGGTATCCCGCGCAATCCGTTCATCAATGCCGGGGCGATAGTCCTTGCCGATATTCTGCTGTCGAACCTTGCCGATCCGGAGAAGGATTATCTTGATTTCGTGCGTGAGCTTGCTGGCGACAGTCATGTCGATTATGATCGTGAAGTGGCGGCTTCGGAGCGAGAGAAGGGCTACATCAACGCTGCCATAGCCAATATGCTCAAGTATTACGAAAATCTTGACAATGACATCGAGGATGTGTTGCACTTCTATTTTCTGCAATGTTCGGTCAGGATGGATTGCCGGCAGTTATCGCGTTCGTTTCTCCCGTTTGCCGACCGCCGGTCGGAGTTTCTGTTCGGGAGTGTCAGGCTGACGGCTTCGCAGGTCAAGCGCATCAATGCCGTCATGCAGACCTGCGGATTCTATAACGATGCAGGTGAATATTCATATCTTGTCGGACTTCCGGGCAAGAGTGGTGTGGGCGGAGGTATCGGTGCGGTCTATCCGGGCCGTTATGCGGTGGCTACATGGAGTCCTCGTCTGAATGAGAAAGGTAATTCCGTCATGGGAATGAAGGCTCTTGAACTGCTCACCACCTATACCCGCGAGTCGATTTTCTGATTTTTGAGGATTAGTTTATCTTCCAATTAAAAGGAGAGATGCACTCCGTAGCGGTTTATTTCGGATTTCAGAAAGGGATTCATGCCCTTGTGTAGTCGTACGACATCTACGGAATTTCCTAAAAGATTTTCGAGATAGCGTTTCAGACGGATCACAAGAAACATTTTTGCATCCATATCGACGCATACATCAACATCGCTATATTCATCTTGCTCACCTTTTGCGACGGAGCCGAAGATACATAGCGAGCGAACCCCGAACTCATTACGGATAGTTTGGGTGTGCTGATGCAATATGTCGATATACTCCTGACGAGATTTCATTATTGGAAAATTTTGAATATTACAAATATACAACAAATTCCTTTATGAAATGAGATGCAAATTGGAATTTAAAAGTAAAATCTTTTTTGTTCCCGATCTTTATCAGATAAAGCAGAGTATGATGAGCTGGGCGATGATGACTCGGCAGAACATGGAGAGGGGATAGACGGTGGCGTAGCTGACGGTGGCATAGTCGCCGGGAACGATGTCGTTGGCATAGTTGAGTGCCATCGGATTGGCCATACTTCCGCAGAGCATACCGCAGGTGAGGCCGAAGTCAAGGTGCATGGTCTTCATGGCTACTACTCCCATAATGAGTACCGGAATTACGGTTATGAGAAAACCAAGCCCGATCCACAGCAGACCCTCGGAACGCATGATGGTGTCAAGGAACTGTGCGCCCGCGTCGAGTCCGAGACAGGCGAGATAGAGCGACAGGCCTATTCCGCGCAGCATGAGGTTGGCACTGCGGGTGGTATATGTGACGAGTCGGAACTGTGGGCCGAAGCGTCCGATGAGGATACCGATGATGATCGGGCCGCCGGCAAGTCCGAGCTTGATCGGAGTCGAAATTCCCGGTATGGCGATGGGTATTGATCCGACCACGAGACCTAAGACGATGCCGAAGAAGATAGCTCCGAGGTTGGGGTCTTTGAGTTTCACTTCAGTATTACCGAGTATGCTCTCCACCTTCTCGATATCTGCCGCACTACCGACTACATTTAATATGTCGCCGAGTTGGAGGACGAGACCGGGAGTGGCGAGCAGATGGAGACCGCTACGGCTGATACGGCTGATGTTGATGTGATACTGGTTGCGCAGACGGAGCGATCCGAGTTTCTTACCGTTGATGGCCGGACGGCTGACGATGATGCGGCGCGATATGAGCTGATGGTCGATGGAATTCCAGTCGATATCCTTCTTGTTCCAGTCACGGGCCTCCTGACTTCCGAAAAGTACCTTGAGTTTGGCGCAGTCGTCAGGCGTGGTGATGACGAGGATGTGGTCATCTTTTTTAAGCACGGTTTTCGAGTCGGGAAGACTGACGGTGTCGTCGCGCCACAGACGTGAGATCACGAAGGGGGTCTTTGTCACCTGTGAGATCTGGCCTACGGACATATCGTAGATGGCCGGATTGCACACCTTGAATTCGGCGATGAATGTTCCGTCGGGTTCATCGGATTCGGATGAAAGGGGCATCCCCGGCTTGATGAGTATTTTACGCAGAAGGATTATTCCGAGGATCACACCGACAACACCGAGCGGATAGGTCACCGCACAGCTCAGGGCCGCACCGTTGGCCGAGAGTCCCATCTGTTCGAGAGCCTGCTGCGCCGCACCGAGCGCAGGTGTGTTGGTGGTCGCGCCGCAGAGTATGCCTGTCGCCTCGCCGATGGGCACTCCGAGACAGACGCTGAACAGTACAGCCATGACGGTTCCGATCAGCAGCACTCCGAGACCGAGGAGATTAAGCTGCAATCCTCCCTTGCGGAAAGAGCTGAAGAAGCCGGGACCCACCTTCAGGCCGAGTTCATAGACGAAAAGGACAAGGCCGAGATTCTCGGTGTAGTGGAGTATTGTCGGGTCTATCGACAGACCGATATGTCCGGCAAGGATACCGGCGAAAAACACGAAAGTCACGCCAAGCGAGATACCCCACACGCGGATCTTGCCGAACGCGAGGCCGACGGCGATGATAACCGATATGATTATCACTGCCTGCAGGGCCGAATGGCTCAGAAATATGTCATAAATCCATTGCATGGCTGCAAAATTACTAAATTATGCTTAAATTTGCAGACAAATAATATTTTTCTAACCCGTTTCATCCGTAATAGACATGATTACTCAGGAACAATTAAAAGAGACTTTTGAGCGCAAGCTGGCGCTGAGGAGGTATCTTTGACATCGACAGCAAGAAAATCCAAGTAGAGGAGGAGGAACTCCGCACACATGTGCCCGATTTCTGGGAACACCCCAAGGAAGCTCAGGCACAGATGAAGAAAATCAAGGATCTTCAGGCATGGATCGACGGCTATGAGGAGATCGACAAAGTGGTCAACGAGCTTGAACTCGCATGGGACTTCCTGAAGGAGGGTCTTGTGGAGGAAAGCGATATCGACGCTCTCTATGCCGACGCTATTTCCAAGATCGAGAAACTCGAACTCCGCAACATGCTCCGCCGCGAGGAGGATAAGCTCGGAGTGGTACTCAAGATCAATTCGGGCGCAGGTGGCACGGAGAGTCAGGACTGGGCTTCGATGCTGATGCGCATGTATCTCCGCTGGTGTGAGAGCCACGGCTACAAGACTTCCATCGCCAACCTTCTCGAAGGTGACGAGGCCGGCATCAAGTCATGTACCATCAACGTGGAGGGTGATTTTGCCTACGGCTATCTGAAGAGTGAGAATGGTGTGCACCGTCTGGTGCGCGTCTCGCCTTACAATGCACAGGGCAAGCGCATGACCTCATTCGCCTCGGTCTTCGTGACTCCGCTTGTAGATGATACCATCGAAGTGAAGGTCGATCCGGCACTCCTGTCGTGGGACACCTTCCGTTCGGGCGGTGCAGGCGGTCAGAACGTCAATAAGGTGGAATCAGGCGTGCGTCTCCGTTACCAGTTCACCGATCCCTATACCGGCGAGCAGGAAGAGATCCTGATTGAGAATACCGAGACGCGTGACCAGCCTAAGAATAAGGAGAACGCAATGCGTCAGCTGCGATCCATCCTTTATGACAAGGAGCTGCAACACCGTCTTCAGGAGCAGGCCAAGATCGAGGCTGGAAAGATGAAGATCGAGTGGGGCTCGCAGATCCGCAGTTATGTGTTCGACGACCGCCGAGTAAAGGATCACCGTACCAACTATCAGACCAGCGACGTAGGCGGTGTGATGGACGGCGATATCGATGCCTTCATCAAGGCATACCTGATGGAATTTGCCGCTACTGAGGAGTAAAGCATTCCGAAATTCAAGGTATGAAATAAAAGCACGTGCAATCATGATTCAGTATGATTGCACGTGCTTTTATTTTATGTGGTTTTGTCGTCCGGTTTCAATCCCAGCACTCGGTTTCGGAGGCTATTTCGGGGATTGTGGAGGATTGATAGACGGGGTCGTGGCCTGCGCGGAGCTGGCTGCGGTAGTCGCGCAGGAGGCGGATGGCATATTTGCCGAGCATGAGGATGGCCGCAAGGTTGCAGAGGGTCATGAGTGCCATTGTGATGTCGGCGAAGCCCCATACGATGTCGAGCGATGTGACTGCTCCGGCATAAACGATAGCCCCGACAAGCAGACGGTAAATGTTGATCAGCGTGTCGTTGTCGTGGATGAAACGGATATTGGTCTCTCCGTAATAGTAGTTGGCGACGATGCTTGTAAAGGCGAAGAAGAAAATGGCGATGCTGACGAAAGTTGATCCGATGGCAGCGTCCGTCCCAAGCCCGGCATCAATGGCTTGCTGAGTGAGCACTATACCGTTGTCACCATTAGTGAAAACACCGCTGCAGAGGATGATGAATGCCGTTGAGGTGCAGATGATCAGTGTGTCCGTATAGACTCCCAAAGTCTGAATGAGTCCTTGCTTGACAGGGTGGGTTACCGAGGCAGTTGCAGCCGCGTTGGGCGTAGAGCCTTCTCCGGCTTCATTGCTGAAAAGACCACGCTTGATACCCATGACCATCGCTGCGCCGACCGTGCCACCAAGAGCCTGATCCATGCCGAATGCATTCTCGATGATCAAGGCCATGACGGCAGGGAAGTGCGAGATGTTCATGCAGATTATCACCAGTGCTAACAGTATGTAAGCGATAGCCATTACGGGTACGACGATCTCGCTGAAGCGCGACACGCGCTGTATGCCTCCCCAGATGACTATGAGTGTGAGTCCGCAGAGACCCCAAGCTGTCCATCCCGTGGGGATTCCGAACGAAGTTGAGAGAGCTCCGGCTATGGTATTGGACTGGACGGAGTTGAAGGCGAATCCGAAAGTCAGGGTGATGAGTACTGCAAAAATCACGGCCCACCAGCGTTTGTGGAGACCTTTCTGTATGTAGTAGGCCGGTCCACCTAAGAATGATGTGTCGCCCTTTACTTTGAAAAGCTGTGCAAGGGTGGATTCAATAAATGCGGTAGCCGCTCCGAAGATGGCTATGATCCACATCCAGAACACCGCGCCGGGTCCTCCGACAGCGATTGCCGTGGCCACTCCGGCAAGATTACCTGTGCCGACGCGCGAAGCGATCGAAAGGGCGAATGCCTGAAATGAACTGATGGTACCGTGTTGTGGTTCGTCGTTCTTGCGGTGGTCGTTGTCCCGTTTGCCCGAATGGATGAGGAGACGCAGCATCTCGCCCACCATGCGGAACTGCACTCCGCGGGTAACGATGGTGAAGAACAGGGCGGCTGCAAGCAGGACAGTCACCATTACATAGTCGGTCAGGACTCCGCTGACAGCGGAAACAATTTCTTGAAGCATGGAATCGGTCATAGCGTCTGCAAAGTTACGAAATTGTAGTGAGCAACGTGGGAATTTCAAGTCATGATAAAAATTTTTTAGCCGGGATAATATTCGGGAGGGAGTTATAAAAACAAATTCTGCACAGACTCAAGAATAGATGAGACTGTGCAGAATTTAAGATGCGTTATGTATGAACTTACCTGCTTATCAGGCTTTTTTGATATAATCGACAATCCATGCGCCTACAGCGTCAGTGCCGTAGTGTGCGCCGCCTTCGACCTGAATCTCAGGGGTGCGGACATTGGCGTCGAGCGATGCGTTGACAGCCTTGCGGATGAGTGCGCCTTCCTCCATGAGATTGAAGTATTCAAACAGCATGGCCACAGAGAGGATCTGGGCAAGGGGATTGGCGATATTCTTACCCTTGGCCTGAGGCCAAGAACCGTGGATCGGCTCGAATACGGGAGTCTTTTCGCCGGTTGAGGCAGAGGGGAGGAGTCCCATAGAGCCGGAGATCACAGAACCTTCGTCGGTGAGGATGTCGCCGAAAGTATTTTCAGTGACCATCACGTCAAAGAAACGGGGTTCCTGAATCATGCGCATGGCAGCGTTATCGACATACATGAAATCGGTATTGACTTCGGGATACTGCGGGGCGATTTCCTGAGCGACCTTGCGCCAGAGACGTGAGGACGCAAGTACGTTGGCCTTATCGACAACGGTAAGGTGCTTGTTGCGGCGCATCGCATAGCTGTAGGCCACGTGAAGGATACGCTCGATTTCGGGGCGGGTGTAAGCGTTAGTATCGTAAGCACGCTCGTCACTTTCAAACTTCTCACCGAAATACATACCGCCGGTGAGCTCACGGATACAGATGAAATCAGCTCCTTCGACGAGTTCGGCACGGAGGGGTGACTTGTGGATGAGACAGGCGAAAGTCTCGACGGGACGGATGTTGGCGAAGAGGCCGAGTTTCTTACGCATTGCGAGCAGACCCTGTTCGGGACGGACCTTGGCATTGGGATCGTTGTCGAACTTGGGATCACCTACGGCTGAAAAGAGTACTGCGTCTGCCCACAGACAAGTTTCGTATGTGTCCTCAGGGAAGGGATCGCCTACTTTGTCGATGGCGTCAGCTCCGCAGATGGCGTAGCGGTACTCCACACTGTGACCGAATTTCTCACATACGGCTGTCATCACATCTACTCCCTGACGGGAGATTTCGGGCCCGATGCCATCACCGGGAAGAACTGCAACTTTAAGATTCATTGTATATAATCGTTATATTATTGTTTACGAATTGTACGGATCAAAACTTGTGTTGTCCGAACTTTAAGCCCTAAGCTTTGAGGGTTTCGAGGAGATTGAGCATCTTCACCGTAGCCTGAATGGCCGCTTCGGTCTGGTCGGGGTCGAGACCTCTGGTCTTGAATACGTTTCCGTCCAGATCCCAAGTGATGGTGGTGTGGACGAGTGCGTCCGTTTTGCCCCCCGGAGGGATATTGACCGAGTAATTGACCAGCGTGGGAAACTCGCGCTGAAGTTTGCCACGATAGATGTTGCGCACGGCACGCATGAAAGCGTCAAACTGACCGTCGCCCACAGCCGACTCCTGAAATTCCGACTCACCGACCACCAGTTTCACTGTGGCTGTCGGGCGAAGTCCGCGTGTCAGGGTCAGCGAATAGTTGGCCACCTTTATGTCCGATGGCAATGTCGGATGCTTGAGCACATCGGCAATGATGAATGGGAGATCGCTCTGTGTGACGATCTCTTTCTTATCGCCAAGCTCGATGATGCGCTGTGTGACCTTGTGGATATCCGCTTCCGCAAGCTCGATTCCGAGGGCTTCAAGATTCTTCTTGATGTTGGCCTTGCCGGAAGTCTTTCCGAGGGCATATTCACGCTCCCGGCCGAAGCGTTCGGGGAGCAGCTCATTGAAGTAGAGCTGACTCTTGTTATCGCCGTCGGCATGTACGCCTGCACACTGCGTGAAGACGCTGTCACCGATAATCGGCTTGTTAGGTGGCACCATGATGCCGGAGAATGACTCAACGATGTGGCTGACCTTATTGATCTTGCTTTCGTCGATATCCGTCGTGTCGCCCAGTTGATCGTGGATCACGGCAACGGTACTCGACAGAGTCGCGTTGCCGGCACGCTCACCGAGACCGTTGATGGTACAGTGGACGCCCTTGGCTCCACCCTTGACGGCCGCGAACACGTTGGCCGTGGCCAGATCGTAGTCATTATGAGCATGGAAATCAAAGTGAAGCGTCGGGTAGTGCTTCACGATGGTGTGCATGTATGAAAGCGTGTCATACGGATTAAGTATGCCGAGGGTATCCGGAAGCATGAAGCGGCGGATCGGAAGATCCTTGATGGATTCCATGAGCGCGAAAACATAGTCGCGCGAGTGCTTCATTCCGTTTGACCAGTCCTCAAGGTAGATGTTGACGTCGAGGCCGGCTTCACGTGCGCGCGCCACTTCGGCTGCTATAGCCGCGAAGTGTTGTTCCGGGGTCTGTTTCAGCTGCAGGCGGCAGTGTTTCTCCGAGCCTTTGGCAAGGAGATTGATCACCTTTCCACCTACGTCCTTTATCCATCTGACTGACTCACCACCATCAAGGAAACCGAGCACCTCGATGTTTCCGATATAACCTGTACGCGTGGCCCATGCGCAGACTTTACGCACGGTCTCGCGCTCACCGTCAGAAACACGTGCCGACGCGATCTCAATGCGGGGCACGTGGAGTTCCTGAAGGAGCAGGCGTGTGATGGCGAGTTTTTCGGAGGTCGAGAACGACACTCCCGATGTCTGCTCTCCGTCGCGGAGAGTGGTGTCCATTAATTCAACGTACATTCCTGTGTATGTGGGGGTAGAGTGTATGTTCGGGGGATCGGATCGAGAAGAGGTCGGACGGCTGACATAGTGTCAGCGTCCGGCTTCCCATGCTTCGATATCGGATTTTTTGGAGAGGAGATATTCTATATCGTCAAGACCTTCGGAAAGACACTGTTTCTTGTAGGCGTTGATGTCGAATGTCTCGCTTTTGCCTGTGGCAAGATTGGTGATGGTCTGCGAGGGAAGATCGACCCTGACTTCCGTCTTGGGATCGGCCGCGATCGAGTCGAAAAGCTCGGCGAGGAAAGGCTCGCTCACCACTACCGGGAGCACGAAGTTGTTGAGTTCGTTGTTCTTGTGGATATCGGCGAAGAAGCTCGACACCACGACGCGGAAACCGTAGTCATGGATGGCCCAAGCGGCATGTTCGCGGCTCGAACCCGAACCGAAGTTCTTACCGGCCACAAGGATGCAGCCTGAATATGTCGGGTCGTTGAGCACGAAATCCTTCACGGGGTTGCCGTCCTTGTCATAACGCCAGTCGCGGAAAAGATTGTCGCCGAAACCCTCGCGCGAGGTTGCTTTGAGGAAGCGTGCGGGAATGATCTGGTCAGTATCCACATTCTCCATCGGGAGGGGGACACAGGTTGAGGTTATAGTGGAGAATTTTTCTTTCATGATGCTTGCTGTTGGAGCGTGATGAGGTGGATTACATGAGGGTGCGGGGATCGGTGAGGACACCGGTTACGGCTGAAGCAGCCGCTACGAGCGGTCCGGCGAGGATCGTGCGCGATCCGGGGCCCTGACGGCCCTCGAAGTTACGGTTGGATGTGGAGACGGCGAGCTTGCCGGCCGGCACCTTGTCCTCGTTCATTGCCAGACAGGCTGAACATCCGGGCTGACGGATCTCGAATCCTGCTTCTTCAAGAATCTTGTCAAGACCTTCCTCGCGGATCTGCGCATCTACCTTCCACGAGCCGGGGACGAGCCATGCGGTGATATTGTCGGCTTTCTTGCGACCCTTGACGAAGTTGGCGAATGCACGGAAGTCCTCGATGCGTCCGTTGGTACA
This sequence comes from Duncaniella sp., assembly GCF_029056165.1. NCBI lineage: Bacteria > Pseudomonadati > Bacteroidota > Bacteroidia > Bacteroidales > Muribaculaceae > Duncaniella > Duncaniella sp. Next base: position 39,741 of record NZ_JAIDBW010000003.1, on the reverse strand, counting down.
ACTGCCGAGGAACACGTAATCCACAGGCGTACCGGCGAGTACCTGACCGACCTTGAAGCCCATGTAATCAAGCGATTTTTCGTAGGAGATCTTTCCTGCCTCGTCCTCAGGATCGGGAGCAGGAATGGGGTCATTGATACCTATGCCCATGCCCGGATTTGTACCGAAAGTGATGCGTGGCTCGATGTCGGCGGCATCGAAGTTGATTTCGCGGTCAAACTTGGCATCGGGATCGGAGGGAAGTGTGCGCCAGTAGGCCACGGCCTTTTCCCATTCCTCGCCTTTGGGGGCAAATTCGCGTCCCTCGACGTAGGCGAAAGTGGTCTCATCGGGGGCGATCATACCGCCGCGCGCACCCATCTCGATGGAGAGGTTGCAGACGGTCATACGCTCCTCCATGGAGAGGTTGCGGATAGTGTCACCGGCATATTCGACGAAGTAACCGGTTGCTCCGCCCGTGGTCATCTTGGCGATGATATAGAGTGCGATATCCTTGGCGGTCACTCCGAGGCGGAGCTTGCCGTTGACATTGATACGCATTGTCTTGGGTTTGGGCTGGAGGATGCACTGCGAAGCGAGCACCATTTCGACCTCACTCGTGCCGATTCCGAAAGCCACTGCGCCGAAAGCTCCGTGGGTTGAGGTGTGGCTGTCACCGCAGACGATCGTGTAGCCGGGGAGGGTAAGACCGTTTTCCGGTCCGATGACGTGGATGATGCCGTTCTTGGGATGTCCGAGGCCGAAGAGGGTCACGCCGAATTCCTCGGCATTGCGTGTGAGGGTCTCGACCTGATTGCGCGACACGGGATCGGCGATCGGTTTGTCCTGATTGAGAGTGGGGATATTGTGGTCGGGCGAACAGTAGGTACGTTCCGGACGGAACACCTTGAGTCCGCGTGAGCGGAGACCTTCGAATGCCTGAGGACTGGTCACCTCATGGCAGTAGTGACGGTCGATATATAACTGAGAGGGACCGCCTTCGATGTTGTTGACGACGTGGGCGTCCCAGATTTTATCAAAAAGAGTTTTACCCATGATTGGTGGATTGACTTTGGTATGGAAGTTATTTCGGGAGAGATTAGCGGACAAATTTGTTGATAGCGTCGATGAATGCCTCGGCACTGGCTGCTACGATGTCGGTGTTGGCTGAGAATCCGTAGTAGGGGACTCCGTCATGTTCGACAGTCATGTGAACCTTACCGATATCGTTGCTTCCCTTGTTGATGGCCTGAATGAGGAATTCCTTGACGAGCATCTTGCGGTGGATGATCTGTTTGATCGCGCTGATGGCTGCATCGACAGGGCCGTTGCCCGAAGCGCAGGCTTCGAACTTCTCACCGGCGATGTCGAGACCCACGCTTGCGACAGAGTGGACACCTACACCGCTCGTCACCTGAAGGAAGTCGAGCTTGATGCGGTTGAGGGCCTTGCGGTGTGCGCCGGCTATCATGAGCACATCGTCATCATTGATCTCCTTCTTGCGGTCGGCCAGACGGAGGAATGCTTCGTATGCCTTGTCAAGATCAGCTCCTGAAAGCTCGATGCCGAGCACGTGGAGACGGTGCTTGAGCGCGGCGCGTCCGCTGCGGGCTGTGAGGACGATAGAGTTTTCGTCGATACCGACATCCTTGGGGTCGATGATCTCGTAGCTCTCGCGATTTTTGAGCACACCGTCCTGATGGATGCCCGATGAGTGGGCGAAGGCGTTGCGTCCGACGATGGCCTTGTTGGGCTGCACCGGCATATTCATGAGGCTCGACACCATGCGGCTGATACCTGTGATCTTGGTAGCGTTGATGTTGGTGTCGATACCCAGATCCTTGTGTGAGCGGAAGGTCATCACGACCTCTTCGAGAGAGGTATTGCCGGCACGCTCGCCGATACCGTTGATGGTCACTTCGGCCTGACGTGCGCCGTTGACCACACCTGTTACAGTGTTGGCTGTAGCCATGCCGAGGTCATTGTGGCAGTGTGTGGCGATAACGACTTTGTCAATGCCATCTACATGGTCCATCAGATACTTGATCTTTGCTCCGAATTCTGACGGGAGGCAGTAACCGGTAGTATCGGGGATATTGATGACAGTTGCACCGGCACGGATCACGGCTTCGACCACGCGGGCGAGGTACTCATTGTCGGTTCGTCCGGCATCCTCCGCGTAGAATTGCACATCCTCCACGAATTTCTTGGCGAATGATACGGCACCTACCGCACGTTCGAGAATGTCGTCACGCGTGGAGTTGAACTTGTATTTGATATGGTAGTCGGAGGTCCCGATACCGGTATGGATGCGTGGATGTTTGGCATATTTAAGAGCCTCGGCAGCTACACGGATGTCATTCTCGACAGCACGGGTGAGCGCACAGATAGTCGGCCATGTCACAGCCTTGGAGATTTCTACCACGGAGTTGAAATCTCCGGGACTCGATACAGGGAAACCGGCTTCGATGATATCTACACCGAGGGCTTCAAGAGCCTTTGCAACTTCAATTTTTTCAACTGTATTAAGCTGACAACCGGGCACTTGCTCTCCGTCGCGCAGCGTCGTGTCAAAGATGAAAAGCCTGTCACTCATACTAAATTCGTATATGGTAATGTGTGGGTTATTTATTACGATTGGAAACTTGACCTAAAACTATTTTTCTCTTCCGGACTCTACTCCGGAGAGATGATTGGAGATGATTGGTTGCAAATTTACGAATTATTTGTCAAATGCTGCAATGAAATGATAAATTTAATATTTATATACAGTTATAATGGCTAAATCGAAAGGATATGGCCATGATCAAAAATTTCTCCCGAATCCGTGAGTCCACCCGATTTGCAGAACAGTTGCAATTGCGAGAATGTATGCATGTAAAAGGTCTCATAGTTTAGGAATGAGATTAGTTAAAATTATATAATTTTAATAATGCGAATTAGCGTAATGATCTGAAATATTGCTATCTTTGCAGATAGAACCGGTTGTCATCCGGATTTATTGTCCAAACATGGCGACCATTTATCATAAGTATAAATTACCTAAAATCTGATTCATGAAAAAGATTATCTTCACTGCTCTGCTGGCATTACTGAGTGTTACGGACGCTTCGGCTCAACTGTTGCTGTGGGATTCCTCGAAACCTGAACAGCCTTATGGCTATGGCTTACGTGCCGGCATGAACATATCTAATTTACATTACAGTTATGAAGGGATAGGTATGAATTTTGATTCCCGGCAAGGTTTCAGAGTCGGGCTTTCGGCTGAATATGGTATAGTTAAGAGTTTCTATTTAAACACAGGAGTGTATCTCACTTTCAAGGGTGCTGATATGAAAGATATGGCTGTGGATGAGCACGACAGGATTCTTGATGTGAGTGTGGTGGCCGGCTACTTGGAGATTCCGATACAAGCTTCATACCGTATAAATCTCCCTAAGGAGTCGCAGATTCAGGTGAATTTTGGCCCGTATTTCTCTTGCGGAGCTGTAGGACAGACAAAAATCGGAAGAGACACGGAGAGTACTTTTAGCAAGGATGTCCTACGCCGTTTTGATGTAGGCTTTGGAACAGGTGTAGGTTATACATTCCGCCATGTGTATCTGGGTTTTGAATATCAGTTTGGACTCCCAAGCGTGATGGATATGGAAGGTTTCGGCAAAATTGTGAACCGCAATATAGCCATAACCCTTGGATATAACTTTTAAATTCGATCAACCATCGTAAATTGGTCATTTTGAACTGTCCGATCCGGATGAGGCCGATGTTTGACCGGTAGCCGTCAGGTCTGCGGGGAGTTCGCGCGATTTGTGGGCTGAGATGACCACGATCACCGTCAGTATGGCCATGCAGAGCGGTGTGGAGTGGAGGATGTCGCCCAGACCGACGAGCGGGCTGACGACCGCACCAAAGACATAGCCCACAAAGCCGACCAATGCAGATGCGTCACCCGCACAGGCTCGTCCCTCGTTCATGGCTAAAGTATTGCCGACTGTGAAGATCATTCCGAGACAGAAAAGCATCGGGAGATTGAGGGCGTCGTAGATCCACACGTTGTTTATCGTGTAGAAGCAGACATATTGAACTGCGATCACGGTCGCCAGTCCCCATGCGGCTATGACGGCGGCTCGTTTGAGCGGTTTGAAGCGGATGGCTGCCGATGCACCGGCTGCTACAGCGAGAGCGTTGACTCCCATGAACAGACCGAATTGAAGTTGCGAGAAATGATAGTGGTCCTGAATAATGAACGGTGCTGATGAAATATAGGCGAAAAGTACGCCTAAAGCACTGCCCTTGAGAAGTACGTGTGTCATGAAGTGACGGTTTCGGACAAGGACTGCGAAATTTTTAAATGCAGAGCCGAAACGCCCTCTGACACGTCGATCCACCGGAAGGGATTCCCTGAACGGAATGGTCAGAAGAAGCAGCATTGCGCTGAATCCGAACAATATCCAGAAAATGCCTTGCCAATTTATCGACCGGGCTACAAGACCGCCTATGACGGGAGCGGAGGCCGGTGCGAAACCGTTGATAGCACCTACGATGGCCATGACTTTAGCGAGCGTCCGTCCCTTATATAGATCCGCAGGAATTGTACGCGCGAGGAAGTAGCCTCCTGATGCTCCGATACCCTGCACAAGTCGCCACCAGAGGAATATGTGGATGGTTTTCGACCATACGCTGCACATTGCTCCGATGCAGAACACAATCAGTGCGCCGACAAGGATAGGTTTACGTCCGAAGCGGTCGCTTAGAGGACCGAGGATGAGCTCACCGAGGCCAAGACCTATCATGCCGAATGTCAGACCGAGCTGCACGGTCGATCTGGATGTGTGGAATGCGCGTACCATCTCCGGTAAGGTCGGGAGATACATGTCGTTGACAAACGATCCGAAGGCACTCAGCAGGACGAGGAAAAGGATCAGAAAAATATAATAACCGCCGGAAAGCGTCGGTGCTTGCGGCGGCGTAGGTGATGAGGAAGTCTTCATAATAGCTGAAAAAGATGATGCTGTGTCAAAATCAAGTCGGAATTTATCTATTCTGATATAGCCACATTGATTAGGTAAATATAACGTTTGGGATTCTTGGTTAGTTTAAAATTTAGAAGGGATTAGTGCCGTTGATAAATGGTTAATTTAGGTTAAGTTAAGGCGTAGGATTTTGTGATCGTTTGAGAAAAGACTACTTTAGTCGGATAAATTGCGTAATGATAACTTTTCTCAGTCGGATAACAGTAGCTTTGGTCGTGTGTCTCTGCCTCGTGACGTCAGTGAGTGGGGCGGGAGTTGGAATTTTGCCCACACGGACCGGAGACACAAGCGCGATCCTCGCACCGGATCCAGTCCCGGAATCCGTGAGGCGCGACAGTGCGGCTATTGCCGAGATGGATTCGCTGCTCCGGATAATCAATCTCGATGAGGTAGTGGTGACCGCGCCGGTGAAACCTGTATTGATGAGAGGCGATACCACCATTATAAATACGGATGCTTTCAAGACGCGCGACGGCGCATTTCTTGAAGATCTGATCAGGCTGATCCCCGGAATGGCTTACGATAAGCGGACAGGCTCACTGACATATAACGGTAAGCCACTGAATGACATTATGATCAACGGCCAACCGATGTTCAAGGACGGAAAGGTCATTGCTCTGGAGAATCTGCGCGCAGATCTGCTCAGTAACATAAAGATCTACGACAGGGCAACCGACGAGGAAATGTTTCTCGGACTGAAGGGACGGGGGAAGAATTATGTGCTTGACTTGCAGACACGGTCAAAATTTGACGGGCTGCTGGTTAACTCTGCTTCCGTGAAATACGGTACGGAAGGGAAAAAGAATCTCGAACTGTCGTCCTACAGTTTTGGGTCAGATAAAAATTTCACGCTGATGCTCGGAAGCGGCAATGCCAACATGATGACGGATTACAAGGACAACCGTTCCGATCACGCGACACTCAATGTTTCGAGAAAGATAGGTAAGGTGGATCTGAATCTCTCAGGCCATTACGGTTACTCTAAATCCGGAAATGAATCATCCTCGACAAGTGACAGCTATCTGCCTTCCGGCAATACTTACAACGCCTCACAGAGCCGTTCGTTGAATCGCAGTCGCAACGTCAGTTCGGATGTCCGTATGCTTTGGCATCCAGATGATAAAACTATGTTTAGCATGTCCGGTGCATTAGGCATGGGGAGGTCGCGTGGCAGCAGTACTTCGCGCAGCGAGACTTTCGATTCCGACCCCGGTCTCAATGTCAGGAATCCGTTCGCTGGACATGCGTATGAGATGATTGACCCGGCGACACGTGTGAACGGCAATTCAAATGACGGTCTTTCCAATTCGCATAATTTACGTTACGATCTGGATGTGGCCCTGACGCGTAAATTCAATAAACGGGGAACGGCTTTGTCACTCTCGATGAAGGTGAATGGCAATGATAGTCACGATAATTCGTTCAACCGATCGACAACGGAATATTTCCGTCTGATCGGTAGCGATGGCCGTGACTCAATTCTCTACCGCGATCAATACAACGCATCGCCTTCCGTCAATCGCGGTTACGGTACGAGGTTAAGTTTCCTTCAGCCGGTAGGCAAAAGTTTTAAGTTCGAGCTTTCCTACGAATACACTTTTAACAGGTCGGATTATTCACGCGAGACCTATGATCTCTCACCATTTTTTGACCGTGACAGTGAACGGAATCCGGGCGAGTTGCCACCTGATTATGAAACTGCCTTTGTCGATAGTCTGAGCAATCGCACGCTGAGCCGCACACATAGCAATAACATCGGGTTGCGACTTGACTACAATTCAAAGAATCTTAATGTGTCCGGTGGATGCTTTTTCGCACCTGAAAGCCGGACACTCGATCAGAAAACGGGCCGTGCGCAGGCCGACACGCTCCGGCGGTCGGTGAATTTCAACCCGACGCTGTCAATCAGATACAATAATGATAAGTGGAACGTGGGCTTCGGCTACAGCGGATCGACAGGTCAGCCGCAATTGTCATCACTCCTCTCGCTGATCGACAACAGTCATCCGCTTAATGTCACTGTTGGTAATCCGGATTTGAAGGCTTCCTACAGGCAGTCGTTCAATCTTGACATCAGGCATGAACCTTCGGGACTCCAGTGCAACGGTTATTTCTCAAATGCATACAACGAACAGACCACTGCCACTTACTACAATCCGGAGACGGGTGGCAGGACCATGAAACCTGTCAACGTGAGCGGAAGTTATAATGGCAATGTCGAGCTGCGTTACACTAAATTTACCGGCAAGTTTTTGGCCTCAGCTCTGGTGTCGGGACGGTTTGAAAGAAATGTAGGTTTTGTCAACGAGGATATGGCCAATGAACCGGAGCAGAGTGTCACGCGCACGAACAGTTGTTCGGTAAACCTTAGCTGCAGTTACTTTCCGCAACGGTTCGATATTCATTTCAACGGTTCATGGGAGTTCAGACGCATGGACAATGACCTGCACGGACGCAGTGACATCGAGCGTAGCCTGTCGTTCAGTCTTGATCCTGCCTTGAGGTTGCCGTGGGGACTGTCGATCATCGCAAGTTCACGATATTACGTGAGGACTGGCACGATGCTTAACCGCAAGGATAATGAGGAGATTCTGCTCAATACCGGTATCGAACTGAGATTTCTGAAAGGTCGTAGCGGTCAGCTGTCTCTGGAGTGGAAAGATATGCTGAACAGACAGAGGGATTATTACTACCACGCCACCTATTCAGGCATCTATAAAACCTATTCGCGGAAAATCGGAAGTTATGTGCTGCTGACGTTCACCTATCGTTTCAACAAGGAACTGTAAGCCCCGCTATTTCTTCCGGGAGGATGGTTTATGCGGAAAAATGTCAACTGTGGACTAACGGTGCGGATAGTGTTACTGATGCGAGACCTTATAATAGAGTACAAACGCAATGATGGTGTAGAGGATATTGGGAATCCACATTGCCACCATAGGCGATGTGTAGCCCGACACCGCGAATGTCGATGTCACGGTCATGAAGAGGATGTAGCTGAAACTGAGCACAAGTCCGATGCCGATATTGACACCCATGCCTCCCTTGATCTTGCGCGACGAGAGTGACATGCCTATGACGGTGAGGATGAATGCGGCTGCAGTCATGGCATAGCGTTTCTGATTTTCGATCTCGAATGACTTGATGTTGGCCACTCCGCGCTCTTTCTGACGCTCGATGTATTCGCGCAGAGCGGGAGATGTCATGGTTTCGTGGTCATTTTTCGAGATGAGAAAGTCACGTGGTTCGATGGGGATGATGGTGTCCAGACGGCCTCCGCGACGGATTTTCTCGCGCTGTCCGTCGAAATCGCGGATCATGTAGTCGCGGACGGTCCAGCGGTGGAGTGTGTCCCAGCGGATGGTCTGTGCCGTGAGTCTCGACACGAGTTTTTTGTCCTCGAATGATTCGAGCGAGAATTTGTAGCCCGTCTTGCTCGTGTTGTCATAGCGCGACATATAGGCGATCTCACCCTTGGCCACCTGAAGCTGGATATTGGTGCCGTAATCCACACGCTTGTTCTTGACGTATGTATTGGTGTAGTCGATTCGCTTGACGTTGGCGGGTGGGATAATGTATGCGCTGAGGACGTATGTGGCTATGGCTATGACGGTCGCGCTTATCATGTAGGGGCGCAGGAGTCGCCTGTAGCTCATGCCGGTGGAGAGCATGGCTATGATCTCCGAATTGTCGGCGAGCTTTGAGGTAAAGAAGATTACGGCGATGAAAGTGAAGAGCGGGCTGAACTGGTTGGCGAAGTAGGGCAGGAAGTTGAGGAAGTAGTCAAACACTGTGGCTTTCAGCGGCGCCTTCAGGAAGGCGTCGAGCTTCTCGTTGATGTCAAACATGATTGTGATGGCCAGAATCAGGGCTATCGCAAAGATGTATGTTCCAAGGAACTTCTTGATGATGTACCAGTCGAGAATCTTCACTGTAGTGAGGTGGATGGTGTGGAGTGGTGGTGTAAGGTTATTTTGACTGTATGTGACGCAGGGACAGCTGACAGGATCTGCTGCGGGAGTTTTGTCAGAGCCTGCGGCTGACACATTCGAGCATCTCGGTCTTCCAGCGGCTGAAATCGCCCTCGATGATGTGGCGGCGTGCTTCATCGACAAGCCAGAGGTAGAAGGCGAGATTGTGGATGGATGCGATCTGCATGGCGAGGATCTCGTCGGCTATGAAGAGATGACGGACATAGGCTTTGGAATAGACGTGATCGACGTAAGCCGGACCGTCCTCCTGCAGAGGAGAGAAGTCGTCGGCCCACTTCTTGTTGCGCATGTTCATGGTGCCGTGGCGTGTGAAGAGCATGCCGTTGCGGCCGTTGCGCGTAGGCATCACGCAGTCCATCATATCCACGCCCCGGTCAATCGCCTCAAGGATATTGGCGGGAGTTCCGACCCCCATGAGGTAGCGCGGACGGTCGGCGGGCAGGATTTCATTGACCACCTCGATCATCTCATACATCACCTCGGCGGGTTCGCCTACGGCCAGACCGCCGATGGCATTGCCGTCAGCTCCGAGGTCGGACACGAATTTGGCCGACTCGCGGCGCAGATCAGGATAGGTGACACCTTGTACTATAGGGAAATAAGCTTGTGAATAACCGTATTTACCCTCGGTCTCCTTGTAGCGTTTCCATCCGCGAGTGAGCCAGCGATGGGTGAGGTCGAGCGATTTGCGCGCATAGCTGTAGTCAGCGGTGCCGGGAGGGCATTCGTCAAGAGCCATCATTATGTCAGCACCGATCGAACGCTCTATATCGACCACCTTCTCAGGAGTGAACAGGTGCTTTGATCCGTCGATATGCGAGCGGAACCATGCACCTTCCTCAGTCAGCTTGCGGTTTGCCGAGAGCGAAAACACCTGAAAGCCGCCGCTGTCCGTGAGGATAGGGCGGTCCCAGCCGTTGAACTTGTGCAGTCCTCCGGCTTTTTCAAGGATCTCGATGCCGGGACGCAGATAAAGATGGTAGGTGTTACCGAGGATTATCTGTGCCTTGACGGCATCGCGCAGTTCGTGCTGATGGACGGCTTTCACGCTTCCCTGTGTGCCTACCGGCATGAAGATAGGTGTGCGGATCTCGCCGTGGTCGGTAGTGATGATGCCGGCTCTTGCTGCTGAGCCGGGGGCGGTTGCTTCTAATTTGAAATCCATTGTCTTGCTTGCAGGACAGTAGCTTCAGTGAATCCCGTTATGGATCAGGGACGCACTTCGTAATAAGGTATATCGACGAGCTTCACGTCAAACACGAGGGTGGAGTAGGGGCTGATGCTTCCGGAACCTGACGCACCGTAGCCGAGCACGTAGGGGATGACGATGCGGGCACTGTCGCCTACGCGCATGTCCATGAGTGCGATGGTCCAGCCTTGTATGACAGAGCCGGGAGTCGTGCGGAAGAGGCTGTCGCCGTAGGAGGCTGTGTTACGGTATGACGAGTCGAAGGCTACGCCGTTGTATAGGCGGCCGATATATTTGACATCCACCGTTGAGGTGAGCATCGGCGAGAGATTGCCCTCGGTCAGCTTGCGGTCGTTGAGATAGCGCATGAGGATGGTCGCACCCGAATTCCATGCGGGAGTGACGGTCTGATAGACGTTTTTACCGTCCTCCATCAGGAAGTGCTGCTCATCGAAGAACTCTTCGTTGGCTACGCGCCACTCCTTGTAGTCGTCCCACGTGTTGTCGTCGTTGCACGACGTGGTCAGCATGCCTCCGATACTCGTGAGGATGAAGAGAGTGAATAGAAGTCTGAATTTTGACATGAATTGGTGTTTAGGACCGTTGGTTTGATATGTTCTTTTCAGGGCTGCCGTCTGAAAGGATCAGAATTTCACTTCGGGAGCGCGCTGAGCCGATTCGTCGGCCTTGAACTGCGGCTGTGATTCGAAGCCGAACCATCCGGCGTAGATATTGGTGGGGAATTTCTTGATCGAAGTATTGTAGTCGGCCACGATCTGAGTGTAGCGTCCGCGTGCGGTTGCTATGCGGTTTTCCGTTCCTTCGAGCTGTACCTGCAGATCGCGGAAATTTTCGTTGGCCTTCAGGTCGGGATATGCTTCGGTGACGGCGAGGAGTGATTTTAGAGCACCTGTCAGTTCATTCTGAGCGGCTTGGAACTTGGCGAGGGTTTCCTCGTTGAGGTCATCGGCATTGATGTTGACTGAAGTTGCCGCCGCGCGTGCCTGCGTCACTTTTTCGAGAGTCTCGCTCTCGTGTGTAGCATAGCCCTTGACAGTGGCCACGAGATTGGGGATGAGGTCGGCACGACGCTGGTACTGGTTCTGGACTTCGGCCCATGATTGCTCGACACCCTGCTTCTTCTCGACGAGTGAGTTGTAGTTACACGACGAGAGCATCGGGATCAGGAAAGTGACGATGAGGAGGAGTTTGAAGTAGTGTTTCATTTTAGTGGGAGGGAGTTGTTAACGGTGGGGGGAGAATGATATATGATCCGTAGAGGGACGTGGGGTTTTGCCGCGTCCCTCTACAGGACCGTGAGTTAAGTTCGTTAAGCAAGCTTGCGGAGGAGTGCGTTGAGCGACACTGCATTGTGGATGAGCTTGTGGAGATCCTCCACTTTCACGCGCTTCTGCTCCATAGAGTCGCGCTCGCGGAGAGTGACGGTGTTGTCCTCAAGAGTCTGGTGATCGACAGTGATGCAGAAGGGTGTACCGATGGCATCCTGACGGCGGTAACGCTTACCGATCGAGTCCTTCTCCTCATAGTGAGTGGCGAAGTCGAATTTGAGTTCGTTGACGATCTCGCGTGCCTTGTCGGGCAGACCATCCTTGCGGACGAGGGGCATCACCGCGCATTTCACCGGGGCGAGTGCTGCGGGAAGATGGAGCACGACGCGTTTGTCGCCACCTTCGAGTTCCTGCTCTTCGTATGACGAGCAGAGGACGCTGAGGAACATACGATCGACACCGATCGAGGTCTCGATGACGTAGGGGGTGTAGCTCTCGTTGAGTTCGGGATCGAAGTACTGGATCTTCTTTCCTGAGAATTTCTCATGCTGCGAGAGGTCGAAATTGGTACGTGAGTGGATACCCTCGACTTCCTTGAATCCGAAAGGCATCTGGAATTCGATGTCGGTAGCGGCGTTGGCATAGTGGGCCAGCTTCTCGTGGTCGTGGTAGCGATACTTCTCGTCGCCGAGGCCGAGAGCCTTGTGCCAGCGCAGACGGAACTCTTTCCAGCGGTTGAACCATTCCATTTCCGAACCGGGGCGAACGAAGAACTGCATCTCCATCTGCTCGAACTCGCGCATACGGAAGATGAACTGACGGGCCACGATCTCGTTGCGGAACGCCTTGCCGATCTGTGCGATGCCGAAGGGGATGCGCATGCGGCCTGTCTTCTGGACGTTGAGATAGTTGACGAAGATACCCTGAGCGGTTTCGGGACGGAGATATACCGTCATCGCGCCGTCGGCAGTCGATCCCATTTCGGTCTTGAACATGAGGTTGAACTGACGGACTTCCGTCCAGTTTTTAGTGCCGGAGATGGGGCAGACGATCTCTTCGTCGATGATGATCTGACGGAGCTCGTCGAGATCGCTGTCATTCATAGCCTTTGCAAAGCGTTCGTGGAGGGCATCGCGCTTGGCGGCGTGTTCGAGCACGCGGGGATTGGTCTGGCGGAACATTGCCTCGTCAAAGCTCTCGCCGAATCGTTTTGCGGCCTTGGCCACTTCCTTCTCGATCTTATCCTCGATCTTGGCGATCTGCTCCTCGATGAGCACGTCGGCACGGTAACGTTTCTTTGAATCCTTGTTGTCAATCAGGGGATCGTTGAATGCATCCACGTGACCCGAAGCCTTCCAGATGGTGGGGTGCATGAAGATGGCGGAGTCGATGCCCACGATGTTCTCGTGGAGGAGTGTCATCGAATCCCACCAGTAACGCTTGATATTGTTTTTGAGCTCCACGCCGTTCTGACCGTAGTCATAGACGGCTGAGAGGCCATCGTAAATCTCGCTCGATTGAAACACGAAGCCATATTCCTTGGCATGGCTTACTATTTTCTTGAAAACGTCGTCTTGGGTTGCCATTTTCGGTTATGTTATGGAAATGATTATGTTACTTGTTTATAAATCGCGGGTAATATTGTAATTACAAGTTGCAAAGGTAATAAAAAAATCCGAATTGCACCATCCTTGACCCGCATCACGCCGCAAACATGCTGAAAATTAACAAAAACACCCCTCCCTTTTGGCAAAACAAGAATTTATCACTACCTTGCAGGGGAATTATTCCAGATTGGCTATTAAGCGATTATGATGACCTCTAAATTTAATACCACTGTATAATTTATGGCAAAGCGAACAGTAACGCGTATAGGGGATATCTTCTGTGCGGAGATAGATAATGAGTATAAGTGCTATTTCCAATATGTGGGGAAAGACTCCTTTATGCTTGGAGGAGCATTGATCAGGGTGTTTAGAAAGAAATACCCGCTTGATGCCAATCCGGATTTGACGGATGTTATCAATGGTGAGATAGGTTTCCATACTCTTACATATATCCAAGTAGGAACAAAATTAGGAGCTTGGTACAAGGTCGGGAAAGCACCTATCTTGAATCAGGAACAATTATGCAATTTAATTTTTGGAGATCCAAGATATATGATATCTCCCGATGGAACATTGGAGACATACTATGTCAATCCATTCGATCATTGGTTTGTCAGACGTTTCAATGAGCCATCTAAAGACATCGGGAAACTTCCTGACTATTTAAAAGGATGTATAGAGTATGATGGAGTGCATCCGCGAAGTTCGATTATTGAACGTATGAAATATGGCTATGTCATAGGGTCATCATTTTTTTATGCTGAGGTTAAGCGGAAACCGTGGCCTGAGACTGAAAGCTTTACTGCATTGAATCTCAAAAGAGCTGAGAGTTATACAAACCTAAGTTATTATCACGTCTATGGAGATACGGCAGAAAGTGTCGTAAAGACAGATGGTGAAATCCATTACTTCCATTTTCATGGAGACAGGGCGATCAGGGAGATCGTTGTCAAGGCTGATGGCAGCGTGATCCATCTTTCTTCGGCTGAACCGAAGAAGGATGGCTATGAGCTTTTTTCAGGAGAATTCGGCGACATAAACTGGCACGCATACGACTTCCTCACCCGCAAAGCCTTCGACGCGCAGTGGGAGAAAGGTTGAAATCAAAAATTTTATTAACAAAATAAAGGAAAATTGCTAAAAATTGCTTATATTTGCAAAAATTTATGCAATAGCAATGAAATCCAATATATTTATTCTTCCTGTTATCATCACTTTTGCCGCTTGGCTCGGAGTGCTTGCGGCGTGTACAGCCCCGGCTCACGACAAGCCGATAGTGACCGTCAGCATCGAACCGCAGAAGTATCTGCTTGAACAGATCACGGGTGACCGCGTGGAGGTGAGAACATTGATAGCCAACGGAGCGAATCCGGAGACATTCGACCCGACGGTCAACCACATAATGAATCTCACAAAGTCCATCGGCTTCCTGCGCATGGGCAATATAGGATTTGAGGCTGCTATCCTCGACAAAGTACACGGCGAGCATCCGGATCTGCCGATCTTCAACACGTCGCTCGGCGTAGTTCCTGTGACCGGTACTCACAGTCATGGCGGTGTGACTCATGATGTGATCGACCCTCACACATGGACTTCGGTCAAAAACGTGAAGATCATTGCCGGAAACATGTTCAATGCCATGACTAAGATTGATCCTGACAATTCCGAATATTACCGCCGTAACTATGAGCGGTTTGCCGCCCGGCTTGATTCGCTCGACACGGCCATTGTCTCTAAGCTCGCCCCCCATAGGGGTGAGGCTTTCATGGTTTGGCATCCTTCGCTGAGCTATTTCGCGCGTGACTACGGTCTGGAGCAGATTCCTGCCGGAAATGCCGACAACAAGGAGGTGGCTATGGGCGCGCTGAAGGATGTGATCGATCATGCCGCCGAGCACGATGTGAAGATATTTTTCTACCAGAAGGATCTCGATAGCCGTCAGGCCGAGGCTCTGGGCTCACAGCTTGATGTGGAGAAGGTCAACATCAATCCGCTTGCCTACGACTGGGAGAAGGAGATAACGGCCATCGCCGATGCCATAGCTGCGACTGCCGACAGCACAAAGGAGAGCAAGCATTAAAACACATATAATCAGAATATAAATAACCCGCAGGCAGAATGTCGGAAACCATCATATCACTACGCAATATATGTAAGCGTTGGGATAATAAAGAAGTGCTCAAGGATATAAATTTCGATGTCCGGAAAGGGGATTTCGTGGCTATCACAGGTCCTAACGGCGGAGGTAAGACCACTCTGCTGAGGATACTCCTGCGTCTGCTGAAACCTTCGGATGGCACGGTGACATATTATTATGACGGTGTGCCTGTCAACGAGCTTTCCATAGGCTATCTTCCGCAGAAGAATCTGATCGATTCCAAGTTTCCGATCAGTGTGGAGGAGGTGATTGCGTCGGGGCTTATCGGCGAACGTCTGTCAAAAGCCGAAATTGCCGCGAGAGTTGCGGAGGTGACGCGTCAGATGGGACTTGAAAGCCACGCCACTGCAGGGATAGGCGAACTGTCGGGCGGACAGCTTCAGCGCGCGCTCCTCGGACGTGCCATCATCTCGCGTCCGCGTGTACTCGTGCTCGACGAGCCTCTCAGTTATGTGGATAAGCGTTTCGAACATTATATCTATGATCTCGTGGCCGAGCTATCCAAGACAACTACACTGCTGCTCGTGTCGCATGAGATGTCAACCATCGCAGGTATGGCAAACAGGCATCTGATCATTGACCATACGTTGACCGAATGTCATTCCGCCCATCATCACGTCCACTACGAGTGTGAGGGGGAAATTTAGGGGGGAATTTAGAAAGTAGTATAGAGTATAAAGTATAGAGTATAGATAATACGTTTAGGTTTACTGTTTGCAGTGAATTTTTTCGCCTGCAAAATCTAAACGTATTATCTATACTCTATACTTTATACTCTATACTCTGTACTACTCACCACTTTTGACATGCGTGGTATGACCCATGCGCTGCTGTTTGGTGAGCATGTAGCGTAGATTGTAGCGGTTGGGAGCTATCTCGATACCGACATTATCAACGACCTCAAGTCCGTAGCCCTCAAGACCAATACGCTTGACGGGATTGTTGGTGATAAGGCGCATCTTACGGATACCGAGCAGATGCAGAATGGACGCTCCGACACCGTAGTCACGCTCATCGGCCTTGTGACCGAGGTGGAGGTTGGCATCGACGGTATCCATTCCCTCTTCCTGAAGCTTATAAGCCTTTATTTTTTCCATGAGGCCGATGCCGCGTCCTTCCTGATTGAGATAGACTATGGCACCGCGTCCTTCTTTGTCGATCAGTTCCATGGCCTTATGTAGCTGCTCGCCGCAGTCACAGCGCATCGATCCGAAAATATCGCCCGTAGCACAAGATGAATGCACGCGGACGAGCACGGGCTCATCATCGCTGATATCTCCCTTGATGAGAGCGATGTGTTCGAGTCCGTTGCTTTTCTGACGGAATGGGATGAGGCGGAAATGACCGTAGGCGGTAGGCATATCCACTTCCACACCCTCCTCCACCAGTGATTCACTACGCAGACGATAGGCGATGAGGTCGCGTATGGAGATCAGTTTCAGTCCCCATTCGTCGGCTTTCTTGCGCAGTTGTGGCAGACGGGCCATAGTTCCGTCCTCGTTCAGGATCTCGATAAGCGAGGCTGCGGGTTGCAGGCCGGCGAGGCGTGCAAGGTCGATGGCAGCCTCGGTGTGGCCTGCGCGGGCAAGCACACCTGCATCCTGAGCATAGAGCGGGTGGACGTGGCCGGGTCGGCCGAACATTTCAGAAGTGGTGGCCGGATCAGCAAGCGCACGGATGGTGGCGGCGCGGTCGTGGGCTGACACGCCTGTGGTGCATCCGGGGAGCAGATCGACTGTCACGGTGAACGGCGTGCCGAGCATGGAAGTGTTGGCTTCCACCTGATGGTTCAGGCCGAGTTCACGGCAACGTGATATGGTTATGGGCGCGCAGAGCTCTCCGCGTGCGTTTGTGAGCATGAAGTTAATATCGTCAGGCGTGATTTTTTCTGCGGCGATGATGAGGTCACCTTCATTTTCACGGTCCTCGTCATCGACTACAATCACGAATTTACCCTCGCGGAAATCAGCGATGGCTTCTTCTATACTGTCTAACTTTATATTATTTTCCATCAGTATGGGGTGTATTTTCGTTTGAATTGGTGATCATGGGTGAGATCAGGTCGATAAGCTGATCGGAGACTTTGCTGACTGTCTTCAACTCGTCGCGCAGGCGCATCTGAGTCTTGCGCCCGTAGTACCATACGGGCAGGCCGATCGGGAAGAGCACCATCATGGACCATGAGAGCCACGGCTTGGTGGAGGGCTGCTGGAACCAAAGGCTGCGGAGTATGGGGAGATCCATAAGTTTGAGCACCACCATTTTCTCACGTGAGTTGGAGAGATACTCCACATCTCCCTCGATGGTGTCGCGCAGACGGTGGAGTTCGTCGCGGTCATAACCGCGAAGCCAGTAGTCGCGGTAGTTCTGCTTGGGAGGATTATTCTCCAGATAGGTCGCCACTTCAAGCTTCAAAGCTTCGAGACGCTTGACGGCCACCGACGGGTTGACGTCCTCCATCACGAGTTCTTTCATCTCTACATGACGCACTTCGCTGACGCCGAAGAATTTGCGGAAGAAGTTGAGATAGGCATCCTTGTTGAACACTGCGGAGTCATTGACAGCCTTGTAAGTGAAAAAGATACCCATTGGAAGAAGCACGGCGGCACTGAGCCACATGCCCTGCCATACCTCCCACTTTCCGTCGCGGGCCATCTTGTAGCCCATATTATCTATGATATAGTAGAAGATGAACAGGAACACCGAGATTACGAGCGGTGTGCCGAGACCACCTTTGCGGATGATCGCACCGAGCGGTGCACCGATAAAAAAGAATATGATGCAGGCGAATGAGAGGGTGAACTTCTTCTGCAGTTCGATGGCGTGACGACGGATTGTCTTGAGGTCGTCCGCCAATGTTATGCTCTTGTATTCATATTCCTGACGCATGCGGTTGGCCTTTGCCAGACCTTGATTGAGATAGCTGAGACGCTCTCCGGATGATGAGCCTCTCAGAAGTGAATCAACATTGAGCGGCTGCTTGACAATCACGTTGGGTTTGCGCTCATTCACCATTTTTCCGCTGTCGGACTGCGTGGTGCGGTATGCTCTGTAGCCGAGGTAAGGATATTCACGGAGGGCCGTGCTGTAGATTGAGCCGAGAGAATCCACGCGGACGGTAACGGAGTCGATTGTGGCCTGAAGTTCGGCCATGTTCTTTCCGACGTACTGGTTACGCATACCCTGCTCGTCCATTCGGTTGAAGTTGGAGTCGAATTTGAGCATGATCTCCTTGTCGGTGAATGATTCGCGTCGGTAGGGGACGTTCTTCATATTTCCCGCACCTGCATCCTTGAGGTTTTCAAACGATTCTCCGTTCCACAGACGTAGGAACAGGTGTGTTTTGTCAGGCGTGATGGATAATTTACCGGAGTCTGCGAGAATGATCGATGAGTTCTCGAAGCCTTTCGATACATCGTAGATCATCATGTCATAGAGCACACCGGTCTCGCGGTTCTTTTCCTGCACGAAGAGGTTGTAGCCGGGGATCTGGTCATAGAAAACTCCTTCGGGGATCTCCAGTTCGGGCGATTTCTGCCTCATGGAGTAGAGCAGAGTCCACATCTTGGTCTGCGCTACGGGCAGGACATCGTTCTGGAAAAAGAATGCGCCGGTGGCGATGAATACCATCAGGACAATGAGCGGCATCATGGTGCGGAGGAGCGAGATACCTGAAGCTTTCATGGCCGTCAGCTCGAACTGTTCGCCAAGGTTGCCGAAAGTCATAAGCGAGGCGAGCAGTATGGCAAGCGGGAGTGCCATCGGGATCATGGTCAGCGCGGCATAGAAGAAAAGTTCGCCGATGACATCTATACCGAGTCCCTTGCCGACAAGTTCGTCGATGTAACGCCACAGGAACTGCATGAGCACTATGAACAGACAGATGCAGAACGTCATCATGAACAGAGGGACGAAACTCTGGAGGATGAAGATGTCCATGCGTTTGATTCGAAACATAGTTGTGGGCGTTGTGTTGGGGGGTGAGTGACGGTGTTTGACGGTAAGGAGTTACATTCGATAAGTCAACCGCCCGCCATTCGACCCGCGTAGTGCGGACACGACATGGCGGGCGGGTTTTATCGTTGGATCGCAGTGGATTCCTGTTCAGTGATCAGGATGTCTGCTTACTTGATGCCGAGAGCGGCTTTCACAAGGGGAGTGACATCGGTGACGTCTGATCCGGAGTAGAGAGGCATTACGTTCTCGAAGATGAAGGTGTAGTTTCCTTCAGCACCTACTGACTGGATAGCCTTGACAACCTTTTCCTGAACGGGAGCCATGAGCTGCTGGTTCTGACGCTGGAGATCCTGCTGTGCGGTTTCGCGGAAACGCTGGATCTTGGTGTCGATTTCCTGAAGCTCCTGAGTGCGGCGTTCCTTTATTGTTTCAGGGGTAGAAGCTTCGAGAGCCTGAAATTCCTGATATTTCTTGTTGAATTCTTCCTGAAGTTTGGTGAATTCGTCCTCGTATTTCTTTGTAGCTGCCTGCATCTGCTCGTTGACAGTCTTTACTTCGGGGAGTGACTCGATGAGCTCTGTGGTGTTGATGACACCGAATTTCTGTGCGAAGAGGCTCATGGGGAACGCAATCATGATTGCGAGTAAAAGTTTCTTGATCATCGTTGTATTTTGGAAAATTTATTTTAAATAATTAAGTTTCTGTTCGTGAAGATCTGCGGCCGTGGAACGAATGACGACCGTAGGGGAAACTCACTTAACGCGTGAGTGGTGCAAAGTTAGGGATTTTATTTGGAATAACCTAACTTTTCGAGCACCTCGTTGGACACGTCGATACGCGGAGAGGCAAATATGATGTCGGCGGACGATGCACGATCAAAGATACACTGGTAGCCACGCTCCTCGGAGACCTTTTTGACGGCGTTATAGACATCGTCCTGAATCGGTTTCATGAGAGTCTGACGTTTCTTGTAGAGCTCTCCTTCAGGTCCGAAATATTTCTGGCGGAGTTCGGCGGCCTTTTTCTCCTTGCCTACGATTTCCTCCTCTTTTTTCTTTTTCTGTTCGTCGGTCAGAAAGACCATTTCGTTCTGATAGTTCTTATAGAGCGTCTCGGCTTCTTTTGCCACAGCCTCGACCTCTTTCTGCCATCGCTGCGAGATCTGGTTGAGCTGTTCGTTAGCCATCTCGTAGGCGGGAACATTCGAGAGGATATAGTCCATATCGACAAGTGCGAACTTCTGAGCTGAAGCTCCTGCGAAGCAAGCGACGATGAGTGCTAATGTCAGGAAAATTTTTTTCATACCTTCGGCGGTGTTAAATGTGTTGGGGAAAGTTGCTATAATTATAGACGCATCAGCGGGTGAAAAGTTTAATCCGCGTCAGGATAAAGCCTTATCATCCCGCTGGAAGTCGGTCAGGGATCAGAATTCCTGACCGAGGATGAAGTGGAAGTGTGAGCCACCCTTCGTTCCGAACACGCGGTCGAAACCGTAGGCCCAGTCGATACCCATCATACCGATCATCGGGAGATAGATGCGGATACCTGCTCCTGCACTGCGCTTGAGATCGAAGGGCGAGAAGTTCTTGACCGAGGTCCAAGCATTACCGCCTTCGATGAAGGTCAAACCATAGATGGTAGTCGTCGGCTGGAGCATGAAGGGGAAGTGGAGCTCCATGCCGAAACGGGTGTAGGCATAACCACTGCGGTAGTAGGGAGTCAGCTGTCCGTTGTCATAACCACGGAGTGCGATGGTTTCCTGTGCGTAGGTGTAAGAACCCGACATACCGTCACCACCGACATAGAATGTCTCGAACGGTGATTTGAGATACTTGTTGTAGCTACCGAGCAGACCCATGTCGGCACGGGTCATGAACACGAGAGTGTATTTGCCCTCAGGATCGGTAAGGGGAGTGTAGGTACGCGATTTGAAGCGGAGTTTCCAGTATTCGATCCAACGGTAGAGTTCCTTACGGGCTTCTTCGATCTGGGCGGTGGAAGCCGTAGAGCTGTTGGCCGTGTTGTAAAGTTTACCCCAGTTCTTCTTACCGAAGAGCGACGCGGGAGGAGTCATCTGGAGGTTGAGTGAGAATGTCGATCCGCTACGGGTGTAGAGAGGATTGTCTATTGAGTTACGAGCGAGCGTCAGGCCGAGAGTGAGGGCGTTTGACGTACCGTTCTGCATATCGAACAGATATTCCCAGTTTTTTAGGTAATACCAGTTGTAACCGAGTTCAGCTTGGAACGTAAAGTAGTTGTCAGGCCAGTTGAGACGCTTTCCGAAGCCGACGGACACACCGAGCATCTGGAGGAACTTGTTGGGGTCATATGCGTTCTCGTAGGAGTTCTGGTAGTAGTCGTTGTAACCGTAGCCGGTGTTGTAGAGACCGCTGTAGGAGTACAGGTAGCTGTTCATGTAGTTACGGTTGTAGTACGACGAGTTCACACCTGTCTGGCGGCTGTAGTAGGCCGATACGGAGAGTGAGTTGGGTCGCTTACCGCCGAACCACGGATCGAGGAACGAGATGCTGTAAGCCTGATAGTAGCGGGCATTGGTCTGTGCAGAGATGGTGAGCTGCTGACCGTCGCCCTGCGGGACGATGCCACGGTAGCTGTTGGGATAGAAAAGGTTCTTGATGGAGAAGTTGGTGAACTTGATGGCCACTTTTCCGATGATACCGGTCTGGCCCCAGCCCATCGAGAATTCAAACTGGTCGTTTGATTTTGATTCGAGGTTGAAGAGGATATCGACTGTTCCGTCCTCCTGATTCGGTTCGGGACGGATATCCATTGTTTCAGGGTCGAAGTGACCGGTCTGCGCGATTTCACGGGCCGAACGCATGAGGTCGCTCTTGCTGAAAAGCTCACCCGGACGAACGAAGAGCTCACGACGGATCACCTTCTCGTAGAGGCGGTCGTTACCGTTGATGATAACGTTGTTGATGCGGGCCTGCGGACCTTCGATAATACGCATTTCAAGGTCGATAGAGTCACCTTTGACATTCTTCTCTATGGGGGTGATGTCGAAGAAGAGATAGCCGTTGTCCATGTAATAGTTGGCTATCGCATCGTCATCCTCCTTCGTGCGCTTGGTAAGGAGTTTCTGGTTATACACGTCACCCTTCTCCATGCCGAGTACATTGGAGAGCAGATCAGTGCGGTAGATGGTGTTGCCTACCCAAGAGATGTCGTTGATGTAGTATTTCTTTCCTTCATCGACTGTGATATATACATCGACTGTCTTTTCATCAAAGGGAACAACCGAATCAGCTACGATGGCAGCATCACGGTAGCCCTTTTCGTTGTATTTCTGAATGATTCGTTCGAGGTCATCGTTGTAGTCACTCTCCACGAATTTCTTCTGGCGGAAGAGATTGAGCAGTTTACCTTTCTCATTGGTCTTTTTCATGACGCGCTGGAGCTGATTGTCGCTCAGCACCTCGTTGCCGTCGATGTAGATCTTATGGACCTTGACTTTATCGTTCTTATTGACGTTGATGTCAACGAACACTTCGTTCGGATGCGAGAGGTCATCGGTAAGATTGATTTTTACCGTAGCATTGCCGAAGCCTTTGTTTGAATAGTATTTCGAGATGATCTGTTCGGCACGGTTGACGATGTTCTGGGTGATCTGATTGCCTTTGCGCAGCTGCAGGGCTTCGTCAAGATCGTTCTGTTCGCCCTTTTTCACTCCGTGATAACGGATCTCACCGATTCTGGGCTGCTGACGGAGGTTGAGTGTCAGATAGACCTTGTCGCCTACGACCTTGTCAACAGTGACCTGCACCTTTGAGAACAGACCCTGACGCCAGAGGCGTTTGGAGGCATCGGTGATGTCAGGACCCGGAATGGTGATGATGTCACCTTTCTTCAGTCCGGTGTAGTTGACAATGATGTAGTCTTCATAGTTGTCCGCACCCTTGACTTGGATGTCGGCTATCTCATAGGTCTTAGGCAGGCCTGTGAAGAGTATGTTGGGATTATAGATGGTGTCAGCCGGAGCCTGCGCCGAAACGCCGAAGGGCACTGAAAGTGACGAGATCAGGAGCAGGAATGTGATTAATTTAAAACGCATTGGTCAAACGTTATGATGGGAGATATAGGAGGGGATGAGATTTCTTGATGTTTATTTGAGTTGCTCGGAAGTGAGACCGAAACGGCGTTCGCGCCCCTTGAAATCCTTGAGGGCACGGATGAAATCCTCGCGTGAGAAGTCGGGCCAGTATGTATCGGTCACGTATATCTCGGAGTAGGCTATCTGCCAGAGCAGGAAGTTGCTTACGCGGTGATCACCTCCGGTACGGATGAGGAGGTCGGGGTCGGGGTAATCAGCGGTGGTGAGATATGACTTGAAGACCTCTTCCGAATTCATGTCCTCCGGTTTGCGCTTACCGGCTTCCACATCGGCGGCGAAATGGCGTGCGGCTTCCATGATTTCCCAGCGCGATGAGTAGCTGATCGCAAGGATGAGGGTAAGGCCGGTGCCGTGAGAGGTGTCGGCGATACACTGCTGGAGACGTTCGTAAGCTTCGCGAGGCATGCGAGAGGTATCGCCGATCATTTGAAGGCGCACATTGTTCTTGATAAGGTCAGGTGTCTCACGCTCGATAGCTATCACTATGAGGTGCATGAGGGCATCCACCTCTGCCTGCGGACGATTCCAGTTTTCAGTGGAGAACGTATAGAGTGTAAGATAGCCTATGCCGAGTTCGGAAGCAATTTCAGTGATCCTACGCACTGTATTGACACCTTCGACATGGCCCTCGCTGCGGTCAAGGCCACGAGCTTTGGCCCAGCGTCCGTTGCCGTCCATGATTATGGCGACGTGGCGCGGTAGGCTATTTTTATCTAATTCTTCAGTCATATCTTTTAGTCTGTCACGCCGCTGGTCCACTGTGGTGGCTTCGACGCCGAGATTGGTTTGATCGTTATGTCTTTTCTAATATATATCTTTCCGGCCGGAGTTGCTGTCAGTCTATTCTGTGACAGGTGACGCAACGCTTGCCGAATTCGTAGCTGATGCTAAGCATTAGGGTCGAATACCAGTCGGTATTCTTGAGAAATGAGCTTTTGATCTGGTAGAGATCGCTCAGTTCCGAGCTGTCGATGTGGTCTCCAAACACCTTGGTCATGCAGAATTCAAGGCTGAGGTTAACTCTGGGTCGGAGCTTATATTTCACACCGAAACCCATCGGCAGGCTCATCGCCGCATAGTTCTTGCCTTCGGTGGCTGCCATGGTCAGTCCGAGACCGAGACTGAGGTAGGGGGAAATACGGCTGAGGTGCTTATAGCTTTCACCTATTCCGTAATTGAAAAAGTTGAACTCTACGCGTCCGCCGAGATCATAGACCCACGAGCTGAAGTCGTATGTCCTGCCTTCAGGAAGCACGTTGTCCATGTCGGCGGTCGATCCGCTCAGTGATGCCGCTGTAAGCATTCCGCGGATTGCCCAACGGGTATTTATCAGGTATCGGAACGAGCCGTTGAGTGCCACACCGGGATGAGCGAAAAGCGAACTTTCGTTTGCGTCTCCGAGATAGCCCGACATTCCGATTCCACCTCCGATGTCAAACTTGTATGTCTCGACGCTCTCTTGCGTCTGAGCCAGCGCGCACGGCATGACAGTCATGATGGCTATGATGCCGGTCAATATGCGGAGGAGAGATCTCATCAGTCTTTACACCTTATATTATATATGGAGAAGAGAAGGCAAACTATCAGGAGGTGATTCAATAGAGCGGTTTGAATGTGAATCGACGGATGACACCTCTCCACACTGTGTCGTGGAGCGATCCGTCGGCACTTTCGCCACCGAACAGGTAGATGTAGGGGCATTCCCATTCGTTGATCGGGGCACTGACACGGCTTGTACGGGTCAGCGGGACCGGATTAGCCCAAACGGGGAGATTGTTACCGCTGAATGAAGTCCAAGCATCGGTCGAACGGGGTGTATTCTCGTTCAGCTCAGTGTTGACTACGATGGCCTGTGCTCCGGCAAAGTCGGGAATATAATCGGGAAGTTGCAGGTAGCTCGAAGCCTCTTCCCAGTTGAGACCCTGATCGTAGGAAGCATAGACTTGCTTGGACACGACATTGCCTGACGATGTCTCGTATCTGCCGCCTACTGCAAGAAGGACTGTGCGCTCGGTCACACGCCAAGTGGCCTTGTTGACACGCAGAGCGAAATAGGGAATGAGGGTCACTCCTTCACGCTCATCGATGTCGCGGGTGCTTATCTTGGCCCAGATGTTTCCATCGTAGGCCCATGTAGAACCAACAAGAGTTCCGTTTGCGTCACATCCGCCGACGAACATGGCCAAGGGTGATGCACTCCATTTGGTTTCATATACCATCATAGGGCTTGTGCCGCTTACGGGACATCCCGACGGTATAGCCGATTCCTTTGAAGCAGGGTAGGTGAGGTGTTTCCATCCGTCGGCATCCTTGCGTGCGCCGAGAACGGTGGATTCGTAGCCACCGTAGATGTAGTTCATCTTGCAGTCGGTTGCCGCCCATGTCAGAGCGTCGGCCGATTTGTAGAGTGTGCCGTTGGAATCAAGTATGTAGAAGGCATCGGCTGTGGCGGTGAAGCTGCTTACATCAGCTCCGTCAGGGAGCGTGGCCGACGAATCAGTCCAGTTGTTTGCAAACGGGTCGGCTGTCACGGCTACTGATGCTTGAGCGTCTGTGGCGGTGAGGCAGTAGATCTTTCCTTGAAACTCAACGGTTTTTTGAGCTTTAGGCGCAGAGAGGGCTGAGGGGAGTTTGCGGCATGAAGCCTTGTCCCAGTAAAGGGTGTCGGTTTCTACCTGATGAACGTTGACCTTTATGGTGTATTCGCGTTTCGACTGACCGTCGTAGGAGGTTATAAGCATCTTCACAGGTCCGTCAGCGAAGTTGATACTGTCGTTGGGGCTGTCGATGTAGCTTATGGTCGTGTCGCGGGGAACATCGCAACGGCGGAAAGTGAGGTCGCATCCGCGGGCCGAGGATGTACCGATTTTGACGATCAGTTTGTCGGTTTTCGTGCCTTTGGGCAGGGAATCAGCATTGAAGATGACGGCATTTACAAGGTCTATCGAAAAATACACTGAGTCAAGTCCTGTCAGCACGCTGTCATCTTTTGCGAGACTGAACGAGGAGACTGTGCAGTTGCTGTAATCGCCATCAGCCACAAAGTTCTCGGAGTCTTCGTTACATGCGCTGATTAACCCCATGAGAATGAGGCTAAACAGTGTGTATAGAGGGAATTTTTTAGTCATAATGTGGTTGTAAACCCGTAGAGAGGGGACTGTTGTAGTTGCTATATTGTTGTGTAATGGCTGTTTAGATGGTCTGAACACCATTTTCAAGATGCAAAGTTAACAAGATTTTTGTTAACTACCATTCGGAGCACGTAAAAAAAAGCTAATAAGACGGATAGACATTAGTTAAATCGACCTATGACCCTTTCAGGATGACGTTTGGCCGTGACAAAGGCAGGATAGCAACAATTTTTTTAATTTCCTTGCTTTGACGATGCCCTTAGGAGGCTTTGTGGTCAACGCATGGTATCCGGCAGACTACTTTCGGGGTGCTATCACGCGGTCGCCGATCAGTTTGGCCAGCTCGGAGCGGGCGGTTTCGATCTCACGGATGCTGTGCATGAGAGCTATGACGCGGTCATAGTCCGACGCGCAGGTTTTCATTTCGGCGTGCAGATCGTTAAGGCGGGTGCAGAGGATCGCATCCTTGAGCTCGTGCAGGACGCGGGGGACGAGTTCGCCGAGCAATTCCTGCTCGGTGGCTACCTTGGCATACTTTGTGTGCATTTTACTTAGTATGTGACGCTCTACCACAAGGTCAGAGGCGAGATCGCGCACGATGTCGTCAGGCGACGAGCACATCTGTCGTGCGAGATAGGTTGCCGCAAAGTCCTCGATGCCGCGTGTGTAGTTCGTATCGACAGTCTCCCGCAAGGAGCGTTCCATTGCCGATATGCTTCCTATGTCCGTCGCCTTGTTTCGTATCTCATCCACTCCGGCTTGAAATTCCTGAGTGCGGCGTTCGGCAAGTTCCTGCTGCTTACGTGCGAGATCCGATTCCCACGACAGCCGGCTCAGACGCAGGGCCTCGTCGAAGAAATGGGCGAGATCCTGATTGACGAAGCGGATTTCATCGGCTGCAAGATCAGCCTCGATGTATTCGAGGACGGTCATGGGCACGGCGTTGCCGTCATCGTCGATCCCGTCGGCAAAGGCGAAATTACCGTATTTGGCTATCAGGCGTGCCACGGCCATTTCGTAGGTGCGCAGGAAACGTGCGTGGCGTGAGTCGGTTGTGTCCTCGGCCGGTTTTTCCGGTTCTTTTTCATGGACTGCGGCTTCGGCCATGCCTTCCTGAATGGTGGGGATGCCGGGACCTCCGGTGAAGGCTTCGGTCCGCTGCTGCTCCTCCCTCGATTTTAGCCGGAATTCATTATAGTATTTCCCGACCTCGCGGCGCAGGACATCCTCGTCCATGAAGAGTATGCGCGAACATTCCTGAACATAGACGCTACGTGTGATTTCGTCGGGGATGAGTGCGATGGTCTTGACGACACGCGTGATCACCTGTGCACGGCGCGTCGGGTCGTTGGCCGCACCTTCCATCAGGATGCGGGCCATGAAGCTGATGAAGTCGGTCTCGTTTTCCCTGATATAGTCCTCGACCTCCGTCGAAGAGTGGTGCTGGGCGAATGAATCCGGGTCTTCGCCTTCGGGAAGAAGGAGGACTTTGATGTCCATGCCGTCCTGAAGCAGCAGTTCGATGCCTCGCAGCGAGGCTTTGATTCCGGCGGCATCGCTGTCGTAGATCAGCGTGACGTTCGAGGTGAAGCGTTTGATCAGACGCACCTGCTCTACGGTCAGTGCCGTGCCGGATGAGGCAACCACGTTGCACACTCCCGCCTGATGCATGGAGATCACGTCCATGTAGCCCTCGACAAGAATACATTTCTGTACTTTCGATATGGCTTGCTTAGCCTGAAAGAGACCGTAAAGCTCCTTGCGTTTCAGATAAATGTCCGATTCGGGGGAGTTGACATACTTGGCTATCTTCTTTTCCTTGCTGAGCGTGCGGCCGCCAAAGGCCACGACTTTGCCCGACAGTGTGAAGATAGGGTAGATCACGCGTCCGCGGAAACGGTCATAGACCCTGCCGTCCTCGGTGCGTGTGCATAGGCCGGTTGAAAAGAGGTATTGCTCGCTGTAGCCGCGTTCGACGGCGGTGTTGAAGAGCGCATCACGGCTGTCAAGGGCATAGCCGAGGTGGAAGCGTTCGATCATCGCGTCGCTTATGCCTCGGTAGCGGAAGTATGATAGACCTATGTCGCGGCCGTCAGGAGTGTCCTTGAGCGTCTTTTCAAAATAACGCATGGCGAAGTCGTTGAGCGCAAGCATATTCTCGCGGTCGCCTTCGGCACGCCGCTCCTCGTCGGTCATCTCGTGCTCCTCGATCTCGATGTTGTATTTCTTGGCGAGATAGCGCAGGGCTTCTGTGAAAGAAAGTTGCTCAAGCTTCATGATGAAGCTTACGGGGCTTCCGCCCTCACCACAGCTGAAACACTTGCACATGCCCTTGGCCTTCGAAACATAGAAAGAGGGTGAGCGGTCGTTGTGAAACGGGCATAGTCCGACATAGTTCGCGCCACGCTTCTTGAGGGTCACGAAGTCGCTCACCACCTCTACGATATCGGCGGCGTCAAGTATTCGCTGGACAGTAGCATTGTCAATTTTCTTCATCGTGACTACAAAGTTAGCGAATTTGCGCGAAATTTTCTATGCCATTACTCTAATCAAAGATGCATCAGCATCTTCAACCTGTTGATAATCCTGCTCTGTAAATTAAGTAAAGGTCGGTGTTTTTCTCCCGGTTCTGCCACCGCAGATGGGAGGGTAGTCATAGTCCTGTAACTTTAGAATACTGCTGCGACACGCCTGATATTGGCAAGCTTTGCCATGAAAGAGGTGTTGTGGCGGGCCTTTGCTTTATTGTAATTTGTCTGAAGGTTTAGCCAGAAGTCAGCATCGATTCCGAGAGCGGCCTCGATCATAAGGGCATATTCTACGGTGAAATCTTTTTTACCTTTTATAAGTTCGTCAACAAGGGAATCCGCCACTCCAATCTCCTTGGCAAGAGTCTGGAATGCTATGCCTCTGCTTTCGAGTTCCTCTTCGAGAAACTCACCCGGATGGGTCGGCGTTTGTGGAACAAGATTGTTGGCTATCATGTCGGGACGTGTGTTGGGAAGCGTTATCATATCAATCGTAATGATTTGAGAGTTCAACAATATTGCAGATAGTCAAAATAGAATTTTCATCTTCGGTGTTTAGGGTGAATTCAATACGGTACTGAGCATTGACCCTGATTGAAAACAATCCGGATTTATCCCCTTTCAGAGCCTCGAAATTCAAAGCATTGAATTGGTAGAGGGTTTCCGGAGTCGGAGCGGCCAACAGTTGCTCTACGCGTTTTTGATACCGCTTTACGATCTGTGGCTGAAAGCGGTGTTTCTTATCAGAACAACGACCATATTCATATAGATCTTTTAAATATGTATGCTCAAATGTTACAACCATAATTTCCTCGGATGTTACGCAAAGATACGAAAAATTCTGTGTACTGCCATCAAAACCATTCTTAGTTTTAACATCTTAGCATAATCTTACGTTTTTCTTGCCATATTTATTAATTTGAATTAACTTTGCCGACAGTTGATTTGATGATAAAGCTAATATAATCTGAAAAATTTAAAATAAATATAGACCATGGAAAATGAAACAATCAAGGTTGGTCTGGTGATGAAGTCACTTCAGGCTGATTTCTTTAAAGTGATGCAGCAGGGTGCTGAAGAATTTGTGAATGAAACCGGATGCTGCGAATTGAAGGCGGTCGGGACGGCTACGCAGACCGAAATCGATAAACAGATCTCTCTGGTGGAACAACTTGTCGATGAGGGTGTTGATGCACTCGTGGTTGTTCCTATCGATTCAAAGGAACTTGTCGCCCCTGTTGTCTATGCCGTCCGCAATGGGGTGACTGTGGTCAATATTGACATAAAGCTCGATGATGCTCTCCTTAAAAAGGATGGCGTTGAGATCGATTTCGTAGGCCCGGACAATTTCTCTGCGTCCTACGCCGTCGGTAAGAAACTGGCTTCGACGCTCAGTAAAGGTGATAAAGTGATCATGATGGAGGGTCTGCCTGTGGCCGAAAACGCGCAGCAGCGCAAGGCCGGCTTCAATAAAGCGATAGAGGAATATGGACTTGACTGCGTGGCCAGCGAACCAGCGAATTGGGAGACCGTTACGGCCGAAGAAGTGTTCGGACGTCTCTACATGAAGCATCCCGACATAAAAGCCGTGTTCTGCTGCAACGATGCGATGGCTCTCGGTGTGATCAATGTGCTGAAAGATGCCGGCTGCAAAGCGGGCGAGGTCAAGGTTGTTGGCTTCGACAACGATGCCGTCATGGGCTCATATCTTGAAGATGGATGGATGCTGGCCACAGCGGATACCTATGCTTCGCGGATGGGAGTTGAGGGAATCCGCCATGCACTGGCTCTACTGAAAGAAAATGTGTCGGCCACGGGTGATAAATCCACTGAATTTACCGTCATCGATGGAAAATGAAAGCCGGCAGGGGGCTGTGTGATCTCTGACGACCGGAATTTTTGACTGAATTTTCATCATATCATTGCATTATCTCCGATAATATAAGTGTGGATTCAAGAAATATTTCCTATCTTTGCAAGCTGAAAAATAACAGGAGTCGCTCGTATGGCTCCCTAACCAACACATTAATTAATGGCAACAATCAACATTACTTTCCCAGATCAGAGCGTGAAGCAGTTTGAGAGCGGTGTCACTCCTCTCCAGATTGCCGAATCTCTGTCATCGCAACTCGCCCGCGACATCCTCGCCGCATCGGTCAACGATAAGGAATGGGACATCTCACGTCCTATCACGGAGGATGCGACAATCAAACTGTTCAAGTGGGATGATCCCGAAGGCAAGCATGCCTTCTGGCACTCTTCAGCCCACCTTCTCGCCGAGGCTCTTCAGGAACTTTTCCCCGGCGTGAAGTTCGGTATTGGTCCGGCTATCGAAAACGGATTCTACTATGACATTGATCCGGGTGAACACACAATAACATCCGCTGATTTCCCCCGCATCGAGAAGAAGATGCTTGAACTCGCGCAGCAGAAGCAGTCCATCGTCCGTGCCGACATCTCAAAGGCCGACGCCCTGAAGCTCTTCGGTGACCGTGGCGAGGAATACAAGTGTGAGCTTATCAGCGAACTTGAGGACGGACATATCACCACTTATACGCAGGGATCTTTCACCGATCTCTGCCGCGGTCCGCATATCGCCAACACGGCTCCCATCAAAGCCGCCAAGATTACATCGCTCGCCGGTGCATACTGGCGCGGCGACGAGAAGCGCAATCAGCTCGTCAGAGTCTATGGCATCACCTTCCCCAAGAAGAAGATGCTCGACGAGTATCTCGTGCTTCTCGAAGAAGCCAAGAAGCGTGACCACCGTAAGCTCGGTAAGGAGATGGAACTTTTCGCCTTCTCGCAGAATGTCGGCGCAGGTCTGCCCCTCTGGCTGCCCAAGGGTACGGCTCTCCGTGACCGCCTCGAACAGTTCCTCCGCAAGATTCAGAAGCAGTATGGCTACCAGCAGGTCATCACTCCCCATATCGGCAACAAGAATCTCTATGTGACTTCCGGCCACTATGCCAAGTATGGCAAGGATTCTTTCCAGCCTATCCATACCCCTGAAGAGGGTGAGGAATATCTGCTCAAACCCATGAACTGCCCTCACCACTGCGAGATCTTCCGCGCTCTTCCCCGCAGCTACCGTGATCTGCCCCTCCGCCTTGCCGAATTCGGCACCGTCTATCGCTACGAGCAGAGCGGCGAGCTCCACGGCCTGACCCGCGTGAGAGGTTTCACGCAGGATGATGCCCACATCTACTGTGCACCCGATCAGATCAAGGGTGAGTTCCTTAAAGTGATGGATATTATCTTCTACATTTTCAAGGCACTCAAATTTGACAACTTCGAGGCTCAGATCTCACTCCGCGATCCCAACAACAAGGAAAAATATATCGGATCTGACGAAAACTGGCACCTCGCCGAGCAGGCCATCATCGATGCCTGTGAGGAAAAGGGACTTAATGCCCGCAAGGAATACGGCGAAGCTGCGTTCTACGGCCCGAAACTCGACTTCATGGTCAAGGATGCCCTCGGACGCAAATGGCAGCTCGGTACGATTCAGGTGGACTATAACCTCCCCGAACGTTTCCAGCTCGAATACACCGGCTCGGACAACCAGAAGCACCGTCCCGTGATGATCCACCGCGCCCCCTTCGGCTCGATGGAGCGTTTCGTGGCCGTGCTTCTCGAACACACCGCCGGCCGCTTCCCCCTTTGGCTCGCTCCCCAGCAGGCAGTCGTGCTTCCCATCTCCGAGAAGTTCAATGATTACGCCCATGAGGTCGCAGCCCAGCTCAACGCCCTCGACATCCGCACTCAGGTTGACGACAGAAATGAGAAAATCGGCAAAAAAATTCGTGACAACGAGCTCAAGAGAATACCCTATATGCTCATTGTCGGCGAAAAAGAAGCTGAAAATGGTGAAATTTCTGTAAGAAAACAGGGTGAAGGTGATAAAGGTTCGATGAAAATTGCTACCTTTGCAGACGATTTGGCTCGTGAAGTCAACGAAATGATTAATCAATAACCCCCCTGAATGGAGAAAAAACCTTTCGCTCCGCGCCCTCCGCGCCCCAACAACGGCCCTCGCCGTCCTCTTAACAACAATCGTAAAGAGGAACCGTATGCTATCAACGATCACATCCGCGCACGTGAAGTGCGACTGGTTGGTGACAACGTTGAAAACGGTATCTATACCATTCAGGAGGCATTGAAGATCGCCGACGGTCTTGGCCTCGATCTGATCGAGATCTCGCCCACCGCCGAGCCGCCGGTCTGCCGTGTGCTTGACTACCAGAAGTTCCTCTATCAGCAGAAAAAGCGTCAGAAGGAACAGAAGGCCAAAGCAACCAAGGTCGTAGTCAAGGAGATCCGTTTCGGACCTCAGACCGATGACCATGACTATAACTTCAAGCTCAAACATGCCATCGGCTTCCTTCAGGAAGGCGCGAAGGTGAAAGCTTATGTGTTCTTCAAAGGCCGCTCCATCCTCTTCAAGGAGCAGGGCGAGGTGCTTCTCCTCCGCTTTGCCAACGATCTTGAGGAATATGGCAAGGTCGATCAGATGCCCGTCCTCGAAGGCAAGCGCATGATCATCATGCTCAGCCCCAAGAAGAAATAAGGTCGTCTCTGAGACACACTCAACTTACAGCTAAAAACGAGCGCGACGCGCTTGCCTGCAGGCGCGTCGCTCCTCATAGAATTAAAATCATTATTTAACAATCACAACCAATGCCAAAGATTAAGACTAACTCCGGTGCCAAAAAGAGGTTCGCCCTTACCGGATCAGGAAAGATCAAGAGAAAACATGCCTTCAAGAGCCACATCTTGACCAAGAAGACCAAAAAGCAGAAGCGTAATCTTACTCACTTCTCGCTCGTAGCACGCTGCGACGCTTCAAACGTTAAGGAACTCCTCGCTCTCAAGTAAGAAAGGCCCGGTTTTCACTTGTAATTAAAATCGTGATTTCTAATTCAATTCTTTAACCGAACGGACAGCCACCTAAAAAATGAATCTAAGTGCATTGACGTGCCGCTGACGTTCACAATCCATTTTTAAAATGCCAAGATCAGTAAATCATGTAGCTTCAAGAGCTCGCCGCAAAAAAATCCTCAAACTTACCCGTGGTTACTTCGGATGCCGCCGCAACGTGTGGACCGTAGCAAAGAACACATGGGAAAAGGGTCTCACCTACGCTTACCGTGACCGCAAGGA
Source organism: Duncaniella sp. (assembly GCF_029056165.1). Taxonomy (NCBI): domain Bacteria; kingdom Pseudomonadati; phylum Bacteroidota; class Bacteroidia; order Bacteroidales; family Muribaculaceae; genus Duncaniella; species Duncaniella sp. The sequence goes on along the minus strand of NZ_JAIDBW010000003.1, from coordinate 5,580 downwards.
CAAGAAGCGTAACTTCCGTGCCCTCTGGATTCAGCGTATCAACGCTGCCGCACGCCTTGAAGATCTTTCTTACTCTAAGCTCATGGGCCTTATCCACAAAGCCGGTATCGAGATCAACCGTAAAGTCCTCGCTGACCTCGCGCTCAACAATCCCGCTGCTTTCAAGGCTATCGTTGACAAGGTGAAGAATGCTTAAAGAGCAAAAACATTAGCCATACCTAACCAAGGGCTTCCCCAATGAGCAATTCGCCGGGGAGGCCCTTGGTTTTTACAACAATATTAATCACTCGATATCAATGACGAAACAGGACAAGACCTATTCGCCCGCGACGCTCTGCGTGCAGGCAGGCTGGACTCCAACCAAGGGACAGCCACGTGTGCTCCCGATAATCCAGAGCACTACTTTCAAGTATGATACGAGCGAGCAGATGGCCCGTCTGTTCGATCTTGAAGATTCGGGTTACTTCTATTCGAGATTGCAGAACCCTACGGTGGATGCCGTTGCGGCAAAGATCGCGGCTCTCGAAGGTGGCGTGGCCGCCATACTGACTTCATCAGGTCAGGCTGCAAATTTTTATGCCGTTTTCAACATCTGTGAGAGCGGTGACCACATTGTTTCCTCCTCCAACATCTACGGCGGTACATACAACCTGTTTGGTGTCACCCTTAAAAAGATGGGGATCGAGTGTACGTTCATTGATCCCAACTCCACTGAGGAGGAAATCAAGGCTGCTTTCCGCCCCAACACCAAGCTCCTCTTCGGAGAGACAATCTCCAATCCCGGCGGAGAGGTGCTTGACATAGAGAAGTTTGCCCGTGTGGCTCATGCCAACGGCGTTCCCCTCATCGTCGATAATACTTTCCCGACTCCCATCAACTGCCGTCCTTTCGAGTGGGGTGCCGACATCGTCACTCATTCAACGACAAAGTATATGGACGGTCATGCCGTAAGCATCGGCGGAGCTATCGTGGATAGCGGAAATTTTGACTGGGATGCCCATTCCGATAAGTTCCCCGGCCTTACTACTCCTGACGAATCATATCATGGACTGACCTATTCGAAGGCTTTCGGGAAGGGTGCGTATATCACCAAGGCCGTCGCACAGCTTATGCGCGACTTGGGTTCAATGATGTCGCCCCAGAATGCTTTCCTTCTCAATATCGGTCTTGAGACTCTCCATCTGCGTGTGCCGCGTCATTGTGAGAATGCCATCACTGTTGCGAAGTGGCTTGAGGCTAATCCGAAAGTGAAGTGGGTCAATTATTGCAGCCTCCCCGGTAATAAGTACAACCATCTGGCTGAGAAATATCTCCCGGACGGATCGTGTGGCGTGATCGCGTTTGGCCTTGAAGGTTCGCGCGAGGATGCCATCAAGTTCATGGACCGTCTGAAGTTCATTTCCATTGTCACCCACGTTGCCGATGCCCGCACATGCGTGCTCCATCCCGCGAGCCATACCCATCGTCAGCTCTCCGACGAGCAGCTGCGTGAGGCCGGTGTTGCGCCTGATCTCATCCGTCTTTCAGTCGGAATCGAGGATGTGGCCGACATTATCGCCGACATCGAGCAGGCTTTGGCTGACAATGAGTGAAATCTGAATTGACAATTTATAGGGTTACGATATGTCATTTTTGAAAAAGATCAAGGAGCTCTTATCTGATACACGACCGCCACAGCCGGATGATCTTGTCAGATTAAAGACTTATCCGAATATGGAAGTGGCTGCTATCGATAAGGGTTGTCTTGAAGCTAACGGCATACCTGCGATGCTTGAAAACACAGGCGAGAATTATACTCCCCAGATCAAAACAGGAGTTGGTCTCGTGGTGTTTTACCGTGACTATCATCAAGCCCGCCAGCTCCTCGGCCTGAACTGAACGAGTGAGCACGTGAAAGAGGCTTTGTCAAAATAATCCTAACTATGGAAATGTGAGAAAAATAAATCGGTTGTAGAGTTTATGTTCGTGCAGACTCTACGACCGATTTAATTGTATTTATAAGGCTAATTTATTTCAATAAGTATTTAGTGAAGCGACAGGGTCTTGCCGATTTCCTTGCCGAGATTGAAGGTCTTGTTTATGTCATTTAAAAAATGACTGTCACGGTATGCTGCTTTTTCAACTTCTGAAAATACCTCAACCATATATTTGGAATAGTCTGAAAATTGATATGTATTGTAGGCACAGATACGTTTAGGTGGTGAAAATATATGACCAAGGAAAAAATCGGTATTGTCCAATGCTCCTTGTGGAGAATATTCGCTTGTAGAGTTCATTGTGTATATTGTAATGACAGGTATTCTTGCATGAGAGAGTGGCTTATAGCCTTTTTCATAGGATCCTAATGAGAAGCATAGGCGTTCAATAAAGCATTTTGTCTGGCCTGAGATATCTTGCAGATAGATTGGTGACGCGACAACGAGACAGTCCGATTTTGAGATGAGATCCAACACTGGTTTGAGATCGTCGTTCAGTACGCATTTTCCATAATTTTTACCACCTTTTACTTTACATGTAAAGCAACTTCTGCAACCAGAGTAATTTAACTGATAAAGATTTACTTCTACGATATTGGCGTTCGGTATTTGTGAGCGTAGTCCCTTGGAGAACCCATTGAGAAGCTGAGATGTGTTGCCTTTTAATCGGGGGCTACCGTTTACGATTACAATCGTTTTCATCAGAAAGAATTTTTACAATGTCGGAATTTGATTAACTTTGTATTGCAAAATTATGTGATAATTGTAGCTAAAGCAATAACTTACCGAATGGTATGACCCTTACCGTGAAGTTTGTATTGCTGCTGATCAGGCAGATCTTGTTTATTCGATTATGGCAAAAAATCTAGATTATGATTACTGTAAGGCAGCCCCGATGCTTGAATGGATCGGAAGCAAATGGTCATTGGTTGTTCTCATGAAAATTTGTGAGGATGCTCCGATTCGTTTCAATGAATTGTTTCGGGATATTCCGTTGGTTTCTGAGAAAGTCTTGTCGCAGGTACTCAAGCAATTGACAGTGGATGGTATTATAAGCCGAAAATTGTTCGCGGATGTGCCTCCCAAGGTAGAATATACTTTGACGGAGCTTGGTATCAGTCTTATTCCTCATATAAAGGCCCTCGCTGAATGGGGCAAAGAGAATTTTGATCAGATAATGATGAATAGAAAACGATATCAATAGTCCACAGTGTGTGAACCAATGTGGAGGAAAGTATCATTAAATATACTGGATATGATTGAGAATAATAGATTTAATTTCAACACAATAGGACTGTTTACAACGGATAATTGGAAAATGGTAGGTTTTTATCGTGACATAATGGGATTTGAGACAGATTGGAACGGTAAAGATCCCAACGTGATGCTTCGTATGGGTGATATGTGGCTGATATTTTTCCCACGGAGCGAATTTGAGCGTATGACCGGACAGGAATATGGCTATCCGAGGGGTCTTAACGGGACGGTTGAACTTGCTTTCCATGTCGCTTCGTTCAAGCGTGTGGATGAGGAGTATGCACGCGTCACAGCAGCGGGTGCAGTTTCCGTATTCCCTCCACGGACCATGCCTTGGGGACAGCGCACATGCTATGTGGCAGATCCGGAAGGTAATTTGATTGAGATTCATTCATTTACAGAAGATTGATCTGTGTAGTAAACATGGCATGTACGACTGATTTTATAGAGTTTGTATGCGCGACGCTGTCGCCACTTGGTATGGTAAGAAGCCGTAAGATGATGGGTGATTATGTGATCTATCTGAATGAGAAATGCATTATCACAGCTTGTGACAACACCGCTTTTATCAAGAAGCTGCCCTGCATAGCGGATATGATGGCTGATGCAGAGACGGGCTGTGCCTATAGCGGGGCGAAGGAATGCTATATACTTGATTTTCATGATAAATCAAAGGCTTTGAAAGTGATTGAAACGTTGTGGGAGGCTCTCCCGTATCCCAAATCGAAATCAAGGAAAGATAAGGATTTGAACAAATTGAACAAATGAAATGAATATAGTTGAGACAGAAAGGCTTGTTTTGCGGCCGTGGAGTGACGGAGATGCCGAGGCTCTGTTTAAGTACGCAAGTGATCCGGACATAGGGTTAAGCGCGGGATGGCCTCCGCATACGTCGGTCGAGAATAGCAGGGAGATAATCAGGACCGTGTTCTCTGCTCCGGAGGTATATGCCGTGGTGCTGAAATCCACCGGAGAACCGGTGGGCAGCTGCGGTATTATGTTTTCAAATAGTCTGCACTATGAAGATATGAATGACAAGGAGGCTGAGATCGGCTACTGGATCGGTAAGCCATATTGGGGTCAAGGTCTGATCCCGGAGGCTGTCAGGGCTTTGCTGTCGCGTAGTTTCAATGATCTGAAGCTTTCGGCTGTATGGTGTGGTTACTATGACGATAATCATAAGTCACGTCGCGTATGCGAAAAGTGTGGTTTCCGCTATCATCATACCAATGAAGATGTAGTGTCACCGCTCGGCGACAAGCGAACTGAGCATTTGTGTCTCATGACTCGTCGGGATTATGCCGATATGGATCGGTCGGGTTCATAGCCGGCTTGGGCGTTTAGAGACTGTAGAAATATCCATAAAATCAGATCGGTTGTAAGGCATGCGCGAGTGCAAGCTCTACAACCGATCTGATTTTATGATTGTTCTAACGTTCCCTTTATTGTTTGGCGGGACGTTGTTGACTCGTTTCAGAGTCCGAATGTTAGGGTGGTAAGGTAGCGGAGATTTGAACCTATGTTGTTGGCTCCGAATGAGAGGGTGACATAACCATTGTTGCCTCCGAACCATGTTGCGGTCATTGAATTGACGGTATTGTTGACCGAGACGGGTGCGCCGTAGGTTGCAACAAGGGAATTATACACGTTGTTGTAGCGCGACAGGTTATAGGTCGGGGTGGAGTAGTAGAACGACGAGGCATCGAGGCCGGCATTGCCATAATATAGGGCCGCGTCTGTCCATACATAGTTCATTGCCGAGACGTTGCGCAGATAGACGATATCGTTGGTGTATCCGTCAACATTATAGCCGGCATTGAACAGATAGTCAAGAGACAAATTTATGGCAGTTCCGAATGTCAGGCCGAGAATACCCCTGATCAGCGGGACTCTTCCGGCAGGACGCCAGCCGCGAGGTGGCATAGGGCGATAGTGGGGACGGGCAATAACCGGGCGGTATGGTCTGTGGGGAGGCGTGACCATCGGTGGACGGGGAGCGGGATTGTGACCCGGACCGAATCCGTGGCTACCACCGGGATGATTATTATGGCCGGGGCGCAGATTACCGGGATGGACGGTAGGCGTATGGTTTGGTTTTGCGGTACCGATTGATGGGCGTGTACCGTGATCGTTTCCGGGACGGACATTATTATTCGGAAGATTTCCGGGACGATTGCCATTACCGACAGAAGGACGGTTATTGTTGTTGTGATTGCCGTTTCCGACGGAAGGGCGGTTGTTGTTGTTGCCGTTTCCGACTGAAGGGCGATTGTTGTTGTGATTACAGTTTACGTCGGAAGGCCGATTGTTGTTGTAACTGTATCTTATGCAGCGCGCCGGGCCGGGG